>DAIUFU010000099.1:0-7832 GCA_036844405.1 Burkholderiaceae bacterium | reverse complement strand
TCGATGGCCGCACGCAGCCCGTCAAGCCCGGCGCCCGTGGCCGCACTGACCAGTACGCGGGCGATCGTACCACAGGCATCCCGTTCGATCCGGGGGGCCTGCCCGCTGCGATCGATCTTGTTGTACACGAGAATGCTGTCCTGTCGATCGGCTCCGATTTCGGCCAGCACCCGCTCGACCTGGGCGATCTGCTCGTCCCGGTCTTCGGCGCAGGCGTCGACGACATGCAGCAGCAGATCGGCATGCGCCGTCTCTTCGAGCGTGGCGGTGAAAGCCTCCACCAGACTGTGCGGCAGGGCACGGATGAATCCGACCGTATCGGAGATCACCACCTCGATGCCCGAAGGCAGGCGCAGCCGGCGCGTCAGGGTGTCGAGCGTGGCGAACAGCTGGTCCGCAGCCAGCGCGCCGGCGCCGGTCAGCGCATTGAACAGCGTCGACTTGCCGGCATTGGTATAGCCGACGGTCGATACCGAGAACGCCGGCTTGCGCTCGCGTGCGCGACGGCGGGTCTTGCGCTGCTTGCGCAGTTGCGCCAGTTGTGCGCGCAGGCGCTTGACGCGGATGCCGAGCATGCGCCGGTCGAGTTCGAGCTGCTTTTCGCCCGGCCCGCCGCGCATGCCGATACCGCCACGCTGACGCTCCAGATGCGACCAGCCGCGCACCAGGCGGGCCGACAGATGTTCGAGACGCGCGAGTTCGACCTGCAGCTTGCCTTCGTGACTTTGTGCACGCTGGGCGAAAATCTCGAGAATCAGTTCGGTGCGGTCGATGACCGCAACACCCCAGCGCTGCTGCAGATTGCGCTGCTGGATCGCCGACAGTTCCTGGTCGAACACGACCAGTTCAATGCCCTGCTCGGCCAGCAGCGCGGCAATTTCATCGGCCTTGCCCGACCCGAGAAACAGGGCGGCATCGGGGCGTGCACGCCGGACGACGACACGCTCGCGCACCGCCAGACCGGCCGTATCCGCCAGCGCGGCCAGTTCGTCGAGCGACTCCGGATCGGGCCGCGTCGCCCCGAAGACGACGCCGACCAGCACACAGGAGGCCAGAGCTTCAGACTTGTTCAGGCTGCCGGTCCTTCTGCCTGGAAGTGAACCGCACGCCCCGGGACCACCGTCGAGATCGCATGCTTGTAGACCATCTGCGTCACGGTATTGCGTAACAGAACGACATATTGATCAAAGGAATCGATCTGGCCCTGCAGCTTGATCCCGTTCACGAGATAGATCGACACCGGAACGCGTTCTTTGCGCAGCAGATTCAGGAACGGGTCTTGTAGCATCTGCCCTTTGTTGCTCATGGAAACTCCAGCTTGTTATTGAAGTACGGCAGGTCCGCGAACGGATCCTGCAGCGGTTCCTCATGGTTCGATGACGAGGGGCCGACCGGCATGCCGACATTCCGGCAACCGGCTTTCGTGCCTACTCTAGCGCAATTCGGGGTCGAGGCCGGAATTCAGGAATCGGGCGCATACGGATTCCCGCCGCTGCGGAACTCGATACGCAAGGGTGTGCCCTGCAGTGCGAACCGTTCGCGAAACCAGGATTCCAGATAACGTCGATAGGCATCCGGCACCGCGTCGAGGGCACTGCCGTGCACGACGACGATGGGCGGGTTCTGGCCACCCTGGTGAGCGTAGCGCAATTTCGGTCGG
The DNA here is from genome assembly GCA_036844405.1 of Burkholderiaceae bacterium. Classification (GTDB taxonomy): domain Bacteria; phylum Pseudomonadota; class Gammaproteobacteria; order Burkholderiales; family Burkholderiaceae_E; genus Zeimonas. The sequence continues at coordinate 6,172 of DAIUFU010000099.1, read as the reverse complement.
ATGCGCCCGCGCCGGGGCGGTGGTTGCCGCTCGACAGCCTCGTGCAGGGCCCGCGTGAGTTTCGGCGTCGGCAGCTTCGCCATCGACGCCGACCAGGCGCTCTGCACCGAACGCATCAGCAGCGCAATGCCCGAGCCGCCCAGAGCAGAGATGAAATGCCACCTGGCGAAGCGCAGGAAATGCAGCTTGCGATCGAGTTCGCTGCGCACCTGTTCGCGCAGTCCGGCATCGGCCAGATCCCACTTGTTGACCGCAACCACCAGTGCCCGTCCGGCGTCGAGCACATATCCGGCAATCGTCGCGTCCTGATCCGAAATGTCCTGGCTGGCGTCAAGCAGCAGGATGCAGACGTGGGCGTCCTCGATCGCCTGCAGCGTCTTGACGATCGAGAATTTCTCGATCGCTTCGTCGACCCGGGCGCGCCGACGCATGCCGGCGGTGTCGATCAGCGTGTAGGGTCGCCCGCGATAGTCGAACTCGACCGCCACCGCGTCGCGCGTGGTACCGGGACGATCGAAGGCGACCAGGCGTTCTTCGCCCAGCAGGGTATTGATCAGCGTGGACTTGCCCACGTTCGGCCGCCCGACGACGGCAACGCGGATGCGCCCGCCTCTGGGCGTCGGCAGCCCGGAGGGATCGGCCGGCCGGTGCTCCGGCCTGCCTGCTGCGACCGCCGTGCCTGTTTCAACCGCCTCGACGGTTTCCCCGGCTTCGGCCGCTTCGCCAGGCCCGGCCACCCTGCGGCGGGGCGACGGTGCGGCGGCACCGGATCCGTCCGCCTCGTCTGCGGGAATTTCCGCGGCAGCAGAATCTGCCGGATCTTCCCCGGGCACCTGCGCCAGCACCGCTTCGACGAGTTCGGCAACCCCGTCGCCATGCGCCGCCGACACCGGCCAGGGCTCGCCCAGCCCGAGTTCATGAAATTCGGCGACGATCTGGTGGCGCGGTCGCCCTTCGGTCTTGTTGACCGCCAGTACGATCCGCTGTGCGGTCCTGCGCAACTCGACGGCGATCTCCCGGTCGCGCGCCGTCAGCCCCTCGCGACCATCGACGAGCAGGACGACGATGTCGGCCTCGACCACGGCCTGGCGGGTCTGACGGGCCATCAGGGCCTCGATCCCGCCGCGTGCCACCGGTTCGAAGCCGCCGCTGTCGATGACGATGAACGGTCGCGAACCGACGCGCGCCCTGCCGTACTGCCGGTCACGGGTCAGCCCGGGCACATTGGCCACCAGCGCCGAACGGGTACGCGTCAAACGGTTGAACAGTGTCGATTTGCCGGTATTGGGACGGCCGACCAGCGCAACTACGGGGAGCACGAAGATTCTCGCCACAGGTGCAGCAACCGGCCGCGCGGACTCCCGGAGAGCGGGACGGGGATGGATGATGGCTTCATGCGGGGTCAGTCGATGCGGTATGCATGCAGACCGCCTGCGCTCGTCTGCACGATGATCCGGCCGTCGGCCGCGATCGGCACGGACACGATGCGCGAACCGTCGGTCTGCATGCGTGCGACGAGGCGCCCGTCGGCACGATCGAGCACGTGCACCAGACCGCTCTGGTCGCCGAGAACGACGTGGCGTGCGGTCAGCAGGGGTGCGGCCAGCGTGCGGCCCTGCAGCGCATCCTGGGTCCAGGCACTGGCCCCCTGCAGGGACAGTGCATGAATCCGGCCGGCGTCGTCCGGTGCCACCACGAGTTCGGTGTCCATGTCGAAGCCCGATGGCGAGGACAGATCACGGGCCCACAGCGTGCGCCCGTTGGCCGCCTCGAAGCAGCCGATGCGTCCCTGGAAGGTAACGGCGCAGATCTGCCGCGCCGCCAGCAGCGGCATGCCGACCACGTCGGCGATCCGTTCGATTTCATTGGCGCCGCGCGGCATCGACACCGCGGCCTCCCAGCGCAGCGCGCCGCTATCGAGCATCAAGGCCACCAGTCTGCCGCCCGGCAGGCCGACATAGGCGTTGGCGGCATCCATCGCGATGCCGGCCGTCTGCCGCAGCACGAGCGGCGGACTCTGGCGATCGAAGCTCCAGCGCCGCTTGCCGCTGTCGAGATCGAAGGCGGACACCCGGTTGTCGCTGGTGCGCACGATGGCCAGGCCGAGCCCGACGCTCGGCACCGTGACGATCTCGGCGCCGGCCGGAGTCGACCAGCGCACGACACCCGAGCCGTCCAGTGCGATCACGGTGCCGTCTCGCGCGGCGACCACGGCCGTCTCGCCGTCACTGCCGACACCGGCGATCAGCGCACGTTCGAGACGCACGCGCCAGCGCAGCGAGCCGGTGGCCGGATCGAAGCGCGCCACGGTCCCGTCGGCGGCTGCGGCCCAGACGCTGTCTCCAGCCTGCACCGGCTGGAAATTCACGCCGCCCCGACCCAGTGAAAACGACCAGGACTGGACGACCCCGATGGGTGCGGCAATCGGCGGCGGTTCGGGTATCTTCACGCGCGTCGACGACCATGGCCACCAGGAACAGCCACTGCCGGCGGCCACTGCCACGACGAGCAGGAGGGTGCGCACCAGGCGAACGGGCCTCCGGATCATGTCGACGCTCCGCCCAGCGCATCGCGCTTCAACTGCACGATGCCACGCAGGGTCGAGTCCGGTGCCAGTGCCGCCAGCGCCCGTTCGTAGGCGGCACGCGCGTCGTCGCGGCGACCGGCGCCGGCCAGCAGGTCGCCACGCCGATCCTCGAACAAGGCGGCAAAGCCGGCCGGTGAGCGCGTATCGAGCGCCTTCAGGCCTTCGTCCCACTGCCCGTCATCGAGCAGGATCGCCGCCAGACGCAAGCGCGCCACGAGACCGAAGGCGGTGTCGCCCGAGCGTTCGATCAGCCACTGCAACGGAATCTTTGCCGCCTTGCTGTCGTCGGCCTGCTGATAGGCATGTGCCGCCATCAGCGCAGCCATCGGGCCATACGCCGTACGGCCGTATTTCTCGAAGATCTGTCCGGCCACGGCACGTACCCGTTCGATGTCGTGCGCTTCCGTGGCGTGGCGCAGGTCTTCGTAAAGGCCTGCCGCCTGCGTCGTCTGATGCTGCTGATACCAGCCCCAGCCGCGCCAGCCGGCAATCGACAGCGCAACGATCGCCAGTACGGTGATCAGGAAGGTGCCGTACCGGTTCCAGAAAGCCTTCAGGCTCTCCAGTTGTTCCTGTTCTTCCAGGTTATAGGCCATTGCGTATCGGTGCTCCGCCCGGGAAATTCAGTCATTCTCGCCGATCGCATCGAACAGGCGATCGACAATTGCCGCCAACGCAACGCTTTCCTGTCGCGTCGCGGTCACCGCTGCCCCTGCGCCGGCGCTACCGTCGGCCTGCGTCGGCTCCCGGTCCGCACGCAGCCACTTCACGGACACCTCGCCGCGCGCCAGTTCGTCGACGCCGATGATCACCGCGAAGCGTGCGCCACTGGCATCGGCACGGCGAAACTGCGACTTGAAGCTGCCGCCGCCACAGTGCAGCACCACATCCAGTCCGGCCGAACGCAGACGCTCGGCCACGCCGAACGCCGCCTCCAGCGTGGCGTCACCGTGATGGACGATGTAGACATCGCATTGCGCCCCGGACGCCGCATCCGGCTCGCCGGCACGCAGCAGGCCGAGTACGCGCTCGACGCCCAGCGCGAAGCCGCAGGCTGGCGCATCCTTGCCGCCCAGCATTCCGATCAGCGGATCGTAGCGGCCGCCCCCGCAGATCGTCAGGGCCGTGCCATCGATGTCGGCGACCCACTCGAACACGCTCAGGTTGTAGTAGTCGAGACCGCGCACGAGCCGCGGATTGATCCGGAACGGCAGATTCTGTGAATGCAGCAGCTCCTGCAGGCGTGTGAAATGAGCGCGCGACGCCTCACCGAGGAATCCCGAGAGCTGCGGCGCGTTCTCGACCAGTTCCTGCATCGCCGGGTTCTTGGTATCGAGAATGCGCAGCGGATTGCTGTGCAGGCGCCGCAGCGCATCGGCATCGAGCTGCTCGCGATGCGCCTCGAACCAGGCGATCAGTGCCTCGCGGTGGGCGCGACGCTCGGGCAACTGACCGAGCGAGTTGATTTCCAGGCGCACGCCGGTGATGCCGAGTTCGTCCCAGAGCCGCTGGCACAAAAGGATGACTTCGGCATCGGCATCGGGGCCAGCAAAACCGAGCGCTTCGGCGCCAACCTGGTGAAACTGGCGATAGCGGCCACGCTGCGGGCGCTCGTGACGGAACATCGGACCGGCATACCAGAGCCGCTGCGGTCCGTCATAGAGCAGATTGTGCTCGATGACCGCGCGCACGACGCCGGCGGTATTTTCCGGACGCAGTGAAAGATGCTCGCCGTTGAGCGCATCGACGAACGAATACATCTCCTTTTCGACGATGTCGGTCACCTCGCCGATGCCGCGCACGAACAGGCCGGTCGGCTCGACGATCGGCGTGCGGATCTGTCGGTAGCCATAGGCACGCATGGTGTCGGCCACCGCTTCTTCAAGACGGCGCCACAGGGCTTCATCGGCCGGCAGCACGTCATTCATGCCGCGGACCCCGCTCAGGCGGTCGGCACGGGGGCGGCGCGGTTCGGCAGCGTTCATCATCCGGTCTTCATGATTGCAGTGTCTGCGTCCCGGCAGACGGGTTCGAGGAAGAGGAAGAGGAAGAGGAAGGCGGCGGAGAGCCCGTCGCCGTCGACCCCGCGCCGGCGCCGAACCGGCGCTCGACATAGCCGGCCACGATCGCCTCGAACTCCTCGGCGATGTGATCGCCGCGCAGTGTCACGCTGCGCTCGCCGTCGATGAATACCGGCGCGACCGGCGTTTCGCCCGAACCCGGCAGCGAAATGCCGATGTCGGCATGGCGGCTCTCGCCAGGGCCATTGACGACGCAGCCCATGACGGCGACCTGCAGCGTCTCGACGCCGGGATAGCGTTTTTTCCATTCCGGCATGCTGTCGCGCAGCCAGCCCTGGATCGATGCGGCAAGTTCCTGGAAGAAGGTGCTGTCCGTGCGCCCGCAACCCGGGCACGACGTCACCTGCGGGGCGAACATGCGCAGCCCCATCGTCTGCAGGATCTCCTGCGCAACGACGACTTCGCGCGTGCGTTCACCGCCGGGTTCCGGGGTCAGCGAAATCCGGATCGTGTCGCCGATGCCCTGCTGCAACAGGATGGCCAGCGCCGCCGTCGAGGCCACGATGCCCTTGCTGCCCATGCCGGCCTCGGTCAGGCCCAGATGCAGCGGCCAGTCGCAGCGACGCGCCAGCATCCGGTAGACGGCAATCAGTTCCTGCACCTGCGACACCTTGGCGGACAGGCAGATCGCATCGCGCGGCAGACCCAGTGCAACGGCCCGTTCGGCGTTTTCGATCGCCGACACGACGAGCGCTTCGCGCAGCACCGCCTGTCCGTCGCGCGGCTGCGTCGCGACGGCATTCTCGTCCATCATCCGCGCCAGCAGCACCTGGTCGAGGCTGCCCCAGTTCACGCCAATCCGCACCGGCCTGTCATTGGCACAGGCGACCTCGATCATCCGTGCGAAATTGTCCTCGCGCTTGCGCCCGGGCCCGACATTGCCGGGATTGATCCGGTACTTGGACAACGCACGCGCGCAATCGGGATGCCGGGTGAGGAGCTTGTGCCCGTTGTAGTGAAAATCGCCAACCAGCGGCACGTCGACTCCCATGCGGTCGAGTCGCTCACGCAGTGGCGCAACCGCGGCGGCGGCGGCGGCATCGTTCACGGTAATGCGCACGAGCTCCGAACCGGCTCGCGCCAGCGCCGCCACCTGTGCCGCGGTAGCCTCGACGTCGGCCGTGGGCGTATTGGTCATCGACTGCACGACGATCGGCGCATCGCCGCCGATACGCACTTCGCGCCGGCTCCAGCGCACGTGCATCGTCCGCGCCGCGCGGCGCGGCGACGCACCGGCCGCCAGCAGCTCGCGCTCTGGCCCGGAATGCGACCTGTCGAACGTGTGTCGATTCACGGTTCAGTCGATCCGCAGGCGCGCTACGCCTTTTTGCGTCACTGGCCCCAGATCGACCGGATTGCCGTCCTGCTCGACGCGCACGAAGTCCGCATTCCCGATCGTCATCGCCCAAGGCTTCGGTCCGGATACCTCCCGACGACTGCCCGCCGACTGGAGACCGCGCATCAACACCTGTCCATCGCCATCGCGCACCTCGACCCAGGACTC
>DAIUFU010000098.1:0-7895 GCA_036844405.1 Burkholderiaceae bacterium | reverse complement strand
ATTGCCGAAGCCGGCGTACTGGCGCATCGTCCACGGTCGCTTGCGGTACATCAGCGGATGGATGCCACGCGTGAACGGGTATTCGCCCGGCGCGCCGAGCATTTCCAGTCCGCCGCTGGCCGCCAGGTCGGCCTCGGTGTAGAGCGGCTGGACTTCCAGTCCCGACTCGTTCAGGACAGGGTTCAGTTCGATCGGGGCGCGGTCATTCATCGCACGTTCTCCCGGATGTAGTCGCAGGTATCGTCCAGTTTCGAACCGGTCGGGAAAATGCCCCTGAAGCCGAGCGCGCGCAGTTCGTCGTGGTCCTGCGCCGGCAGGTTGCCGCCGATCATCCAGACCTTGTCGGTCAGGCCGTTGGCTTCCAGCAGCGGTTTGAGCTTGCGGCAGAAGGGCAGGTGCGAGCCGGCCAGGCTGGACAGCGCGATCACGTCGACGTCTTCGTCCAGCGCCATGCGTGCGACCGCCTCGGGGGTCTGGCGCAGGCCGGTGTAGATGACCTCGAAGCCGGCGTCCATCATCGCGCGCGCGACGACTTTCGCCCCCTGGTCGTGGCCATCGAGTCCGGGCTTGGCGAGCAGCACGCGGATGCGCCGGGTCGTCGCCTGCGGTTTTTCCGCCTGGGCGGCAGGAGTGGAGCTCATGAACTGACCTCTTTCGCAATGATGAGTTTCAGGATTTCGCTGGTGCCGCCGCCGATCAGCGTGAAGCGCACGTCGCGCAGGTAGCGCTGCACCGGGTATTCCATCGCGTAGCCGTAGGAGGCGAGCACCCGGGCGGCCTGGTCGCAGATCGATGCTGCCGTCTCGGTGGCGAAGAGCTTGCACATCGCCGCCTCCTTGTGGTGTGGACGCTGCGCATCAGCCAGCCAGGCGGCGTAGCGCACCAGGTGCGTCGCTGCTTCCAGTCCGGTCGCCATCTCTGCCAGCTTGAACTGGATCGCCTGGAAGCGGTTGATCGCCTTGCCGAACTGCTTGCGCTCGCCGGCGTAACGCACTGCTTCGTCGAGTGCCGCGCGCGCCACGCCCAGCGCCATCGCGCCGGTGATGATGCGGATCTCGGCCAGCGTCTTGCGCAGATGCACTTCGCCGTCGCCTTCCTCGCGCGAGAGGCGATGCGTGTCGGGCACGAAGCAGCCGTCGAACGAGACCTCGGAGGTCGGCAGCGCCCAGACGCCCATCTTGTGGATCGCGCGCCCGATCTGCAGGCCGGCGAAATCGCGCTCGACGAGGAAGATCGTGAGCTTCCTCTCCTCGCCGGCGCGCGCGAAGACCGTAAAGAAATCGGCCACCGGCGCCGACGTGATCCAGGTCTTGTGGCCGTCGATGACGTAGCCGCCGTCGACCCTGCGCGCCGTCGTGGCGATCGAGCCCAGGTCGGAGCCGGCGTCGGGCTCGGTCATGCAGATGCCGCCGATCTTCTTTCCCTCCAGTGCCGGACGGAACAGGCGCCCGAGGATGTCCTCGTTGCCAAGCATCTGCAGGAACTTGGTGCCCATCAGCGACTGCATCGCTGCCGCCCCGGCCAGCGACATCGAGCCGCGCGCGAGCTCGGTCAGCGCCAGACAGAACTCGGTCAGGGCCATGCCGCTGCCGCCGGCTTCCTCCGGATAGCGCATGCCGAAGAAACCCAGTCCGGCCAGTTCCAGGAAGAGTTCGCGCGGAAACTCGCCCGCTTCGTCGAGCGCGGCCGCATTCGGCGAGATGCGCCGGTCGGCGAAGCGCGCGAAAGTCTCGCGTACGGCGCGCTGCTCTTCAGTCAGTTCAAAATCCATGGTGCCGTATCCGTTTCCTGTCCGTTCATCCTTCCCAGCCGTAGAGTTCGCGCGCTTTTTCCGGCGAGATCATGCCGTTGCGCATTTCTTCGGCGAGCACCTTGCGATCGCGTTTCTTCGGGTCGCCGTAGCCGCCGCCGCCGCTGGCGACCTGGTGGTAGATCGTGCCCTTCGGCACTCCGGTGACCAGGTCCTTGTTACGTGGCACGACTTCGGTGCCGTCGGGGTATTTGAGCCGGATGAAGTTCAGTCCGGCATCGCCGCCACCGAACAGGCCGAAGGCCGGTTCGAAGTCGCCGTCACCGAAAGTGACCAGCTGGGTATCGTCCGAGCCGATGCGGAAGATCGTCTCGACACCGAGGCCGCCGCGCCATTGGCCGGCGCCGGCCGAGTCCATCAGCAATTCGTGCCGCAGCAGGGTATGCGGCGTCTGCTGCTCGAACATTTCATAGTCCTGGTCGAGTACGCCACCCGAGGCATCGATCATGCCGATATGATCATACCCGTCGGTGCCGAGCATCGCGCCGGAGCCCCCCTTGAGACCCATGAAACCGATGTCGACGTATTTCTCGTCGGTGTTCGGGTCGATGCCGGTCGTGAGCGAGGCGAGCAGATTGTTCCAGCCGGCCGTCACGCGATCGGGCAGCACCGGCGCCAGTGCGCGCTGGATGGCGTCCGCATTGGGCGGGCACAGGTGGTTGCCGAAGGTCGTCGCTTTCGGATAGGCCGCATTCAGGATCTTGCCTTCCGGAATGATGATCTCGATCGGTTCGACCATGCCCTCGTTGTGCGGAATGTCCGGATTGACCATCTGCAGCAGCGTGAGGATCGTCGCCGACGCACTCGACGTGTAGGTGCCGTTGACGAAGCCGTTGGTCTGCGCATCGGTGCGCGAATAGTCGAAGCGGATCCGGTTGTCCTCGACGTCGATGTCGACACGGATCGTGAATTTCGAACCTTCGTGGCGCCCGTCGTAATAGACGCGCCCCTCGCCGGAATAGCGTCCGTTCGGGATCTTGGCGATTTCCGCTTCCATCATCCGGCGCGTCGCATCGAACAGCGCCTGCTTGTGCGCCTCGAAGCTCGCCAGACCGTATTTGTTCAGCAGTTCGAGCACGCGGCGCTCGCCGACGGTGCAGGCGCCCATCTCGGCCTTCATGTCGTGCTGGACGATGTCCAGGCGCACGTTGGCGAAGATCAGGTTCCACACGTCCTTGCGCAGCTTGCCGCGTTCGACGACCTTCACCGGCGGAATGCGCAGCGCCTCCTGCCAGACTTCGACGGCATTGGGGTTGTAGCCACCGGCGACGTTGCCGCCGATGTCGGCCTGGTGGCCCTTGACTGCCGTCCAGGCAACCAGCTTGTCCTCGAAGAAGACCGGCTTGAAGGCTGCGACGTCATTGTTCTGGTTGCCCAGACTGAACACATCGTTGTGGAAAATGACGTCGCCGGGATAGATCTCGTCGCCGAAGTACTCCTTGATGTACTTGCACACCGGCGCCAGCGAGAACGCCAGGATCGGCAGGTTCTCGGTCTGTTCGAGCATCCGGCCGTCGCCGTCGTACAGGCCGGTGACGTAGTCCTTGGCTTCGCACAGGATCGGCGAGCGCGTCGTCTGCTCCATCGAGATGCTCATCTCGTCGGTGATCGACTTGAAGGTGCGTGCGTAGACCGACAGCAGGATCGGATCGATCTCCACACCGGCCTGGCCGGCCGTGGTGTCTGCTTGCGGGGCATTCAGGGTATTCATCTGGCTTCTCCCGTCAGGCCGAGGCCGTGGTCTGGTTGCCGAGTGCTGCGCGGGCCAGTTCGTCGCGACCCTTGCGAAACAGCACGAAGGAGCCGAGCGCGTCGACGACGCAGTCGAATTGCGTGTCGACGAAAATCGCCGTCGTCACCTGCTCGATCATTGCCGGGCCATCGACCCGGTTGCCATGGCGCATCTGGTGGCCGTCGTAGATCGGCACTTCGCCGAACGCCTGGCGCAGCGGCAGATAAACGGTGCGGCGCCCCTTGAGCGCGTGAGCGCTGTCGGCGCCCTGCCTGTCGTCGCGCCGGTAGCCCGGACGTTCGGTCGTGCCGATCGCCTGCACGCGCACGTTGATCACCTCGATCGGTGTCTGCTCGTCCGCCAGCGAGTAGCCGTAGAGCCGTTCGTGTTCGGCATGGAAGCGCTGCGCGATGTCGGCCACATCGCGTGCCGTGATCGACTCGCGCGGCACGATGAACGAGACCTCGTGGTACTGGCGGATGTAACGGCAGTCGAGCTTGATTTCGGTGCGGCGCCGCTCGGCCGGCACGCGCTCCTCGGTGAGCAGGCCGTCGCCTTCGCGGGCCATTTCGTCGATCATGGCATCGAGCTTTGCCCAGTCGATGCCGTCGAAGCGGGCAACGAAGGTGCGCACGAAGTCGTGCTTCAGTTCGCTCATCAGCATGCCGAAGGCGCACAGCACCGACGATTCGCGCGGCACGATCTGCAGCGGGATCTCGAGCTCGTCGCAGATCGCGCAGGCGTGGATCGGCCCGGCGCCGCCGGCCGGCACGATCGGAAACTCGCGCGGATCGAAGCCGCGCTTGATCGTCACTTCGCGCACGCCCTGCGCCATGTTGTTGCAGGCGACCCGGTACATGCCGGCGGCGGCTTCCTCGATCGACAGACCCATCGGGCGGGCGATGTGGGTCTCGATCGCCTTGCGTGCCGCCTCGACGTCGAGCTCCATCTTGCCGCCGGCAAAGAACGACGGGTCGAGATAGCCGAGCACGACGTTGGCGTCGGTGGTGGTCGGCAGTTCGCCGCCCTTGCGATAGCAGGCCGGGCCGGGATCCGCGCCGGCGCTTTGCGGGCCCATGCGCAGCAGGCCGCCCTCGTCGAGCCAGCCGATCGAGCCGCCACCGGCGCCGATCGTGTGGATGTCGAGCATCGGCAGCGCCAGCTTGTGCCGCGCGACCTCGCCGTCGTTCTTGATCATCGGCGTTTCGACCGAGACCGAGGTCTCGAAACTCGTGCCGCCCATGTCGGTCGTGATGCACTTGTTCTGGCCGTGCGCGCGTACGTAGAACAGGCTTGCTCCGGGGCCGCCTGCCGGCCCCGACAGCAGCGTGAGCGCGGCTTTCTCGCGCGCCAGCTGCGGCGTGATGACGCCGCCGTTGGACTGCATGATCAGCAGCAGACCCTGAAAGCCGGCGTTTTTCAGACGGGTGACGAGCTGATCGAGATAGCGGTTCAGGATCGGGCCGACGTAGGAGTTCAGCGCCGTCGTGCTCACCCGTTCGTAAAAGCGGATCGACGGCAGCAGATCGGTCGACACCGTCAGATAGGCACCCGGCATCTCGCGGCGTACGATCTCCGCCGCCGCCTGCTCGTGCGCCGGGTTGGCGAACGAGTTCATGAAGCAGATCGAGACCGCTTCGACGTCTTCCGCCTGGAACTGCGCGATGGCGCGGCGCACCGCCTCGACGTCGAGCGGCACCGTCTCGACGCCGTTGCGGTCGAGACGGCCCGGCACGCCCACACGGCGGTAGCGCGGCACGAGCGGCTTCACGTTGGTGTAGCGGTTGTTGTACTGCTCCTCGCGGATGCCGCGGCGCATCTCGAGCGCATCGCGCACGCCTTCGGTGGTCAGCAGCGCGCTTTTCGCGCCGTTGCCGGTGATCGTCGCATTGGTCGTCACCGTCGTGCCGTGCACGATCGTGTCGATGGTCGGCGCGAACGCCTCCAGCGTCATCGGCGGGGTCTGGCTGGCCGCGATGTCGGTCAATCCCTGGATGACGGCGATCGACGGGTCCGACGGCGTCGACAGGGTCTTGAAGATCGCCGGTTCGGCATCGTTGCGGGTGACGACGAAGTCGGTGAAGGTGCCGCCTACGTCGATTCCGATCTTGAGCGTCATGTCGTGGCTTCCTGCATGCGGATTCATGTGGGTTTCAATGGCCGGTGCCGGTCATCGGAGCGCCCGGACGGGTCTGGTTCGAACCGCCGCCCGCACCGGGTGCCGGAGCCGGCACGGCGGGATCGGCCGGTGTCGCCGCGTCGTGGTCATCGTTCATCGCCAGCGCGACCATGTGGCGCACCTCTTCCTTGCGTACCTTGCCCAGCGCGGTCCGGGGCAGGGCCTCGAGGAAGACGACGTCCTTCGGATGCTTGTAGCGTGCGATCCGGTCTTCGAGCAGCGCCAGCACGCCGGCGGCGTCGATCGTGTGGCCCGGCCGGCGCACGATCACGGCAACGACGATCTCGCCCCAGCGCGGATCCGGGCGGCCGACGACCGACACTTCCTCGATCGCCGGTGATTCGGCCAGGATGTTCTCGATTTCGGCCGGATAGATGTTCTCGCTGCCCGAAATGATCATGTCCTTCTTGCGCCCGTCGACCCAGAGCAGGCCGGCCTCGTCGAGATGGCCGACGTCGCCGCTGTGGAACCAGCCATCGACGAGCACGTTGGCCGTCGCTTCCGGCGCGTTCCAGTAGCCGCTCATCACGTTCTCGCCGCGCACGAGGATCTCGCCGCTCGTGCCCGTGGCGACGTCCTTGCCGTAGTCGTCGACAATGCGGATCTCGCAGCTCTGCGCGATGCGTCCGGCGCTGCCGACGAAGCCGCTGTCCTCGCGCCGCTGATAGGCGGCGATCGGGCAGGTTTCCGTTGCACCGTAGATCTGGGCCACCGGAATGCCGCGTTCGTGGACGGCGCGGATCAGTGCTTCGGAGACAACCGTCGAGCCGGTCGAGATCATGCGCAGACTGGACAGGTCCGCCGTCGCCCAGCGCGGGTGCGCCATCATCGGGTCGAGCTGCGCCGGCACGAGCACCGTCAGCGTGATGTGTTCGCGCTCGATCGCGTCGAAGGTCGGTTCGACCTCGAAGCGTGGATGCAGCACGACGGTGGCGCCGATGCTCAGTGCCGGTGTCGTCTGGTTGTTCAGTCCGCCGACGTGGAACATCGGCAGCGTCGTCAGGATCCGGTCGGCGGCCGTCATGTCGTGCATGTGCACGCTGTTGCGCGCGTTGGCGGCGACAGCGCGCTGCGTGAGCACCACGCCCTTGGGCGTTCCGGTCGAGCCCGACGTGTAGCACACGAGCAGGGGTTCGTCGGCGAAGTCGGCGCGCGCCGGCAGCGCCGCCTCGTCGGCGCCGGCGAGAAAACCGTCCCAGGTCGTCCAGCCCGGAAGGGCTTTCCCGGTGGTGACGAGCCGCATGGTGCCCAGCGCGCTGCGGAACGCATCGGTCTGCGCAACGAAGACCGGTTCGACCACCAGCACGTCGGGTGGACAGTCGCCGAGCATCTGCCGATGCTCCGGCGCGGCCAGCCGCCAGTTCAACGGCATGAATTTCGCGCCCAGCCGGGCTGCGGCGAACAGCAGCGCCAGCATTTCCGGGCTGTTGAAGCCGAGCCAGCCGACACAGCCGCCGCGCGCGACGCCGGCTCGTGCCAGCGCAGCGGCCACCTGCCGGATCCGTTGCGCGAACTGCGCATAGCTCAGGTCGCGCCCCGGGAAGCGGATCGCGATCCGCTCCGGGGTTTCCCGGGCGTGTCCTTCAATCCATTCGTCGAGGCTCATGTCCGTCTCCCTGGCGAAACGCCCTGTTCCGCCCTGTCCACGTGTCGGGCACCGCACCCGTTGCGATGACATGCCGACGACGAAAGCGCCGACCTGCCCGCCGGCCGCCTCCGGCCGATTCCCGGGATGCGTGCCGCCAGCAGTCGTGCCGGATGCACGCGGTGCACGTGTTCAGCGATCGCCGACCTCGATCACGACCGCCATGGCCGTGTCGCCCGCCGCACAACCGGTGAACAGACCCAGTCCGCCGCCCTGCAGCACCAGCGTCTCGATCAGCTCGATGACCGCCCGGGTTCCCATCGGCGCCTGCGGATGACCCCAGACGAGCGAACAGCCGAAGCGGTTCATGTCCTTGAGCACTGCGCCGGTGGCCTGCGCGAAATACAGATCGTTGACGGCAAACGGGTTGTGCGTCTTGATGGCCTTCATTTGTGCGACTGTGCTGCCAGCCTGCTCGAGCGCGCGCATGGCTGCCGGCACGGTCGCTTCCGGCATGTGTGCCAGCTCGGCCCGGGCGAGCCCGAAGCCGCGCAGGCGAATGGCGATCTTCGGATCGCGCGACAGTTCC
>DAIUFU010000097.1:3890-7925 GCA_036844405.1 Burkholderiaceae bacterium | reverse complement strand
CAGAAGGTCGCACTGCCCGGAATCCGCGGTGGACGACCCATTGCCAAAGGAGGCCTCATGGAAGAGACCGTGACGATGACGGTGAACGGCAAGCCCGTTTCCGCCCGTATCGACCGCCGTACCCTGCTCGTGCAGTTCATCCGCGAGCATTTGCAACTGACCGGAACGCACATGGGCTGTGACACCGCCCAGTGTGGTGCCTGCACCGTGCACATGAACGGGCGCGCAATCAAGTCGTGCTCCATTCTCGCCATGCAGGCTGAAGGCGCCTCGATCACGACGATCGAGGGCCTGGCCACGGGCGACGAGCTGCACCCGATGCAGCAGGCCTTTCATGAATGCCACGCGCTGCAGTGCGGCTTCTGCACCCCGGGCATGGTGATGTCGGCCGTCCAGTTGCTGGAAGACAACCCGAATCCGACCGAAGCCCAGATCCGCGAGGGCCTGGAAGGCAATCTGTGCCGGTGCACCGGGTACCACAACATCGTGCGCGCGATCGAGCAGGTCGCCGCGAGCGGCAACTGAGTGGGGAGGACGTCATGACGGATCTTGCGAACGCCCCCGTTTCACCGATCGGCCAGCCGCTGCTGCGCCGTGAAGACCGGCGCTTCCTCACCGGCGCCGGCCAGTACACCGACGACGTCGTGATGCACGGTCAGACGTACGGCGTCTTCGTGCGCTCGCCGCACGCGCATGCACGCATCGTCTCGATCGATACGACGGCGGCCCGCGCCGCACCCGGCGTGGTCGACATCATCACCGGCGAGGATCTCGCCGAAGCGAAGGTGGGCGGCCTGCCCTGCGGCTGGCTCATCCACTCGAAGGACGGCTCGCCGATGAAAGAGCCGCCACACCCGGCACTCGCGCAGGGCAAGGTGCGCCATGTTGGTGACACCGTCGCGCTCGTCGTTGCAGAAACGCTGCTGCAGGCCAAGGACGCCGCCGAACTGGTTGAGGTCGACTACGACGTGCTGCCGGCCGTCATCGATACAGCGACGGCGGAGAGCGCGTCGGCGCTGGTGCACGATGACGT
The DNA here is from genome assembly GCA_036844405.1 of Burkholderiaceae bacterium. Classification (GTDB taxonomy): domain Bacteria; phylum Pseudomonadota; class Gammaproteobacteria; order Burkholderiales; family Burkholderiaceae_E; genus Zeimonas. The sequence continues at coordinate 6,892 of DAIUFU010000097.1, read as the reverse complement.
GCCCGGCAATCTCTGCTTCGACTGGGGCCACGGCGACAAGGAAGCGGTCGATGCCGCCTTCGCCCGGGCCGCGCACGTCTCGCGTCTGGAATTCATCAACAACCGGCTCATCCCCAATGCGATGGAGCCGCGCGCGGCCAACGCGTCATATTCGAAGCACGACGACAGCTACACGCTGTATGTCGCCAACCAGAACCCGCACGTCGAGCGCCTGCTGATGTGCGCCTTCGTCCTCGGCCTGCCGGAATCGAAGGTGCGCGTGATCGCGCCCGACGTCGGTGGCGGCTTCGGCTCGAAGATCTTCCTCTATCCGGAGGACACGGCACTGGTCTGGGCCAGCAAGCGCGTCGGCCGACCGATCAAGTGGACAGCCGAGCGCAGTGAGTCCTTCGTCGCCGATGCCCACGGCCGCGATCACGTCACGACGGCCGAGATGGCAATGGATGCCGACGGCAATTTCCTCGCGCTGCGCGTGCACACCGTCGCCAACATCGGCGCCTATCTGTCGACCTTCGGCTCGGCCGTGCCGACGATCCTCTACGGCACGCTGCTGGCCGGTCAGTACCGCACGCCGGCGATCTACGTCGACGTCAAGGCGGTGTTCACCAACACCGCACCGGTGGATGCCTATCGCGGCGCCGGGCGCCCCGAAGCGTCGTACGTCATCGAGCGCATGGCCGAACAGTGCGCGCGCGATCTCGGCATGGATCCAGCCGAACTGCGCCGGCGCAACTTCATCACCGAGTTTCCGTACGCCACACCGGTGGGCCTCACCTACGACAGCGGCGGCTACCAGGCCTCGCTCGACCGGGCGCAGGAACTGGCCGACGTCGCCGGCTTTGCGGCGCGCAAGGCCGAAGCCGCGCAGCGCGGCCTGCTGCGCGGGCTCGGTTACTCGTGCTACATCGAGGCCTGCGGCATCGCGCCGTCGAACATCGCCGGGGCGCTCGGTGCGCGCGCCGGTCTGTTCGAAGCCGGCGAGGTGCGCGTGCATCCAACCGGCACCGTCACCGTCTTCACCGGCACGCACAGCCATGGCCAGGGCCACGAGACGAGTTTCGCCCAGGTCGTTGCCGGCAAGCTTGGCATTCCGGTCGAAAACGTCGAGATCGTGCACGGCGACACCGGCCGCGTGCCTTTCGGCATGGGCACCTACGGCAGCCGCTCGCTGGCGGTCGGCGGCTCGGCGATCGTCAAGGCGGTCGACAAGGTGATCGCCAAGGGCAAGAAGATCGCCGCGCACCTGCTCGAGGCGGCCGACACCGACATCGAGTTCGAGAACGGCGAGTTCCGCGTGGCGGGCACCGACCGCAAGGTGCCCTTCGCACAGGTCTCGCTGGCCGCCTACGTGCCGCACAACTATCCGCTCGACAAGCTCGAGCCGGGCCTGAACGAGAACGCCTTCTACGATCCGGCGAACTTCACCTACCCGGCCGGCGCCTATGTCTGCGAAGTCGAGGTCGATCCGCAGACCGGGCGCACACGCGTCGTGCAGTTCGTCGCCGTCGATGACTTCGGCAACATCGTCAATCCGATGATCGTCGAGGGCCAGGTGCACGGTGGTGTCGCCCAGGGTCTGGGCCAGGCGATGCTCGAGGGCTGCCGCTACGATCCGGAATCCGGCCAGTTGCTCACCGGCTCGATGATGGATTACACGATGCCGCGCGCCGACGATCTGCCGCGCTTCGTCGTCGACACGACGGTCACGCCGTGCACGCACAACCCGCTGGGCGTCAAGGGCTGCGGCGAGGCGGGCGCGATCGGCGCGCCGTCGGCCTTCATCAATGCGCTCACCGACGCGCTCGGCGTGCGCGACGTGCCGATGCCGGCCACGCCCGAGCGCGTCTGGCGCATCGCCAACGGCATCGCCTGAGGAGGAGACCGCCATGTATGAATTCGAATATCAGCGTCCCGCCGCCGTTGCCGAAGCCGTCTCCGCCAGCGACGATGAAACCCGCTACCTGGCCGGCGGCCAGAGCCTCGTGCAGTCGATGCGGCTGCGTCTGGCCTCGGCCACCACGCTTGTCGACCTGGCCGCCATCAGTGGCCTGCGCGGCATCCGCCGCGACGGATCGACACTGCGCGTCGGCGCGATGACCCGTCATTCCGAAGTCGTCCGCTCGCCCGAGGTCCGCGAGGCACTGCCGGCACTGGCTGAACTGGCCGGCACGATCGGCGACCCGATGGTGCGCAACCAGGGCACGATCGGCGGTTCGCTGGCCAACGCCGACCCGGCGGCCGACTATCCGGCTGCCGTGCTCGGGCTGGGGGCCACGATCGAGACCGATCGACGCCGGATTGCCGCCGACGATTTCTTCCTCGACCTGTTCACCACCGCGCTGGATCCGGGCGAACTGATCGTCGCCGTGCATTTCCCGCTCGCGCAGCGTGCCGCCTATGAAAAACTGCCGCAGCCGGCCTCGCGCTTCGCCCTGGTCGGGGTGTTCGTCGCACAGGCCGCCGACGGCGTGCGCGTTGCCGTCACCGGCGCGCGCTCGCACGCCTTCCGGGTCCCGGAGATGGAGCAGGCGCTCGCGCGCGACTTCTCGCCGGCGGCGCTCGACGGCGTCCAGGTGGACGCGGCCGGCTGCAACGCGGATCTGCACGCCTCGGCCGAATATCGCGCCGCGATGGTCAACGTGATGGCCCGGCGCGCCGTTGCGCGGGCGCTCGGGCGCTGAGGTCCGGACGCGGAAACCTGGACCCTGAAACCCGGATGCCGACAACGTGACCCGACCCGACAACGTCGATGAAACCCTGGCCCTGCTGGCCGGCGAGGACTATCTCGCCGGCCGCGCACTGGCCACGGCCGTCTTTCTCGCCCTGCGCCTGGGCAGGCCGCTGCTGCTCGAAGGCGAAGCCGGCACCGGCAAGACCGAGTTGGCCAAGGTGCTGGCGCGCGCGCTGCGGGCGCCCCTGATCCGCCTGCAGTGCTACGAGGGCCTGGACATCGCCTCGGCCGCCTACGAATGGAACGTCGCGCGGCAGATGCTCGAGATCCG
>DAIUFU010000097.1:0-3790 GCA_036844405.1 Burkholderiaceae bacterium | reverse complement strand
ATCCACGATGCGCTCAAGCGTCGCTGCCTGTACGCCTGGGTCGATTACCCGGACGCGGCGCGCGAACTCGACATCATCCGGCGCAAGGCGAGCGGCGCCGGTGAGCGCCTGGCGCAGCAGGTGGTCGGCTTCGTGCAGCGTGCCCGCAATCTCGACCTGTTCAAGGCGCCCGGCGTGGCGGAAACGATCGACTGGACAAACGCGCTGGTCGCGCTGGACACGATGTCACTCGACCCGCAGTCGGTCTCCGACACGCTCGGCGTGCTGCTCAAGTACCAGGACGACATCGAGCGCGTCGATGCCGGCGCCGGCGCCGTCATCCTCGAGGAACTGCGCACGAAGGGCATCATCGGGCAGTCTCCCTGAACGCCGGCGCGGCGTTCGTCCCGACGGATTGCCGCAGCACGGCGGCGCAAACCACGGAGCGACCCACGGTTTCGAGATGGCAGGCCGCATCGCCGACAACATCACGCACTTCGCCCGCGTCCTGCGCGCGGCCGGCCTGCCGGTCGGCTCCGACCGCGTGCTGGCCGGCATCGCCGCCGTCGAGGCCGTCGGACTGGCGCGGCGCGACGACGTGCACGCGGCGCTGTCGGCCGTACTGATCGACCGGCACGAACAGCAGCCCGTCTTCGACGCCGCGTTTCGCGCTTTCTGGCGCGACCCGAAGCTGTTCGAGCGGCTGATGTACCTGATGCTGCCGCGCGTGCAGGGCCGCGACGTGGAAAAACAGGAGCAGCCGCGCACGCGGCGCGTCGAGGAAGCGCTGTCGCCGCCGGCCCCGCCCGAGACCCCGGTCGCGCCGCGCGAAGTCAGGGAGCAGCGCATCGAGATGCTGCTCGGTTTTTCGGAGCGCGAGCGGCTGCAGCGCGCCGATTTCGAAGCGATGTCGGCCAGCGAATTCGCCATCGCGCGCCGGCTCGCCGAAACGGTGCCGCTGCCTTTCAGACCGCTGCGCACGCGCCGCTTCCAGCCGGCCGCGCGCGGGCGCATCGACCTGCGGCGCACGCTGCACCGGCTGGCGCGCGCGCCCGACACGATCGAGATCCGGCGCTCGGCCCCGCAGCTGCGCGTGCCGCCGCTGGTCATCCTGATCGACATCTCGGGTTCGATGGACCGCTATGCGCGTGCCTTCCTGCACTACGCCTACGGACTGACGCAGCATCACCAGCGCGTGCACACCCTCGTTTTCGGCACGCGCCTGACCGACATCACCCGCTGCCTGCGCCACCGTGATCCCGACATCGCGCTGGCCATGGCCGATACGCGCGTACAGGACTGGAAGGGCGGCACGCGCATCGCGTCGAGCCTGGCGCTGTTCAACCGCCGCTGGGCGCGCCGCCTGCTGACCGGCAACGCCGCGCTGCTGCTGGTCACCGACGGCCTGGATCGCGACGAACACGGCACGCTCGGCGACGAAGCCGCGCGCCTGGCGCGCTATGCCCATCAGCTCATCTGGCTCAACCCGCTGCTGCGCTACGAAGCGTTCGAGCCGCGCGCCAGCGGAATCCGCGCGCTGCTGCCGCACGTCGACCGGATGCTGCCGGTACACAATCTGCAGAGCCTGGCGGAGCTGGCCCGGACGCTGCGCGCGGCGGCAGCGGGCGCCGCGACGGACCGGTGTGGCGCGACGCGCGCGAGCGCGCCGGCTGGCAGGCACCGGAGAGGCGGGCCGCCCGCGGCCACACCCGGCGGCTGACGCCGGCCGGCGCGTAGACATGGACAGGAATCGAAACACCCGATCACGCCCGACTGCGAGAGGAGCAAGCCAATATGGACATGCAGGGAGAACGACTGATCCCGGCCGCGCCCGATGCCACCTGGGCGGCCCTGAACGACCCGGACGTACTGAAAGCCTGCATCGCCGGCTGCGAGTCGCTGGAGAAAACCGGTGACGACGAATACCTGGCGGTCGTCAAGATGCGCATCGGCCCGGTCAACGCCCGCTTCAAGGGCCGCCTGAAACTCGAAAACGTCGTCGCGCCGACGTCCTACACGCTCGTTTTCGACGGCCAGGGAGGCGCCGCCGGATTCGGCAAGGGCTCGGCGGACGTCCGGCTGGCGCCGAATCCGGCAGGCACGACGCTGCAATACAGCGCCCGCGCGCAGATTGGTGGCAAGCTCGCACAAGTGGGATCGCGGCTGATCGACGGCGCGGCAGCCAAGATCGCGGAGGATTTCTTCACCGCCTTCGAACGCTGCCTCGGCACGCCGCCGGCCGCGGCGGACGGCGCGGCCGAAGCAGCGGCCGAAGCAGCGGCGGATGCCGGCGCACCGGCGTCGCCGGACGCCACGACAGGCGCGCCCGCGGCGACGAAATCCGCGGGCGCGCCCACGCGCTGGTGGATGTGGATCGTGGCCATCGTCGTCATCGCCGTGCTCCTGTCGTACTGGAGCGGTTGAGGACGGGCGAAGGCAATGCACGCTGCGGACAGGCTGTCCAGCCTGTCCGGGGAGGACTCTGATGGACAGCATCGATCGGGAAGTACTGGAACACGCGCGCGACTGGTTCGCCGAGGGCCGCCGCACGTGGCTGATCACCGTCATCGAAACCTGGGGATCGGCGCCGCGCCCGGTCGGCGCGCTGCTCGCGCTGCGCGACGACGGCCTGGTGGTCGGCTCGGTCTCCGGCGGCTGCGTCGAGGACGACCTGATCGAACGCGCGCGCACCGGCGAGCGCGTGGGCAAACCGTCGATGATTCTCTACGGCGTCAGCAAGGACGAAGCCGCCCGCTTCGGGCTGCCCTGCGGCGGCACGCTGCGCCTGCTGCAGGAACCCGTCACCGACGCCGGCTGGATCAGCGAAGTGCTCGAACGCACGGCCCGGCACGAAGTCGTCGCGCGCACGCTCGACCTGGATACCGGCAACGCTCGCCTGGAACCGGCGCAGCCCGGCGAAAGTTTCCAGTTCGACGGGCACACGGCGCGCGCCATTTTCGGGCCGCGCTGGCGCCTGCTGATGATCGGCGCCGGCCAGCTCTCGCGCGTGCTGGCCGAAATGGCCAAGGCGCTCGACTTCCAGGTCTTCATCTGCGACCCGCGCGAGGAGTACTACAGCACGCTGGAGATCCCGCAGGTGACCTGGCTGCCCGGCATGCCCGACGACGTCGTCGCCGAATTCCACCCCGACGCGAACACCGCCATCGTCGCGCTCACGCACGACCCCAAGCTCGACGACCTGGCGCTGCTCGAAGCGCTCAAGTCGCCGGCCTTCTACATCGGCGCGCTCGGCTCGCGCAGCAACACGGAACGACGCCGCCAGCGCCTGGCGATGTTCGACCTGACGCCGGAAGAAATCGCACGCATGCACGGTCCGATCGGCCTGCACATCGGCAGCCACACGCCGCCCGAGATTGCCGTGGCCATCCTGGCCGAAATCGTTTCGGTGAAGAACGGCGTCACGCCGACGCAGAAGAAGGAGGCTCTGTCGGAGGAGGCCTGACGGGCGGAGGGGCAACTTCAGCCGCACCACTCGCCACCTGCAGCGCATCCAGCGGGCTCGGCGTACCCGCGGCTCCCGATTTCAGCACGTGTGTGTAGATCATGGCCGTGCTGACATCGCTGTGCCCGAGCAACTCCTGCACTCTGCGAATATCGACACCGGACTCGAGCAGGTGAGTCGCGAACGAGTGACGAAGCGTGTGCGCCGTAACCCGCTTGCCGATTCCGGCAGCACCAGCCGCCCGCACGATCGCACGGCCGATCGTCTCCGGATAACGATGATGCCGGCGACGAAGCCGACGGCGCGGATCGGTCGACAGCGTCAATGCCGGCCAGACCCAGAACCAGC
>DAIUFU010000096.1:0-8025 GCA_036844405.1 Burkholderiaceae bacterium | reverse complement strand
GAAAAAGCCCGAAACGGGTTCGGGCTTTTGAATATGGTGGCCAAGGGCGGAATCGAACCACCGACACAAGGATTTTCAGTCCTCTGCTCTACCAACTGAGCTACTTGGCCCCGGGGCGCCGGCCAGTCGCGCGGCGCGCCTTGTCCGGCCGGGTGCGCGTGCGCGCTGGAGATTCCCGGCGGGAAGCGCGCAATCTTAACAGAAGAGCCGACACGGCAGGAAGGGATCGGGTGGCGAACCTTCCGGGGTCGTCATCGCGGGATCTGCGTTCGCGCCGGACCGGCTGCCTATAATCCGCAGCATGTCAGGCCATGCTGCGGGCAACGGTGCGTCGGGCGCCGCTCACGATCGCTTGTGCGTCGACGTCGCGGTCGTCGGGCGTGGTGCCGTCGGCGCGGCGGCGGCGCTTGCCGCGGCGCGCGCCGGCTGGTCGACGGCGCTAATCGGCAGGCGTGGCCCGGCGCAAGCCTCGACGCCGACGGATCCCTGGGATCTGCGCGTGTTCGCGCTCTCGCCGCTGGCGCGCACGCTACTCGATTCGATCGGGGTCTGGCCGCTGCTCGATGCGGCGCGGGTGGCGCCAGTGCATGACATGCGCGTCTGGCCGGTGTTTGCGTCGCGTGCCGACGAACTGCATTTCAGTGCGTACGAATCGTGCATCGACGCCCTCGCCTGGATCGTCGAGCAGCGCAATCTGATGCAGGCGCTCGAACGGGCGCTTGGTGCCACTCCGGTGCAGATCATCGATGCCGGGTTTGCGTCTTTTGCGTCTTTCTCCGGGTCCGCTTTTGCGGGATCCGGATCGCGACCTTCGCTGTCGGCGACTGAAGATCCGGGAGCACCGGCGCAACCGTCGCGCTCACCGTCCGGCGTGCGTGAACTCCTGCTCGACGATGGCCGCCGGGTCGAGGCGCGTCTGGTCATCGGGGCGGACGGGGCGTTGTCGCCGGTGCGCGCAGCGGCCGGCATCCGCCATACCTTGTCCGAATATCCGCAGCGCGCGCTGGTTGCGCACTTCGACACCGCGCTGTCGCATCGGGACGGCGCGTATCAGTGGTTCGGCGAGGACGGCATCCTGGCGCTGCTGCCGCTGCCGGCGGAGCCGCGCGGGTACGCTCCGTTGTCGGCGGATGGCGGCAGGTCCAGGGCACACCCCGATTCGGCTTCCGCGGGTACTGCCGCGCCCGCCAAAGCCCGTCGAGTGTCGTCGCCGGTCGGCCGCGTGAGCATCGTCTGGTCGGCGCCGGGCGCGCTGGCCGACGAACTGCAGGCGCTGGCGCCGGAAGATCTGGCCGCGCGTGTGGAGCGCGCCAGCGGCTCGCTGCTGGGCGCGATGACACCGATTTCCCGGGTGCAGCAGTTTCCGCTGCGTCTGATCCGCGTGTCCTCGATGACGGCGGGCCGAGTGGCGCTTGCGGGAGATGCGGCACACGTCGTGCATCCGCTGGCCGGGCAGGGGATGAACCTCGGTTTCGGCGACGTCGCCGAGCTCGCCCGGATTCTCGGCGCGCGTGATGCGGTCGATGATCCGGGTGATGGTCGATTTCTGCACCGGTACGAACGCCGGCGTGCCGAGCCGGTGGCGGCGATGCGCTTCACCACCGATGCGCTGCAGCGTCTGTTCGATCATCACCATCCGCCGGTGCCGGCACCGCTGGACCGGCTGGCGCGTGCGGCCGTGCGCACCGGCTGGCGGGTCGTCGCACATTCGCATCTGATGCGCACGCTGTTGATCGGGCGCGCGGTGCGCTAGTGTCCCGAGTTGGAAGTTCGCTGAAGAAATAAAGAGGGCGAAATCGTCGTCAGGCAAGGCGCAAACCACAGCGATAGCCGTAGCTATCGCGAGGATTTGCAACGCCGCATGGCGGCGATTCTCGGCGTCTTTATGAAGCGAATTTTCAACTCGGGACACTGGAAGAGTGGCGCCGTCCGGCGCGCGCGACGCACCGCTGGCATGACCATTTCGGCGCCCGGGCGTGCACTGTGCAACACTGTGCGCTACGGGAAATGCATGTGCTGCGCGCACGGATGTGTTTTCCGCTTGCGCTGCGTCCGGGTCGTCGTGCCGGATGTGCAGGCCGGATCAGGAAGAGGGTTTTCGATGCCGTGTATTTCATGCCGACAGCGTTTCGGCCTCATTGCCGTGGTTGCCGCACTCGTTCTGGCGGTCGGCTGGCTCCTGCGCTCGCCGGAGCCGATGGTGCTGCCCGTATCGGCAGCACTTGCGGCGTCGTCGACGGCGAGCGATGCCGCTTCGCCGTCCGTCGACCAGGTGGCGAGCAAGGCAGCGGACAACGCAGCAGCCCCGGTCGATCCCGAAGCCGAAGCGCGCGTGCGCGCGGCGATGGGCGCGCTGGGTGGCGGCAGTGCCGCCATTGACGAGGTACGTTCGACGCCGGTTGCCGACATCTATGAGGTGCGGGTCGGCAGCCGCCTGCTCTATGTCGACGGGCAGGGCCGCTATCTGTTCCTGGACGGTGACCTCATCGATCTGCAGGCGCGGCGCAATCTGACGCGCGAGCGTATCGAGGAGATCGAGACCATCGATTTTTCCAGCCTGCCGCTCGATCTGGCGATCCGTCAGGTCAAGGGCAACGGCAAGCGCGTGATCGCGCTCTTCGAGGACGCGAACTGCGGCTATTGCAAGCGTCTGCGCGCCGATCTCGTGCGCGTCGACGACGTCACGATCTATACCTTCCCGCTCGCCTTCCTTGCGGCCGACTCGGAAAGCAAGGCGAACAAGGCGATGTGTGCGGCCGATCCGGGCAAGGCCTGGAACGAACTGATGCTGCACAACCGGGTGCCGGACAATCCCGGCACCTGCGCGACGCCGCTGGAAAAGGTGCGCGACCTCGCGCGTTCGCTCGGCATCACCGGCACGCCGGTGGTCTTTTTTGCCAACGGCAAGCGCCTGGGCGGCTACGCTCCGCCCGAGCGCTTCAATCAGATGCTCGAGGCGAACTCGGCGTCGTGAGGCGGGTTTGCAGCTGATGCGGGTTCACACCTGATCGGGTGATCAGGCGCCCGGACGGTGCAAGCCTTCGGGCAGCGCTTCTCCGCGCGGCCACAGCAGCCAGAGCCTGAGGGGCTGCCGGGTGAGTCCGGCGAGTTCGCCGGCTTCGTCACCCGAACCCCAGAACAGGTCGACACGCACGGCGCCGGTGATGGCTGCGCCGCGGTCCTGTGCGACGACGGTCCGGCGCAGGGGGGCGCCGTTGACGGGGTGGCTGCTGTCGAGGTAGAGCAGGGCGCCTGCGGGTATGAACGCGGGGTCGGTGGCCACCGAGCGTCCCGGTTCGAGCGCAACCCCGAGTGCGCCGGGCGGACCGGCACTGCCGCTGCGCGCCGACAGTTCACGAAAGAAAATGTAACGCGGATTGCTGTGCAGGATCTCCCGGCTCTGTGCGGGGTGCGCCTGCAGCCAGGCGCGGATCGACTGCGCCGTCACGGCTTCGGGCTCGAGTTCGCCACGCCGGATCAGCTCGCGTCCGATCGCGTGGTAGCGATGTCCGTTGTGGTCGGCAAATCCGAGGTAGAGCGTACGGCCATCGGGCAGTCGCACCCGCCCGGAGCCCTGGATGTGCAGGAAAAAGGCATCGACCGGGTCGTCGAGCCAGCACAGTACGGGGGCCTGCGCCAGGCCGTGCGTCTCGATCCGGGCGCGTGCCGGATAGGCGCTCAGGCTTCCATCGGCCGCCCGGCGCAGACGGGCACCGTCCGCGCCGACGATCAGGTCGGACGGACGCCCGTAGACCGGCGTCTGGTGTACACCGGTGCGTTCGCGCGAGCCGTGCAGGAGTGGCTCGAAATAGCCGGTCAGCAGTCCGGTGCCGGATGAGCCGGCGTCTGGCTGAGCCGGTGGCTGACCCAGCGCCCGGGCGACGAAGTGCGTTTCGATCCACTGGCGCAGATCTGACGTCGCCGGCAGCTGTGCGCACAGCGTGGGCCATGGCGCCGGCGGGCGCGTCAGTGCGCACTGCCGGCGCAGGGCCCGCTCGACACCGTCGAGCGGGTCGTTTTCCCAGCCGGGGAGATCGGTGACGGCGATAGTGTCGGTCTGCATCGTCGGGACCGGGAGCGGCGTCGCTGCCGGTTCCGCGGCCACGGCGCATCCGCTCATCGACAGGGCCAGGCCGAGACCGCCGGCAATCCGGGCGAGGGTGGCGCTGAGGGTGACACCCAGGCGCGCCGGGCGTGCCCGGGCGAGTGAACGTCCGCTCAATGCAGCGTGCGCGGAATGCACAGCGTGAATTGCGGGATCTGTACGTCGAAGCGCTTGCCGTCTTCGGCAACGAAGAAATAGCTGCCGTACATCTCGCCGCCCGGCGTCGCCAGCTGGCTGCCACTGGTGTATTCGAAGCGTTCACCCGGGCGCAGCAACGGCTGCTGGCCGACGACGCCGAGCCCGCTCACTTCGATCATCCGGCCGTCCTCGTCGCAGATGAACCAGTGGCGACTGATCAGCTGGGCCGCCACCGAGCCTTCATTGGTGATGCGCACCGTGTAGGCGAACGAATAGCACGAGGCCTCCGGCTGCGATTGCTCGGGCAGGTAGGACGTGTCCACCTCGACACGGAAATCGTAAGACTGGTCGGTATCAGGCACGGCAGACGCGTATCCGGGGTCGCTACAATGATATAGAGCGCCCTCCGGGGACAGGCCCGAAACCCTTTTTCCGATCACCGGCATGCCCGTCGACTTCATTCTTGCACCCAGCATTCTGTCCGCCGATTTTGCCCGTCTGGGCGAGGAGGTACGGGCCGTGCAGGCGGCCGGCGCCGACTGGATCCATTTCGACGTGATGGACAACCATTACGTTCCCAATCTGAGTATCGGCCCGATGGTGTGCGAGGCCCTGCGCCCGCACGTCGAAGCGCCGATCGACGTGCACCTGATGGTCGAACCGGTCGACCGGCTGGTTGGCGATTTTGCCCGCGCCGGCGCCGGCTGGATCAGTTTTCATCCGGAAGCATCGCGTCACGTCGACCGTACGCTCGAACTGATCCGTGACCAGGGCTGCAAGGCCGGGCTCGTGTTCAATCCGGCGACACCTCTGGACTGGCTCGATCACCTGATGGACCGCCTCGACCTCGTGCTGCTGATGTCGGTCAATCCGGGCTTCGGCGGCCAGCGCTTCGTTGCCTCGGCGCTGCCGAAGCTGCAGGCGGCGCGCGCGCGCATCGACGCGCACGTGCGCGCCGGCGGCCAGCCGATACGCCTGCAGGTCGACGGCGGCGTCAAGATCGACAATATTGCCGCCTGCGCCCGGGCCGGTGCCGACACCTTTGTCGCCGGCTCGGCCGTGTTCGGAGCGCCCGATGCCGATGGCGGTTACCGCGGCGTCATCGCCGCGCTGCGCGCCGCCCTGCGTGACACCGTGCCGGCGGGTTGAGCCGGTGCGCCGCAGGCATCCATACCCGCCATATCTGCCTGATCTGCGATACCCGTTCGAGACGTGACCTCTTCGACCTCCCGCACCATCGATGACACCGTCGGCGCGCCCGGGCGCAGATTTGCGGCGCGTGCCGTGCTGCTCGACCTCGACGGCACGATTCTCGACACCGTGGCCGATCTTGCCGTGGCGACCGACGCGATGCTCGCCGAGATCGGCCGGCCGCCCGCCGGCGAGGAGCGTGTGCGCACCTGGGTCGGCAAGGGCATCCGCGTGCTCGTGCGCCGGGCGCTGACCGGATCGCGCGATGCCGAACTGCCGGCTGCGGAGATCGACGCCGTCATGCCGGTTTTCGAGCGCCACTACACGCGCGAAAACGGCCGCAGCGCGCAGGCGTATCCGGGCGCGGTCGAAGGGCTGCGGGCGATGCATGCCAGCGGGCTGCGGCTCGCCTGTGTCTCGAACAAGGCGCAGGCCTTCGTCGACGATCTGCTGCAGCGCACCGGGCTGGCATCGCTGTTCAGCGCAATCATCGGCGCCCGACCGGACCTTCCGCGCAAGCCCGATCCCGCTCCGCTGCTGCATGCCTGTGCATTGCTGCGCGTTGAGCCGGCGCAGGCCGTCATGATCGGCGACTCGCTCAATGACGTCGAGGCCGCGCAGGCCGCATCGATGCCGGTACTTGTCGTGCCGTATGGCTACAACGAGGGGCGGCCGGCGTCCACGCTGGCCGCCGATGCGCACGTCGACGATCTGCTGCAGGCCGCGCAGCGCATTCGGGTGCTATAGTCGCTGCCGGATCACCCTCGAGATGATTTGACTCTTCATGGCTGTTCTTCGGGAATTTCAGCTGCTGCGCCCCTGGCGCCGCTGGCGTTGGTGGTGCTGGCGCTGATTGCCACGCCGCCGCGTGCCGGTCGCCGGACCGTGCGCGCATATCGCTGAACTCCCTTTGGAACCGCGCCGCCAGGCGCATCCCGCGAAGCCGCCGCTTCGCGCTGGAACGAACGCCATGACCGAATCCGGATTCCGGGCACTCGCTGCCCGTGGCTACAACCGCATCCCGCTCGTGCTCGAGGGCCCCGCCGACCTCGACACTCCGTTGTCGCTCTACGGCAAGCTCGCCGCCGCTCCGTTCAGTTTCCTGCTCGAATCCGTGGTGGGCGGAGAACACTCGGGCCGCTATTCGTTCATCGGCCTGCCGGCGCGCACGCTGCTGCGCTCGACCGCCGACGGCATCGAACTCGTCCGTGACGGCGAAGTCATCGAGACCCGGCGTGGCAACCCGCTGGATTTCGTGCGCGAGTACCTCTGCCGCTTCCGTGTCGCGCCGTGCCCGGCGCTGCCGCGTTCCTGCGGCGGGCTTGCCGGGTATTTCGGCTACGACGTCGTGCGCCACGTCGAGGACGACGTACTGCGCCACCCGAAACCCGACCCGGTGGGCATTCCCGAGCTGCTCCTGCTGCTCACCGAGGAGCTGGCCGTCGTCGACAACGTCACCGGGCGCATTCATCTGGTCGTCCATGTCGATCCGACCCGGCCACAGGCGCTGGCGCGCGGCCGCGAGCGGCTGCAGGTGTTGCGCGAACGCCTGACGGGCACTGCCACCCTGCCGGCTTCGCCCGTCACCGGGCCGATGACCGCACCCGCGACCGCGCACCGTCATTTTCCGCGTGAGGACTATCTCGCCGCGGTGGCGCGCGCGCAGGAGTACATCGCCGCCGGCGATGCGATGCAGATCCAGATCGGGCAGTTGATCGAAAAGCCGTTCGACGCCCATCCGCTGGCGCTGTACCGTGCGCTGCGCGCGATCAATCCGTCGCCGTACCAGTACTACTACGACTTCGGCGACTTCCACGTCGTCGGTGCTTCTCCCGAGATCCTGGTGCGCCAGGACCGGTGCCCCGACGGCGACCGGATCACGGTCCGTCCGCTGGCCGGCACGCGCCGGCGCGGCGCCACGCCGGCCGAGGACGAGGCGCTGGCCGCCGAACTGCTGGCCGACCGCAAGGAACGCGCCGAGCACCTGATGCTGATCGATCTGGCGCGCAACGACGTCGGCCGCGTCGCCCGGCCCGGCAGCGTGCGCGTCACCGAGCGTTTCGCGGTGGAGAAGTATTCGCACGTGATGCACATCGTCTCGAACGTCGAGGGCCGGCTCCTGCCCGGGGTCGATGCGCTCGACGTGCTGCGCGCCACTTTCCCGGCAGGCACGCTCGCCGGCGCGCCGAAGATCCGCGCGATGCAGATCATCGACGAACTCGAACCGACGGCGCGTGGCCTGTACGGCGGCGCCTGCGGCTATCTGTCGTTCGCCGGCGACATGGACCTGGCGATCGCCATCCGCACTGCGATCGTGCGCAACGGGACACTGTACGTGCAGGCGGCCGCGGGCATCGTCGCCGATTCCGTTCCGGCGAACGAATGGCAGGAAACCGAGAACAAGGCGCGGGCGCTACTGGCTGCGGCCGAACGCCTGCAGGACGCCGCGGGCGGAGACGGATTCGTCGAGACCGGTCCGGCAGCCGGCAGCGGCGCAGACGGCACGGGCCACGCCGCCCGCACCGGGGAGGCGCTGCCATGCTGCTGATGATCGACAACTACGATTGACGTCCATCAAGCTCCGCTGCATT
>DAIUFU010000095.1:2069-8050 GCA_036844405.1 Burkholderiaceae bacterium | reverse complement strand
GGCATCGTTTTCGGCAATATCGGCACGAGCCCGCTGTACGCCTTTCGCGTGGCTTTCGATCCGGTCTACGGTCTGACACCCGAGCGGGCCAACGTACTGGCCCTGCTGTCGATGATCGTCTGGTCGATGATGATCATCGTCACGCTCAAGTACGTGATCATCCTGCTGCGCTTCGATCACCGCGGCGAGGGCGGTGTGCTCGCGCTGCTGTCGCGCTGCACGCATGAGTTGCAGGCGCGGCCACGATTGCGCTGGGTCATCACGATTCTCGGCGCACTGGCGGTTTCCTTCTATTTCGCCGACGCCGTCATCACGCCGGCGATCACGCTGCTTTCGGCGGTCGAAGGGCTGGCGGTGATCGATCGTGAGCTGGACGTCTTCATCGTGCCGGTGGTTCTCGTCCTCCTGATTGTTCTGTTCGCCGTCCAGCGGCGGGCGACCGGCCGTGTCGCGGTACGTTTCGGCCCGGTGATGGCCATCTGGTTCATCGCCATTGCAGCGGCCGGTATTGACCAGATCCTGCGTCATCCACAGATTCTGCTGGCTCTGGATCCCCGTCTGGCCTGGTCGTTCATGCTCGGGCAGCCGGGTGCGGCGTTCCTCGCGGCAGGCGCCGTGTTCCTGTGCATGACCGGTGCCGAGGCCCTGTATGCGGATCTGGGCCAGTTCGGCGTGCGTCCGGTACGCACCGGCTGGTTTGCCCTGGTGTTTCCGGCGCTGCTGCTCAATTACTTCGGCCAGGGCGCGCTGGTATTGCACGACCCGCAGGCCATCGGCAATCCGTTTTTCCTGCTGATCCCGGAATCCATGCGACTGCCGATGGTGGCACTGGCCTGTCTGGCGGCGGCGATTGCCGCGCAGGCGACCATCACCGGAACTTTCCTGGCGACCCAGCAGGCTTCCCGGCTGAATTTCCTGCCGCGGCTGCGCGTCGTGCACATTTCGGAGGCCCGGCAGGGCAGGGTCCATGTCCCGGCCGTCAACGCCGTCCTGCTCGTGCTCGGACTGGTTCTCGTCATCAGCTTCGGCAGCTCGGCCGCGCTGGCCCCGGCCTACGGGATCGCGATTGCCGCCGACCTGATGCTCGCCAGCCTGATCCTCGTCATCGCCCTGCCTTTTTTCCAGGCCATGCGTTCGCGCCTGCTGTGGCCGTTGTTCCTTCTCTTCTTCATTCTGGAAGCCGTTTTCCTTGTTGCGCGCGTGCAGTGGCTGTCGGCCGGTGGCTGGTTTCCGGTCCTGCTGGCCATCCTGCTCTTCATCGTGCTGACGACCTGGCGGCGCGGCACCGACATCCTGCGCCTGCGCAAGGACATGCAGCTCAAGGCCAATCGCGACGGTTACCGGCTCGATCTGTCCGGCGTTCCGCGCGTGCCGGGCTCGGCACTGTTCTTTTCTCCGTCGCTGCAGGGCTGGCCCAGCTCCTTCGTGCAGAATCTCAAGCACAACAAGGTGATGCACGAGCAGACGATCTTCCTGACCGTCGTCTTCGACGATGCGCCGCGCGTATTCGACAACGAGCGCATCGAGGTCATGCGCAGTGGCGACGGCATCGTGCGCGTCGTCGCGCATTTCGGTTTCCGCGAGAACCCGCGCATCGACGGCGTACTGCGCGAACTGGCGCGCAAGGGCGTCGTCTGCACCCTGCACGACACGTCCTTTTTCACCAGCCGTCCGACGCTGGTCTCCGTCAGCCGGCGCGGCCTGTTCAGCTGGCGGCGTTCGCTGTTCGGCTGGCTGCTGCGCAACAGCACGAGCGTGGCGAACTACTTTGGCCTGCCTCCCGATCGCGTCGTCGAACTCGGTACCCAGGTGGCGGTCTGAAGCAGTCCCTGACCGTTCTCCGGCCGGTACAATGAGGCCATGACCGGCGTGCATCTGAATCGACTGACCCGCGCTGCGCTGATCCTGGGCGCTGCGGCGGTGCTCGGTTTTGTTCTTGTCTGGTCGTTTCTCGCGTATCGCGATCCGAACCTGGTGGCGAATTTCGCCTCCCTGTTGCAGTCCTGCGGGATCATTCCGGTGCGCTGAGAAAATCACGCCGGAAAGCGGCTGCCGAATCGTGCGCTTGCCGAGGCGTGCGCCTGCCTTTCCGGCTCCTCTTCCTGTCTTTCCGGTGGTCCGGCGAGTGTCGCTTGTCTCGCCGGTGCCCTGTCTGATCGTCCGCCTGCCCGATCGTCGTTTTCCCACTTCCGATGTCATCCCGTCGCAACGAATACAGTGAAGCCTCGATTCGCGTCCTGAAGGGTCTCGAACCGGTACGCCAGCGCCCCGGCATGTACACGCGCACCGAGAATCCGCTGCACATCGTGCAGGAGGCGCTCGACAACGCGGCCGACGAGGCGCTGGCCGGATTCTGCGATGCCATCACGGTCACCCTGCATGCGGACGGCAGCATCGAGGTCGAGGACAACGGACGCGGCATTCCGGTCGGCCTGCATCCGGATGAGGCCGTACCGGTGATCGAACTCGTCTTTACCCGCCTGCACGCCGGCGGCAAGTTCGACAAGGACCGCGCCAGTGCCTACAGCTTTGCCGGCGGCCTGCATGGCGTCGGTGTATCGGTCTCGAATGCGCTCTCGACGCGTTTCGAAGTCCAGGTCCGCCGCGACGGCAGCCTGCACCGCATCGTCTTTGCCGACGGAGCGGTCGTCGAGCCGCTGACCGCGTCGCCGATCGGACGCGGCGAGCGGCGCAGCGGCACGTCGGTGCGGATGTGGCCGGATGCGAAGTATTTCGACTCTCTGGCCATACCCGGCGCCGAGTTCGTTCATCTGCTGCGCTCGAAAGCAGTCCTGCTGCCCGGCCTGACGGTCACGCTCGTCGAAGAACGCCATGAGCGCCGGCAGCAATGGCGCTATGACGGCGGCCTGCGTGGCTATCTCGAGGAGAGTCTTGCCCGGCAGACCGACGCGGCGCCGGTGATTCCGCTTTTCAGCGGCGAGCATTCGATCGAGGCCGGACACGAACACTTCGCCGAAGGCGAGGGCGCGCAGTGGGTCGTCGCCTGGACCGAAGAGGGCGCGCCGCTGCGCGAGTCCTACGTCAATCTGGTCCCGACCAGCGCCGGCGGCACGCACGAATCGGGGCTGCGCGACGGGCTGTTCGCGGCCGTGCGCGGGTTCATCGAATTGCACGGCCTGCAGCCCAAGGGCGTGAAGCTGCTGGCCGAGGATGTCGTGGCGCGTGCGAGCTGGATCCTGTCGGCACGCGTGCTCGATCCGCAGTTCCAGGGGCAGATCAAGGAACGGCTCAATTCGCGCGACGCCGTGCGCCTCGTCTCGTCGCTGGTGCGCCCGGCACTCGAGCTGTGGCTGAACCAGCACGTCGAACACGGCCGCCGACTGGCCGAGCTGGTCATCCGCCAGGCCCAGGCGCGCAGCCGGGCGGCGCAGAAAATCGTCAAGAAGAAATCTTCCGGCGTGGCGGTTCTGCCGGGCAAGCTCACCGATTGCGAGTCGGACGACATTGCACGCAACGAACTCTTTCTCGTCGAGGGCGACTCGGCCGGCGGTTCGGCCAAGATGGGCCGCGACAAGGAGTTCCAGGCCATCCTGCCGCTGCGCGGCAAGGTGCTCAACACCTGGGAGAGCGAGCGCGAGCGTCTGTTCGCCAACAACGAGATCCATGACATCGCGGTGGCGATCGGCGTCGATCCGCATTCAGTGCGCGACGAGCCCGATCTGTCCGGCCTGCGCTACGGGCGGATCTGCATCCTGTCGGATGCCGACGTCGACGGCGCACACATCCAGGTGCTGCTGCTGACGCTGTTTTTCCGGCATTTCCCGAAGCTCATCGAGCGTGGGCACGTGTTCGTTGCCCGCCCGCCGCTGTTTCGTGTCGACGTGCCGGCGCAGGGTCGGCGGCCGTTGCGCAAGCTCTACTGTCTGGACGAGGAGGAGTTGCGCCGCGTCGAGGACAAGCTGCGCGCCGAGGGCGTGCGCGCCGGCGCCTGGTCGATCGCGCGCTTCAAGGGTCTGGGCGAGATGAGCGCCGACCAGCTGTGGGAGACGACGATGAACCCCGATACGCGCCGTCTGCTGATGGTGCGCCTGGGCGACATCGATTTCGCCGGCACGACGGAGCGCTTCACGATGCTCATGGGCAAGGGTGAGGCGGCGGCCCGCCGCGCCTGGCTGGAAGAGCACGGCAACGAAGCCGAGGTGGACATTTGAACGGCATCAAGCACTTCACGCCGGACGGCGCTGAACCGTCCATATCGGCCGCATGACGGAACAGGCAGAACTCACCATTGCCGTGCCGGACGAAGATGCGCTGACGCTGGCGCGCTACGCCGAGCAGGCCTATCTCGAATACGCCGTCTCGGTCGTCAAGGGGCGCGCGCTGCCCGACGTCAGCGACGGCCAGAAGCCCGTGCAGCGCCGCATCCTGTATGCGATGAACGCAATGGGCCTGGGTGCGAACGCGAAACCGGTCAAGTCGGCGCGGGTGGTCGGCGACGTGCTCGGACGTTTTCATCCGCACGGCGATGTCGCCGCCTACGAGGCACTGGTGCGCATGGCGCAGTCGTTCTCGCTGCGCTATCCGCTGATCGACGGCCACGGCAACTTCGGTTCGCGCGATGGCGATGCACCGGCGGCGATGCGGTATACCGAAGCCCGCCTGACGCCGCACGCGCGTCTGCTGCTCGACGAAATCGACCAGGGGACAGTCGACTTCGTCGGCAACTATGACGGCTCGACGCTGGAGCCGCGTCTGTTGCCGGCGCGCCTGCCGATGGTCCTGCTCAACGGCGCATCGGGCATCGCCGTCGGCATGGCGACCGAAATCCCGCCGCACAATCTGCGCGAGATCGCGGCCGCGGCCGTGGCTGTCCTGCGCGAGCCGGGCATCGATGCGGCGCGCCTGCAGGAGATCGTTCCCGGGCCGGATTTCCCCGGTGGCGGACAGATCATTTCGTCGGCGGAGGATCTGCGCGCGATCCAGTCCAGTGGCCGTGGATCGATTCGCATGCGCGCGACGCACATCGTCGAGGAGTTTGCGCGCGGGCAATGGCAGCTCGTCTTCACCAGCCTGCCGCATGGCGTTTCGGCGCAGCGCGTGCTGGAGGAAATCGAGGAACTGGTCAACCCGAAACTGCGCGCCGGCCGGAAGGCGCTCACGGCCGAGCAGGGGCAACTGAAGCAGGCCGTGCTGGCCGTGCTCGATGCCGTGCGCGACGAATCGGGCCGCGATGCGCCGGTGCGGCTCGTGGTCGAGCCGAAGACGTCGCGCGTGGATCCCGAAGAGCTGCTGCGCGTGCTGCGCGCACACACCAGCCTCGAAGCCGGTGTCGCAGTCAATCTGGTGATGATCGGACGCGATGGCCGCCCACGCCAGAAGAACCTGGTGACAATCCTGGCCGAGTGGTGTGCGTTCCGCGTCGATACGGTCGAGCGCCGCAGCCGCCACCGTCTCGAGCGGGTCGACGATCGTATCCACGTGCTCGAAGGCCGCGAACTCGTCCTGCTGCACATCGATGAAGTGATTCGCGTCATCCGCGAGTCGGACGAGCCGGCGCCTGCGCTGATCGAACGCTTCGGGCTGAGCGCGCGACAGGCCGATGACATCCTGGAAATCCGCCTGCGCCAGCTGGCCCGGCTCGAAGCGATCCGCATCGGCAAGGAACTGGCCGCCCTGCGCGAGGAGAAGCGAAAACCGGAAGCACTGCTTGCCAGTCCGGCCAGGCTGCGTCGGCAGGTGATCCAGGAGATCGAAGCCGACGCCCGGGAATACGGGGACGATCGGCGCACGCAGATCGAGGCGGCCGAACGCACTACCGTGCAGTTGCGCGTGCCTGCCGAGCCGGTGACCGTCATCGTCTCGCAGAAGGGCTGGGTGCGTGCACGCCAGGGGCACGGTCACGATGCCACGCAAGCCGGGTTCAAGCCGGGCGATGCCTTCTACGGCGCGTTCGAGGTCATGACGACCGACCAGTTCTACGCGATCGATTCGACCGGGCGGGTGTATTCCGTGCCGGTCAG
>DAIUFU010000095.1:0-1969 GCA_036844405.1 Burkholderiaceae bacterium | reverse complement strand
TCCGGCTGTTGCGCAACGGCGGACGCGGCGTACGCATTTTCCGCGCCGAAGGGGACGACAGCCTGCGCCAGGCGATCGTCTACGGCGCCCAGGGAGTGCGCATCCAGGGCACCGGACGTGGCCGCCGGGCGATCGACCGTGTCTGGAGTGCCGGCGCGCTGCTGGCCTGGCACGGCGCGCGCGGACGCAAGGGCCGTTTTCTCGAACCACGCGTGGCGGATGCACTGCTGTCATTGCCACCTGCAGCCGGGCAGGATCCTCCCTGAGGCTTGCGGGACGCTGTAGCGCTCTTGAAAGTGCACGTCCAGCCCCGATCTGGGACGCGGCCCTGTTTCCGCTTTCTCTTTCTGTTTTCTGCTTCCGTCATCTGTTCCATGAACCAAAACGAACCAACCGTGAACGATTCCGCTGAACCGAAACCATCCACCGTACATGGCGCCGATGGTGCCGATGCGACCTCGTCGGCCAGGCAGACGCTGGGCTTCCAGACTGAAGTCAGCCAGCTGTTGAACCTGATGATCCACAGCCTGTACAGCAATCGCGAGATTTTCCTGCGCGAGCTGGTATCGAACGCTTCGGATGCCTGTGACCGCCTGCGCTTCGAGGCACTCGGTCGCCCCGAACTGCTCGAAGGTGGCGACGAATTGCAGATCCGCATCGATGTTGACGCGCAGGCGCGCACGATCACGATCTCCGACAATGGCATCGGCCTGTCGCGCGCCGAAGCGATCGAGCACCTGGGCACGATCGCGCATTCCGGCACGCGCGAATTTTTCGGCAAGCTGACCGGAGATCAGGCGCGTGACGCCCAGCTGATTGGTCAGTTCGGTGTCGGTTTCTACTCGGCCTTCATCGTCGCCGATCGGGTGACAGTCATCTCGCGTCGAGCCGGCGTGCCGGCTGGTGAAGCCGTGCGCTGGGAGTCGGCGGGCACCGGGGAATTCTCGGTCGAGACCGTCGAACGGGCAGCACGCGGCACCGACGTGATCCTGCACCTGCGCACGAACGACAGGGATGAAGGTGCACAGGGCGCGGATGCCGCCGACGCATTCGACCCGGAGGCGACGAGCTTCGACGATCTGCTCACGCGCTGGAAGCTCAAATCGATTGTGCAGCGCTATTCCGATCACATTTCCCTGCCGATCCGCATGCGCAAGGAAGAGTGGAACGAAGACGCGAAGGAGATGCGCCTCACCGATGAGTGGGAGACGGTCAACCAGGCGAGCGCGCTGTGGACGCGCCCGAAGAGCGAGATCGACGACGAGCAGTACCGCAGCTTCTACCAGCATCTGTCGCATGGCGGCGATACGCCGCTGGCGTGGACGCACGCGCGCGTCGAGGGGCGTACCGAATACACGCAGCTGCTCTATCTGCCGCGTCATGCCCCGTTTGATCTGTGGGACCGCAACCGGCGCAGCGGCGTGCGCCTGTACGTGCGTCGCGTCTTCATCATGGACGACGCCGAACAACTGCTGCCGGTGTGGCTGCGCTTCGTGCGTGGCGTCATCGATTCCAGCGATCTGCCGCTGAACGTGTCGCGCGAGATCCTGCAGGAAAGCCGTGACGTGCGCATGATCCGCGAAGGTTCGACCCGACGCATCCTGTCGCTGCTCGAGGATCTGGCCGAAAACCGGCCTGAAGACTACGCGACCTTCTGGCGCGAATTCGGCGCCGTGGTGAAGGAAGGCGTCGGCGAGGATTTCGCCAACCGGGATCGCATCGTCGCCCTGTTGCGCTTTGCGTCGACGGCGTCCAGCGACGACGTGCCGACGACATCGCTGGCCGATTACGTCGCGCGCATGAAGGAGGGGCAGGACAGGATCTTCTACGTCACTGCCGATACGCCGGCGGCGGCGCGCAGCAGCCCGCATCTGGAGGTGTTCCGCAAGAAAGGCATCGAAGTGCTGCTGCTCACCGATCGCGTGGACGAATGGCTGCTGTCGTTCCTGACCGAATTCGATGGCAAGCC
>DAIUFU010000094.1:0-8074 GCA_036844405.1 Burkholderiaceae bacterium | reverse complement strand
GCGACCGGACGGGTTTCGACTTCAGTATCCACCGTTTTACAAGGGCAGGGCAGGAATCAATTACAGCGGCTGTTTTGCCATGTTCAATGATTCCAAATATGGTGTCACTCTAGACCTGAAGAGTCCGGATGGCATCAAGCTGGCACGGGAGCTTGTCGGCTGGGCTGATGTTATCGTTGAAAACATGCGCCCTGGAGTAATGCAGCGACTTGGTCTGGGGCCTGATGATCTGCGTGCTATCAACCCGGAGATCGTCTTGCTTTCCAGCTGCAACATGGGCCAGACCGGTCCGCGCGCAAACACGCCCGGTTTTGGGTCGCAGCTGTCTGCGCTGGCCGGATTTTGCGGGCTGACCGGTATGCCCGATGGTCTCCCCATGCTTTTGTATGGCCCCTATATCGATTACATTGCGTCGTCGCTGGGTGCTGCTGCCGTACTTGCCGCGGTCGATCGTCAGCGCAGAGCCGGAGTCGGAGCGTATATCGATCTGGCACAGTATGAAGCGGGACTTCATTTTCTTGCGGATACTCTTTTTGACTACCATCAGAATGGTGTCGTGGCAACTCGCGCAGGAAATGACGATGCCAATGCAGTGCCACACAATTCATATCTGTGCAGAAACGATCAATGGATAGTCATTTCCTGCTCTTCGGATGAAGAATTCGGGACGTTGTGCGAGGCGATGGACCAGCCGGGTCTGGTAAAAGATTATCGTTTTGACACGGCCGCGCAACGACGCGAAAACATTCGCGAACTGGATTTGATCATCAGCAACTGGGCTATTACTCGTCTGGCGGACGAGACCGTCGTGATGCTTCAGCAGAAGGGTGTGTCGGCGTATACGGTCAATAGCATGTCCGGGCTTTTCCATGATCCCCAGTTGCGGGACAAGAGGGTCTGGAGAACCAGGATTCACTCGGAAATGGGAGATGTTGCCAGCTTCTTTTCCGCTTTTGATTTGTCGTTGATGCCTGGAGACGTACGAAAGGCCGCGCCGGCTATCGGGGCAGACAACGAGTTCGTTTTTCGTGAGTTGTTGGGCATTGATGCCGAGGCATTTCGAGCATATGCCGCGAACAAGGCCTTCGATTGAGACTGCAAAATTTATGACACATGATATGGACAGATCGAAACGTCTTCCCCTCGTGGTCGCGATCACCGGTGCCACCGGAGTGATCTACGGTGTCGAACTGCTGCGGGCACTGCACCGGCTCGGCGAGCCGGTGCATCTGATCCTGAGCGAAGCGGCAGCGATGAACCTGGCGATCGAGACCGATGCCTCGCTCGATGAAGTCAAGGCGCTGGCCGAGGTCGTCTATCCAAACAAGGACATCGGCGCCGCCGTGGCCAGCGGATCATTCCGCACGCGCGGCATGATCGTTGCGCCGTGCACGGTCAAGACGCTGTCGGCGATTGCCAATTCGTTCACGTTCAACCTGGTCGTGCGTGCCGCTGACGTCACCCTGAAGGAAAAGCGCCCGCTCGTGCTGATGGTGCGCGAAACACCGCTGCACAAGGGCCATCTCGAGCTGATGATGCGCGCCGCCGATTACGGCGCGACCATCCTGCCGCCGCTGCCGGCCTTTTATCACCACCCGGAGAGCATTCTCGACATCATCCACCAGAGCGTGGGCAAGGCGCTCGACCAGGTGGGCATCGAGCACCAGTTGTTCCGGCGCTGGACGGGCGAGGATCGCGCAGAACTGCGTCAGGCGATGCGGGTGATGAAGGCCTGATCGAACTTTCGGCCGTTCGCGACCTGCACCCTATATTCGGGCGTGCTGCGTAGTCGTTGCGCTGACTCAGCCGACGCTACCACGCCCGCTACGCGTTCCATGCGCCAGAAAATACGTGATGGCGCTGGAACAGGCAAACAGGATCCAGAACAGGAAAAAGCCGGTCGTATAGGCTGCCCCCCGGCTGTCGCCCAGCCATTCGGCGGTGAGTACGAGTTCCTGCGGATCGATCAGCGAGAAGAAGAGGCCGGCAGCGACGATGGCCATCAGGAAGGCCGGCCACAGGATCTGCATGATCATGCGGGTCAGCGGATGTTCGTAGCGGTCCTGTGGAGTTTCGTTTGCCATCGCTTGTGTCGAGTCTGCCGTCGAATGAGTTATCGGACCGGCACCGCGGTCGTTGATGGCCGGCCGTGCCCGGCGCCATCCTCTCTCTGCATGGCACGCAGCATCAGCGGTGTGTCGAATCGGGTGACGGCGGCGCGCGCCAGACGCCACAGCCGACCCTCATCCTCGATCTGCACCAGCCAGTGGCTCTGACCGCTCGCCGGCAGCGTGCCGATGCCGTGGTAGCGGCCGGCTCCATCGTGCCCGAGGTGGATTTCCTGATCAAGCGTGGCGCGTGTGGCGTGCACCAGGCGCAGCACCAGCGCCGGCGGCCAGGCGCTGCCGCGTGCAGCCGTCAGGTGCAGATCGATGTTCGACGTGCCGGGATCCGCACTGCGGGCGGTGAAGTGCAGTTCCGCCTGCAGCCCGAGATCGGTTGCTGTCCGGTCGCGTGCGAGCTGCTGGTTGATGGCGCGGCCTTCGCGGTAGTAGTCGTCGACGACCAGGGAATCGCTGGTCGTGATCGCCAGCCACAGGGTGATCAGGCCGCCGACGAGGGCTGCCGTCGGAGCGATGGCCAGCAGCCAGGGCCAGCGCTGGCGATACCAGGGTGCGCTGTCGGCCTGCCTTCGGGTGGAAGCGGGCGTTTGCTTCATCGGGCGCTCGGGCATGTCGATGGCATCCATGATCAGCGCGGCACGAAGAAGGTCGACTGCGCTTCGGCCGCCACCGCCGGGTCGTCGACGGCTTCGATGCGAAAGACGATACGGTTGCTGCCCGGCACGCCGTGATCGGGTTCGACGCGCGCGCTCACCGGCACCAGGCGCACCCCGGCCGGTTCGATGTCGAATTCGGTGGTGCCGACCAGAAACACAGTGTCGATTCCGCGGACGGTGATCCGGAAGCGGCGGGTGCGCTCGCTCGGGTTGATGATCTGGACGCGGTAGCCGTTCTCGATCATGCCGTCGCCGACTTCGCGCCCCAGCGCGCTGTCGCGGATCACATCGGCCTTGACCGGTGCACGCAGGACCAGGTGAGCGAACACGGCGATGGTCACGGCCAGCAGGATGCTGCTGTAGATGAGCACGCGCGGGCGCAGCACGCGGCGCCAGATGGCGCGCCGATCGAGCCTGTTGTCGAGTGCGTTCTGCGTCGTGTAGCGGATCAGGCCGCGCGGATAGCCCATCCGGTCCATTACCTGGTCGCAGCCGTCGATGCAGGCGGCGCAGCCGATGCACTCGATCTGCAGCCCGTCGCGGATGTCGATGCCGGTCGGGCAGACCTGCACGCAGACATTGCAGTCGACGCACTCGCCGAGACCGAGCGTTGCCAGGTCGGCCTTGCGCGAGCGCACGCCACGCGGCTCGCCGCGCGCGCCGTCATAGGTAATGATCATCGTGTCCTTGTCGAACATCACGCTCTGGAAGCGGGCGTACGGACACATGTACTTGCAGACCTGTTCACGCATGAAGCCGGCGTTGCCCCAGGTGGCAAAGCCGTAGAACAGCACCCAGAAGCTCTGCCACGGGCCGAGTGTGAATCCGGCAATGCCGGCCAGCAACTGGTCGATCGGCGTGAAGTAACCGACGAAGGTGATGCCGGTCCACAGCGCGATGACGATCCAGGCCAGGTGCTTGGCCGCCTTGCGGGCAAACTTGTTCACGCTCATCGGCGCGCGGTCGAGGCGCATGCGCGCATTGCGGTCGCCCTCGATGCGCCGCTCGATCCACATGAAGATTTCGGTGTAGACCGTCTGTGGACAGGCGTAGCCGCACCACAGGCGACCGGCCACGGCGGTGAACAGGAACAGGCCGAGCGCCGAGATGACCAGCAGCGCCGTCAGGTAGATGAAGTCCTGCGGATAGAGGATGAGATTGAACAGATAGAAGCGGCGCGCTTCGAGATCGAAAAGAACAGCCGGCCGCCCGCCCCAGGACAGCCACGGCAGGCCGTAGTAGATGATCTGCGTGAACCAGACCAGTACCCAGCGCCAGCGCGCATACCAGCCGGTGACGGCGCGCGGATAGATCTTGCGCCGGCCTTCATAGAGCGCGCCGCCGGCGCCTGACGGCGGGCGTGCCGTTGCTGCGGGACGCATGTTCAATCCGGGTTCACCGGTTGGTGGCCAATGCCGGCGTGCTGTCTGTGTCGGCCGTCGGGGCGGCACGATTCGACAGGCCCCAGACGTAGGCGGTGAGCAGGTGGATCTTGCCGTCGGAGAGCATCTGGCCGAAGGCCGGCATGCGGTTCGAGCGACCGTTCTCGATGGCTTCGACGATGCGCGGCAGACCGCCGCCATACAGCCAGACCTGGTCGGTCAGGTCGGGCGAGCCGATCGCCTGGTTGCCGGTGCCGTCTTCGCCGTGGCAGGCCGCGCAGATGACAAATTTCTCGCGACCCGCTTCGGCGGCGGCCTCGTCGTGCCGGCTGCCCGACAGCGACAGCACGTAGTTGGCGACGTTGTTGACGTCGGTGGCATCACCGACGGCGGCCGCCATCGGCGGCATCACGCCGTTGCGCCCTTCGGTGATGGTCGTGCGGATCGCGTCCGGGTCGCCGCCATACAGCCAGTCGCCGTCGGTCAGGTTCGGGAAACCGCGGCTGCCGCGCGCGTCCGAGCCGTGGCACTGCACGCAGTAGGTCAGGTACATGCGCTCGCCCATCGCGCGTGCCTGCGCGTCGGCGGCCACGGTCGTAATGTCCTGCTGCAGGTATTTCGCAAACAGCGGTGCCGTGGCTTCGTCCACGCGTGCGACTTCCCGTTCGTATTGTCCCTTCTGGCTCCAGCCGAGCAGCCCCTGAAAGGTGCCCAGCCCCGGGTACAGGGCGAGGTAGACGAAGGCGAACAGGCAGGTCAGCAGGAACAGTCCGAGCCACCAGCGCGGCAGCGGATGGTTGTACTCCTCGAGATCTTCGTCCCAGCAATGCCCGGTGGTATCGACTTTCTGGCCCGGTACACGGCCGCGCGCGAGTATCAGGGTCAGCCAGATGCAGAAGGCGACCGATATCAGCGTGACGATCGTGATGTACACGCCCCAGCCCGGCGAAACGAAATCAGCCATGGTGTTTCTGTTCCTGGTGTTTCCGCTCCTGAACACCGGGAGCGTCATCCGGTTCGACGAAAGGCAGATTGGCCGCCTCGGCGAAGCGCTCGCGTTGACGCCCGCTCCAGGCCCAGGCAACGATGCCGAGAAAGGCGAGCAGGCAGATCACTGCCAGTACGCCGCGGAAAACGTTGATGTCCATGATCGGCTCCCGGCGTGTTCAGCCTGCGCGGGCGGACCCGCCAGGACGACCGGGGTGGTCCGTGCGCAGAGCGCTGCCGGCACGCCAGTCCGTGCCCGATAGCGTCGCATGTCTCATCGGGCGGTGCTCTGGATCGACGTGCCGAGCACCTGCAGGTAGGCGATCAGCGCGTCCATTTCGGTATGGCCTTCGAGCACCCCGGGCGCGCCGGCGATGTCCTCATCCGTGTACGGGTGACCAAGCTTGCGCAGCACGGTCATCCGGCGGCCGACGGTGCCGTCATCGGCGGGGGCCTTTTCCAGCCATGGATAGCCGGGCATGTTCGATTCGGGCACGAGGTCGCGCGGATTGATCAGGTGCACGCGATGCCATTCGTCGCTGTAGCGGCCGCCGACGCGGGCCAGATCGGGGCCGGTACGCTTGCTGCCCCAGAGGAACGGGCGGTCATAGACGAATTCGCCGGCGACCGAGTAGTGTCCGTAGCGTTCGGTCTCGGCACGAAACGGCCGGATCATCTGCGAATGACAGTTGACGCAGCCTTCGCGGATGTAGACGTCGCGGCCGACGAGTTCGAGCGCGCCGTAGGGCTCGAGCCCGTCCACGGCTTCGGTGGTCGACTTCTGGAAGAACAGCGGCACGATCTCGACGAGGCCGCCGACGCTGATCGCGACCAGGATCAGCACGATCATCAGCGTCAGGTTCTTCTCGATCAGGGCATGGGTGAATTTCATGATCTCGCCCTCATGCGTGTGCCGTGCGCACCGGCGGGACCGGTGCGTCGACCGGCCGGCCGGCGCGGATCGTCATCAGGCAGTTGTAGAGCATCAGCAGCATTCCGCCCAGGTAGAGCAGGCCGCCGGCGAAGCGGATGTACCAGTACGGATACGAGGCCTTGACCGATTCGACGAAGGCATAGGTCAGGGTGCCGTCGACGTTGGTCGCGCGCCACATCAGGCCCTGGGTGACGCCGGCGATCCACAGCGCGGCGATGTAGAGCACGACACCGATCGTCGATACCCAGAAGTGGGTCTCGATCAGCCGTGTGCTGTACATCTTCGTCTGGCCGAACAGGCGCGGAATCAGGTAGTAGATCGAGCCCATCGTGATGAAGCCGACCCAGCCCAGCGCGCCCGAGTGCACGTGGCCGACGGTCCAGTCGGTGTAGTGCGACAGCGCGTTGACCGTCTTGATCGACATCATCGGGCCCTCGAAGGTCGACATGCCGTAGAAGGACAGCGAGACGATCAGGAACTTCAGGATCGGGTCGGTGCGCAGTTTGTGCCAAGCGCCCGACAGGGTCATGATCCCGTTGATCATGCCGCCCCACGACGGCGCCAGCAGGATCAGCGAGAACACCATGCCCACGCTCTGCGCCCAGTCGGGCAGCGCCGTGTAGTGCAGGTGGTGCGGGCCGGCCCACATGTAGGTGAAGATCAGCGCCCAGAAGTGCACGATCGACAGCCGGTACGAGTACACCGGGCGCTCGGCCTGCTTCGGGATGAAGTAGTACATCATTCCCAGGAAGCCGGCGGTCAGGAAGAAGCCGACCGCGTTGTGGCCGTACCACCACTGCACCATCGCGTCCTGCACGCCGGCGTAGGCCGAATACGATTTCGTCCAGGTTACCGGCAGTGCGGCGCTGTTCACGATGTGCAGCACGGCGATCGTGATCACGTAGGCGCCGAAGAACCAGTTGGCCACATAGATGTGCGGTGTCCTGCGTTTTGCGATCGTGCCGAAGAAGACGATCGCATAGGCGATCCAGACCAGCGCGATCAGCACGTCGATCGGCCACTCGAGTTCGGCGTATTCCTTGGTCGTCGACAGCCCCATCGGCAGCGTGATCACCGCCGCGACGATCACCGCCTGCCAGCCCCAGAAGGTGAAGGTAGCCAGTTTCGGCGCGAACAGCGGCACCTGCGACGTGCGCTGGACGACAAAGTAGGAAGTCGCGAACAGTGCGCTGCCGCCGAAGGCAAAAATCACCGCATTGGTGTGCAGCGGGCGCAACCGGCTGTAGGTGAGCCACGGAATGTCCATGTTCAGCGCCGGCCAGGCCAGTTCGGCGGCGATCCACACACCGACCAGCATGCCGACCACGCCCCAGACGACAGTCATGACCGCGAACTGGCGGACGACCTTGTAGTGGTAGGTGGCTGCGGCGCCGGCGTGACTGGAGGAAGGCCGCAAATTGCTGGCGGCGTCTATGGCGACGGTGGTCATGCGATCTCCGCGGACGAGCCGGAAAGGAGTCGAAACGGTGCAGGTTCCGAGCTGCCGATCATCAAGACTGAGATTATTGAAAGCTTCTGATCGATTGTTATTGTCTTTGATCAATGATTGCTTCGGCTCATCATGTCAGGCCGGCTCAGTTGGGCGGGCGCGCCTGGTCCGGCCGGTGTTCACCGTTCAGTTCGTCTTCCTGTCCGCCTTCCTCCCTGCCGCCGGCGGCAGCGTCGTCCCGGGGCGCGTCGACCGGCCGGTCGTCGTCGTGCAGGATGCTCCAGGCCGGGCTGTCCAGATCGTCGAACTGGCCGCTGTCCGACATGCGCAGGAAAAGCCAGGCAGCCACGGCGATGAAGGCCAGGCTCAGCGGGATGAGCAGGTAGAGGGCTTCCATGCGTGGTTGTCCGGTGACGCGGTCCGGTCCGTTGCCGGCCGTCCCGTGCGGGTCTGTCTTGCGCCGGTCGTCAGCCGCAGTGCGTTGAGTACGACGGTCAGCGAACTGCCGGTCATGCCCAGTGCGGCCAGCCACGGCGGTACCC
>DAIUFU010000093.1:4773-8286 GCA_036844405.1 Burkholderiaceae bacterium | reverse complement strand
CGACCGGCTGCTTCTTCACCAGTCCGATCGCGTTGCGCGGCTTGTCGAATTTCGCGGCTTTCCAGGCGCGCTCGAGATACACCGGGTATTTTTCCGGATCGATCGGGGCCACGCCGTCCGCTTCTCCTGCCGTCTGATCGTCCTGGGCGGATCCGCGCCGCTGCGCCGCGACTGCTTGTCGCAACGCGCGCTGGCGCAGCCCTTCGCGGTCGACATCGGGGTCGATGTGGCCGGCCAGATCCAGCTTCAGACCCGGTCGGTCGGTCAGGGCCGCGGCGATCTTCTGCAGCTTGTCGATGGCGCTGTCATCCAGCATGGCGCTTCCCGCCACAAAACCGATCCAGGACAGCTCGGCGCCGCTCCCACCGGCCAGATTGGCCAGAAGCGAAAACGGCGCGGTCACTGTCTTGACGATCAGATTGCCGATGATGCGCAGAACGATGCCCGAGATGCTGAACTGGGGATCGTCCAGCGAACCGCTGACTGGCAGATTGACATCGATGACACCGTTGCGGTCCTTCAGCAGCGAGACGGCAAACAGCACGGGCAGATCGAGCGCATCGGGGCTCTCGACCGCGTTGCCGAAAGTCAGCTGGTTGAGGATGACGTGATTTTCCGCCGTCAGCTCACGATGGTCGAGACGATAGGCGAGCTGGGCCGACAGTTTTCCTTTTTCAATGCCGTAGCCGACATATTTGCCGGAGTACGGCGACAATCCCGGAAGATCGACATCGTCGACGGTTGCCTTCAGATCCAGACGCAGCGGATCGGCCAGTGCATCGATCTGTCCGGCCAGCTCGAGCCGTCCGGTCTGGTTGACACGGCCGTGCAATTCCAGTTCGCCGGCCTGTCCGGCGACGATCTGCGAGATCTGACCGTTCAGGTCGCTCAGCCGTGCCGAATAGTTCGGCTGGATGAAGAAATCGCTGAAGTCGACATCGCCATCGACCAGATGGATGCCGCCGATGCGCAGCGTGCCGTTGCCCGTTTCAGCGCCGCCGGATGCATGCCCTGCGGCCGCCGCGACCGCGGTTGTCGCCTTGACCGGCGTCGACGCAGGATCACTCGCATGGTTCGTTGTTGCCGCACTGTTCGCTTCGCCGGCATTCGGTGAGGACATCAACGCACGCAGATTCAGCTGTCCCTGTGCATCGAGAATGATGCGAGCCTGCAAGCCTTCGAGTGTGATTTTGTCGAGATCGGTCGCCATCGTTGCCGAATCGAAGGTGATTCCGTCCACCGTCAGTGATTTCCAGTCCAGCAGCTTCTCCTCGCTGCCGCGGATGCCGGCGGAAAGACCGGCAATGCCGGCGCGGCCGTTCCAGCGGATGTGCGGACCGGCTGTACCGCTTTTTGTCTGTGCCGGCATGGCCAGGCGCAGGCGTCCTTCGGCATTCAGGGTTCCACTGGCGATGTCGGCGTTGCTGAATTCCGCGGCCCAGGGCTGCAGTGGTGCCAGTGCCAGATTGCGCACCGCCACCTGCCATTGCGCGAGCATCGGATCCAGTCCGGCTTCGCCGGACACAGACAGGGCGCCGCGCCGGCCGAGGCGGGCCTGTAACGAGACCCTGGCCGGGGCTGCGCCGCTGACGGTCGACAGGTCTCTGGCCGAGATGGCGAGATCATGGATTGGCAGACGTGCGGTTCCGCTGCCCTGCTGGTCCTGCAGATCGATGGCGAAGCCCTGCACGGCGAGTTTGCCGAGCGTGACCGTCCAGGGGGCGGAAGCTCCATCCCTGTTTCCTCTGCGGCTTCGATCGCCTGCACTCGCGGCAGACGGGCGTTGCTGAATGGCGGCCGTGCCGCCCGGCACTGCCGGTGTCTTGAGGAGACGCTGAACGTTGAACTGTCGTTCGCCGTGATTGCGCTGCACGAGCAGCTGACCGCCACGGGTCGCCAGGCTGCCCAGTTCGATCGTGCGCGAGCCGACTTCCACGGTGCCGGCTGCCAGTTCGAGCCGGGGCAGGCTGAGCAGCGTACGTTGGCCCGGGTCCTGGTGCAACGCCAGATCATCGATCTGCAGGGCGGTGTCCTGAAAGCGGATTGACGGCTCGCTCGACGCCTGCTCCGGTGCCTCGATGCGCAGGTGGGTCTGCAGGGCAAGCCGGCCGCTGGCGACATTGAAATCGAGCCACGGTTCGGCGATCCACCACCAGTCGCCCGGACTGACGTCCTTCACGTCGAGGTCAGCGTCAACCTCACCTTTTTGCCAGGCACTCGTGCCGGCGACCCTGAGCTGTTCTCCATGGTCGAGCTGAAAGCCGAGTTCAAAGCCGGCCACCATTGCCGGATCGCTCGACAGATCGCGTATCCGTGCTTCGACGGCACTCGCCTCGAGCTGCAGTGCGCGTGGTACGAATTGGGCATCCTGGACGGCAATGGCGCCATTTTCGAGCACGATTTCGCCGATCCACCAGTCGATCGCGGGCCTCGCCGCATCGGGACGCTGCGTGGAACCCAGAGTCGTCGATGCCGGATTTTCTGCAGCGAGCGGCCGTGTCGACTCCGGTTCGGCGGTCGGGCCGGCATCGATCTCTACGCCGCTCGGATCGCCTTCTTCTTCGGAATCAGCGGCCGGAATCCGGGCCGAACCGGCGGTAACGGCCCCGCCTTCCGACCGTTCCAGCGCTGCCAGCACCGGCTCGAGGAAGCGGTGTGCATCAGCACGGCGCGCCACCGAGGCGCTGGGCGCCTGGATCGTGATTCGCTCGGCCGCGTAGCGGTTGGCAGGCCAGGCCAGCGAGATCCCGTCGGCAACAATGGTTTCGGCCGCCAGCAGCGGGGTGCCGCCTGGCTCGCGGATATCGAGGGTGTCCAGCGTCACCCCTCCGTTCAGGGCAATGGACGGCATGGCGCCCACCGCCTGGGAAAAGACCAGCGTCAGCGCCGTGTCCAGGTGCGCCGAACGCACCTCGACGGGTAGCGGAACCGGAACGTAGCCGATGAAACGCGTCAGATCCAGATCTTCGAGTGCGAACTCGAGTGTCGAATCGCGCGTCGGACTGAAGGGCAGTGCCTCGCCGTCCAGTTCGAAGCGGGCACCATCGACCCGTGCGTGCAGACTGGGCTCGACGTGTACCTCCTCGTCGACCGGAAGACTCGACACGAACGGAATGCGCAGCGCAAGCTCGCGTACTTCATGCCGCTCGCGCAGCAGCGCATCGTCGAAAACGAAGCGGCCTTCGTCGATGACGATATTGGTCACGGAAAAGCGCGGTGGCGTTTTCGATGGCGTATCCGTCTGCGCCGGCTGTGCCAGCCGATCGATCAGATCCTGGATATCGAACCGCCCCGCTCCGTCGCGCCGGATCCGCACCTGTGGCGCCTCCAGCCGCAGCGCGGATACCACCGGTGCGAAGCGAAGCAGCGAGCGCCACGACAGATCGGCTTCGAGCAGACGAAAACCGGCGAGGACATCATCGTCCGGAGCATCCGCATCACTGCCGACGGGCGCGACCGATTCCGCAGATTCCGCAGATTCCGCAGATTCCGCAGATTCCGCAGATTCCGCAG
>DAIUFU010000093.1:0-4673 GCA_036844405.1 Burkholderiaceae bacterium | reverse complement strand
TTCCGCAGATTCCGCAGATTCCGCAGATTCCGCAGATTCCGCAGATTCCGCAGATTCCGCAGATGCAGCTGATGTATCTGATGCAGCCGGCACTTCCGGTTCATCGGGGCTGGTGCCCTCCCCGATCGCTTCTGCCGGCGCGCCCTGCCCGTCTGGCGCAGCGGACTCGATCCCGGTAGTGCGTGTGCCGGCAACCCGGAAATCATGAATGCGCGCCACGAGCGTGAACGGATTGAACTCGATCTGCCCCACCGTGACCGGACGTTCGAGTGCCTCGCCCAACTGCTTGCTGATCTGACCGCGGGCGATCCACGGTGCGAGCACGAAACCGGCCAGTGCCCAGGCCGCCAGCAGCCCGGCAATGACGAGTAGTACCCGTACCTGACGTTTCCGGAAGAATTCCTTGCGCTCGATCATTGTGAACGTCTGCCGCAATCGGTCGTGCCTGGAGCATTGTCGCCCATCACGGCGTGCCGGATCCGGAAAGACGTTTTGCCTCGTTCCTGCGGACAAGGTTTGCCGACACGCCGGTTCCCTGCAGTACACTGCCTGCGCCCATGCGCCGCCTGTCTCCCGCCGAACCGCTCGTGATGCTGGCCACCATCGGCCTGTGGCTGCTGCTGGCCATGCTCACCGGCGCTCTGGTCGGTACCGGCTGCAGTCTTTTCCTGGGTGTCCTCTTCCTCGGCGAGGGACGCCTGTATGACGCCTCGACCGGTTTGCTGCTGGTCGTGCTGCCACTGGCCGGGCTGCTCAACGGCCTGCTGCTGCACTACGGCTATCGGCTCGATCGCAGCGGTCTGCGCGACGCGCCGATCGTCGCCGTGAACGAGCAGGACGGACGGATTCCGCTGGTCACGATCTGGATCAAGCCGGTGGCTGCACTGATCACGCTCATCAGCGGCGGATCCGCCGGCAAGGAGGGCCCGTGCTCGCACATCGGCGCCAGCGTGGCGGCCGCCGTCGGGCGGGTGCTGCGTCTGGATCCGGAGCTGCGCAAGCGCCTTGTCGCCTGTGGCGTCAGTGCCGGCTTCGCCAGCGTCTTCGGTACGCCGGTGGCGGGTGCGATCTACGGCATCGAGATGCTGGCGATCGGTCGCATTCGGCACGATTTCCTCTTTCCGGGCATTGTCGCCGGCGTCACCTCGTTCGTTGTCAGCCGCTTCTGGGGCATCCCGTATCCGGAATACCGGATCGCATTCGACCCATCGTTCACACAATTGCTCTTTCTCGCGACGATTCTGATCGGTGTGATCTGCGGCATCGCCGCTTCGTGGTTCGTCGAATTGTGCAATCTGGTGCACCGCTTCTTTCTCTGGCTGCGCACCCGCTTCGCGCTGTGGCCACCGTTGCTGCCCGTGCTCGGCGGCATCGTGCTGGCATTGTTGACCGTGGTCGCGCCGAACGACTACCTCGGGCTCAGTCTGCCAGTCATGGATCGCGCACTGCAGGGCGAAGCCGTCGCCTGGAGCGGCTTTCTCTGGAAGATCCTGTTTGTCGCGCTCACCCTGGGCTCGGGCTTCTACGGCGGCATCGTGACGCCGCAGTTCGTCATCGGTGCGCTCACTGGCGCAACTTTTGCACCTCTGCTTGGCATGGCCCCGGCCCAGGGGGCCGCGGTCGGTCTGGTCGCCGTCGTGGCCTCCGCGTCGAACACACCGGTGGCGGCCGTGCTGATGGGCATCGAGCTCTTCGGTGCCGGTGCGACGCTGTATGTCGCCGGCGCCTGCGCCGCCGCCTATCTGATGATCGGCCACCGCAGTGTCTATCCGGCGCAGCAGATCGCCTATGCCAAGTCGGCCTGGGTCAGCGCGCCGGCACACCAGCGTGTCGGCGAGGAGAAAGTGCAGCTATCGTTCGGCCTGCTGCGCTGGTGGCGCGAAGTGGTCATTGGCTTGTGGCGGCGCCGTCGCTGAATGATCGGCCGTTGTGATGGCGGGTGCGACCGCTGCCGGCTCGGTCGCGGCGGCGGTATCGCTGCTGCCACTGCCCGAGGAGGCACTGGCCATCGCCTTGGCCGTGCGTGAGGCACGTGCGGTCGACGGCGCAAAGAAGATGGCCGTCCAGTCCAGTTCGATGCGAAAACGCTGTTCCGGCGAATACAGCCGGAAGATTCCCTTGGGACTGATGCCGCCGAGCAGCAGCCAGCCGGTATCGGCCTCGTCGAGCCGGGCCTTCAGTTCCTCCCAGCCGTGTGCGCTGGTCATGCGTGTGCTCTGGATCGTCCAGCCGTCGGCCAGACGTGCCGACAGCACGCTGAAATTGGCAGTTGACGCAAACGCGAAATAACCGCGCATCTCGATCGACAGGCGCTTGAATTCCTGCGCCGAGGCGTCGTGCGACGCGATCTGGAACGTGCGATGGTGGCCGAAGACGTGCGCTCTCGCCTTGCACGCCAGTGCATTGTAGAAATCGTTTTCGGTCATGCACAGCAGATGACTCAGATGCTGGCTGTCGAATCGATGTTCGGTCTCTTCCGACAGGATCTCACCGTACTGCACCGTAATGCCCGCCATGCGTGCCGCCTTGAGTCGTTCCCAGGCACCATCGGAAATCTGCACGTCGATGTTCAGTTTCTGCAGCGCTTGCGCCAGCGCAATCGAGAAGTCTGACGCCCCGACGATCAGCAGTCCGTTGCTCTCGGCGGCGGCCAGCCCCAGACCGCGGGACAGTCGGCCGATGCTCAGACCATGCGAGAGCACCGTTGCGAAGATGACCAGAAAGAGAATCGGCAGCAGCTTTTCGGCGTCCGGATAGCCGGCGTCCATCAGCGCCGGACCGAACAGGCCGGCCGTGGCCGCTGCCACGATCCCGCGCGGCGCGATCCAGCCCAGCAGCAGCTTGTCTGTGCGGCGTACGGGCGCAAACGCCATGATGGTGAAAATCGTCGCTGGCCGCACGACGAACATCAGCACGAGAACGAAGGCGATCGCACGCCCGTCGATCAGTTCGAGGTGGCGCAGGCCGAGCTGCGCCGGAATGATGATGAACAGCATCGACAGCAGGACGGTCGCCAGGTTTTCCTCGAAGCTGCGCAGGGCCTCACGCTCGACCAGCTTCATGTTGCCGATGACCAGCCCCATCAGGGTCACCGACAGCAGCCCGGCTTCCGGGCGGACCTGGTTCGACGCCCAGTACAGTATCAGCACCAGCACCATCAGGATCGGCGCCTTCAGGTGCACCGGCACCGCGCCACGCCGATAGAGCTGACCGACGAACCAGCCGCCGGCACCACCGACGATCAGGCCGGTAGCCACCGACAGGCCGAGATTCCAGGCGCTTTCGGCGAGTGTCGCGCCATGCGTGGTGAAGTACTGGAAGCTGAGCACGGCCAGCAGCACGCCGACCGGATCGTTGGCGATCGCCTCCCATTTGAGCAGCGACGCACTGTCCTTGTTCAGACGGGCCTGACGCAATAGCGGCATGATCACGGTCGGTCCCGTGACGACCAGAATCGCGCCGGTCACGATCGCCACCGGCCAGTCCAGTCCGCCAATGTAATAGGCCGCCGCCGATGCCAGCAGCCAGGCCAGCGGCGGACCGAGCAGCACCAGGCGCACGACGCCGTGTCCGGTATCGCGCAGTTCGCGCAGCTTCAGGTACATCCCGCCTTCAAACAGGATGATCGCCACTCCCATACCGATCAGCGCGTTCAGTTGCTGCGGCGATTCGGAAGGCGGAATGACTCCGGTGACCGGTCCGAGCAGCAGGCCGCTGGCGATCAGGATCACGATGGCCGGCAGACCGACCCGCCAGGCCAGCCACTGGCTGGCCAGTCCGACGGTCAGAACGATGAGCAGAGTGGTGGCCATCCAGCTGCGAAGGAGGTGCGGGTGGCAGGTCCGCCCGAAACGGGAACGGTTTCGGGTATCCGGCTTTGCCGGTGCTCAGCTCTTCGGCAACCGGCCTCGTACCTTCTGTGCATCGAACGGGCCGGGATCGGCGATCAGGGCGCGGGCCGCATCCACCTGATCCCAGGTATTCCACAGCAGCACACCGCGTACGCGCCTGTTTTCCAGGTAATAGACGACCCCTTCGCGGTACGGCGTGACCCACTGCTCGACGGTTTCCAGGCGGGCATCGAGCACGCCGACGGCCTCATAGCCGAGATCGAACAGATCCGAGTAGAAAAACGGCAGCACATCGTAGGGCGCAGTCTTGCCGGCCATGTTGCGTCCGGCGCACTCGCCCATCGGTGCCGCCGCGTTTTCGTGCTCGGCACGAAGGCGGCGCTCGAGTGCCGGGGCGGGAAACTCGGCGACGTCGCCGGCAGCATAGATGTCGGGGTCGGAGGTGCGCAGATGCTCGTCGACGACGATGCCGTTACCAGTATCCAGACCGGCTTCCTTCGCCAGCCCGATGTTCGGCGTGATGCCGATGCCGGCGACGATCGCATCGACCTGCAGCGAACTGCCGTCCGACAGGATCAGCGCGTCGGAGCTGCTCATGCCGGTGGCCGTGATGCCGGCGCGCACGTCGACACCCTTGTCCCGGAAATACGCGGTAACCGATTCCGCCAGCGCCTTCGGATACGTACGAGCGCAGATCGTGTCCTCGGGGAACAGCATCGTCACCTTGCATCCGCTCCAGCTCAGCGCGGCGGCCACTTCGCTGCCGATGAAGCCGCCGCCGATGATCGCGATCCGGGCACCGGGCTGCGCTTTCCGGCGCAG
>DAIUFU010000092.1:0-8373 GCA_036844405.1 Burkholderiaceae bacterium | reverse complement strand
ACCGACAGCGAGCGTGCCCGGCATTTCACAGTGGAAGCGGTCGGCCTGTATTTCGACTATTCCAAGCAGCGTGTGGACGCCGGCGTCATGCAGGCGCTGCTGGCGCTGGCCGAGGCACGCAGCGTGCACGAGCGGATGGCTGCCATGTTCCGTGGCGAGGCCATCAACACCACCGAACAACGCGCCGCATTGCATGTGGCGCTGCGCGCGCCCCTGGGCGCGCGCATTCTCGTCGACGGCAGCAACGTCGTGGAGGAAGTCCACGCGACGCTTGCGCGCATGGCGGCACTGGCCGAGCGCGTACGCTCCGGGCAGTGGCACGGTCACACCGGCCGGCCGATCCGCAACATCGTCAACATCGGCATCGGCGGCTCGGATCTCGGCCCCGTCATGGCCTGCGAAGCACTGCGCAACTTCAGCCAGCGCGATCTGCGCTTCGCTTTCGTCTCCAATGTCGACGGCGCCGACCTGACCGAAGCGACGCGCGACCTGGACGCGGCCGAAACCCTGTTCATCGTCTGCTCGAAAAGCTTCGGCACGCTGGAGACGCTGGCCAACGCCCGTGCGGCGCGCGCCTGGTGCGTGCAGCAGCTGGGCGATGAACGGGCGGTGGCCCGGCACTTCGTGGCGGTTTCGGCCAACGCCGAACGGGTGAGCGCGTTCGGCATCGACGTCGAGCACATGTATCCGCTGCGGGACTGGGTGGGCGGGCGCTATTCGATGGATTCGGCCATCGGGCTGTCCACGATGATCGCGATCGGGCCGGATCGATTCCGGCAGATGCTGGATGGCTTTCATGCGATGGACGAGCACTTCCGCACGGCACCGCCCGAGCGCAACCTGCCGCTTCTGATGGGCCTGCTGGCGGTGTGGAACAACAATTTCCTTGGTGCCGAAACCGTCGCCGTGCTGCCCTACTGCGAAGATCTCAAGCGCTTTCCGGCCTATCTGCAGCAGCTCGCCATGGAAAGCAACGGCAAGCACGTCACGCTCACCGGTGATGCGGTGGGATGCGCCACCGGTCCGATCTACTGGGGCGAGCCCGGCACCAACGGCCAGCACTCCTTCTACCAGTTGCTGCATCAGGGTACGCGCCTCGTTCCCTGCGATTTCATCGGCTTCTCACGGGCCACCCATCCGCTCGGCCGGCAGCACGATCTCCTGATCGCCAATCTGATCGCCCAGGGCGAGGCGCTGGCCTTCGGCATCACGCCCGGGCAGGTACGCGCCGAAGGTACGCCCGAACCGCTGGTCGCCCACCGCACCTGTGCCGGCAACCGTCCGAGCACCACGATCCTTGCCGGGCAGCTCACGCCACGCACGCTGGGCACACTGGTGGCGCTCTACGAGCACAGCGTATTCACGCAGGGAGCGATCTGGGGCATCAATTCATTCGACCAGTGGGGCGTGGAACTCGGCAAGCAACTGGCCACGCGTGCCATCCGGGAAATCACAGCGGAGGATGAGCCCGGGCTCCAACACGACAGCTCGACCAATGCGCTGATCCGTCACTACCGCAGCCAGCGCGAAACCGGCTGAGGTGCTGGCGCACGGCTCGGAAGCGACGAGACGTCGCGGCCCTGACGCCGGGCATGCCGTTCGACGCGCACACGCCGCATCCGGAATCAGGCGCCGTACGCAGACGGCAGCAGGCGCCGTTCGACCAGCACGTCGACTCCGGCGGCGGGCCGGATGGCCGCCGCCGGGATGACCGCACCCGATCGCCAGGCAGTGACTGCCGCCTGCTTGGACGGGCCCGCCACCAGGAACCAGACCGCCCGCGCCCGCACCAGGCGCGCGGCACTGAGCGACACGCGCTCCGAAGGCGGTTTCGGCGCATCGTGCACGGCGAGCACGTCCGGCGCGTGCACGCCGACGCCCCAGTCACGACCGGGAAACAGACTGGCCGTGTGCCCGTCTTCGCCCAGTCCCAGCAGCACGCAGTCGAAATGGTCCGCACCGTGCAGTGCCCGCGCATAAGCGGCGGCGGCAGCCGCAGCACCCAATTCGGCATCGATGACGTGCACGGCCTGGCGCGGAACGGGCACATGATCCAGCCACGTCGCGCGCGCCATGCAACTGTTGCGCTCCGGGCTGTCCGCCGGCAGGCACCGTTCATCGCCAAACCAGACCTGCCAGCGCGCCCAGTCGGCGCGTGCCGTTCGCAGCAACGCGTAGGTTGCGCGCGGCGTGCCGCCTCCGGCCAGCACGATCGAAAAGACTCCACGCGCCGCCACCGCGGCCCGGGCGGCTTCCAGTATGCGGGCACAGGCCCGCTGCGCCAGTTCCGCGGCATCGGACACGGCATGCCAGCGCGTGGCCGGAACCGTCATTTTTTCTTCACGGCATGGCCGCCGAACTGGTTGCGCAGGGCAGCCAGCAGGCGATCCGAAAACGAATCACGATCGCGCGAACGCAGACGCTCGATCAGCGCCTGCGTGATCACCGGTGCCGGCACGTCCAGATCAATGGCTTCGGCCACGGTCCAGCGCCCCTCCCCGGAGTCGTCCACCCACGCTTCCAGCTCGTCGAGCTGCGGATCCCTTTCGAGTGCCGCCGCGGTGAGATCCAGCAGCCAGGATCGCACCACGCTGCCATGACGCCAGATCCCGGCCACGGCAGGCAGATCGAGACCAAACTCGTGCTTGTGCTGCAGGATCGAAAACCCCTCGGCATAGGCCTGCATCAGCCCGTACTCGATGCCGTTGTGCACCATCTTGGTGAAATGCCCCGAGCCGACCGGTCCGACGCGTCCCCAGCCCTTCCCGGCTGCGGGTGCCAACGCTTCGAAGAGCGGTCGCAGCCGGTCGATGACGGCCGCATCCCCGCCGATCATCAAGCTGTAGCCTTCCTCCAGGCCCCAGACGCCGCCACTGGTGCCGCAATCGACGTACTCGATGCCGGCCTGCCGCGCCCGCCCGGCCCGGCGCAAGGTGTCCTGGTAGTGGGAGTTGCCGCCGTCGATGATGACGTCGCCGGCGATCATCAGCGGCAGCAGGGAGTCCCGCGCCTGGTCGACGGGCTCGCCTGCCGGCACCATCAGCCAGACAGTGCGTGGCACCTTCAATGCAGCGATCAGCGCCGGCAGCGAATCCACACTGACGAGGCCAGCGTTTTCGGCGCGCTTGCGCGCACTCTCCTGCGGGTCGTACCCTGTCACGGCGTGCCCCCGTTGCACCAGGCGCTGTGCCAGGCCGGCACCCATGCGCCCCAATCCGACCATGCCGATCTGCATGCGAATCCTCCCGTTTGCAGAAAAACGTGTTCGGGACCCGTGCGATCCCGAAGACGCTTCACCTTACCTCCATCCGCACACCGACCGAAACCGCCCGATCAACGACCGCCCGAAACGATGCGCATGTCTGCACGACAGACCCGAACCGGCGATCCGGTGTGCACTGGTCCATCGAGGGGCCCGGACCGACAGGCTTTCCTGAACGACACGGACAGCAGGCACCCATGAGCAATGAGAACGAAAAGCGGCAACTGCTGGCGGTGTGGTGGACGATGACCGACGGTACGCGCCAGCTGGTCGACGCCTTTGCCGAGGGCGCGGCGCAGGAGGTATCGGTCGTGCTGCACAGGCGGCGTGCCGACCAGGCGCAGGCGGACGATCTGCTCGCGGCCAATGCCGTGCTGTTTGCGACGCCGGAGAATCTCGGCACGATGGCCGGGATGATGAAGGACTTCTTCGACCGCTGCTATTACGCGGCGCTCGGACGCATCGAAGGACGGCCCTACGCCACGATCGTGTGTGCCGGCTCGGACGGCGAGGGATCGGCCCGCCAGATCGCCCGCATCGCCACCGGCTGGCGCCTGAAGGCAGTGGCCGAACCCCTGATCGTGATCACGCACGCGCAAACACCGGAAGCCATCCTCGCCCGCAAGCGGATCGACGCGGCTTCCCTGGCGCGTGCACAGGAACTGGGGACGATGCTGGCGGCCGGCGTGGCCATGGGGGTCTGGTAGCGGATCACCCGCTTCAGGCTTTCTCTCCGGCCACACACACACGCCAGACGGCACGCGCCGCCGCCAGCGCCAGCAGGCCGAACAGGGTCGCGCTCCACCAGGCAAACGGAATGCCCAGCAACGGCACGTTGGCCTCGCCGCAGGAAGCC
Source organism: Burkholderiaceae bacterium (assembly GCA_036844405.1). GTDB lineage: Bacteria > Pseudomonadota > Gammaproteobacteria > Burkholderiales > Burkholderiaceae_E > Zeimonas. The sequence continues at coordinate 4,255 of DAIUFU010000092.1, read as the reverse complement.
GTCGCGGCAAACAGCCACGGCAGTGTCTCGTCGAGCCGCAGATTCATCAGCGCGCGATCGGCGAAGGTGAAGCTGCACGACAGGCTCTTCGCGGCGACGAATTGCTGATGCAGGGCCGCCCACAGGCCGGCCAGCGCCGTCACGAGCGCCAGACCGGCGAACACGGATGTCACGATGCGCTGCCGCGCACTCAGCCAGGCGAGCGCCGCCAGGGCTGCGAACACCAGATACAACAGCCGCTGGAACGTGCACCAGGCGCACGGCTCCATGCCGAAGCCGTGCTGCAGAACAAGTGCGATACCGACCGCACCGAGTGCGACCAGCGCGGAGACAAGCAGAATGGAAGCGTTTCGCCCGGACATGCCGCGAATATACGTCATTCGTGCGAGTCCTCTGCCGGCATTCACGCGCGCACTCCGCGGCACATGTGCACACTCCGATGCCATCGCTGTCGTCGCCGGCTCTGCCCGCCGGCGTGTCACCGTGCCCTGGCGGCAGACGGAAAAAAAAACGAGGCCCGAAGGCCCCGTTCCTGCCGGGTTTGAAGAGCAGTCAGCCGAACACGTCGTGCGTGATGTTCTCGAACCAGCTGTAGGCGTAGGCCTGTTCGCGGCGGCGGAATTCGGCCGAGGCCTTCAGCGGGCTGACGCCGCCCGAAACCGCCTTGATCACCTGTCCACCCTTGTCGTCGGCGCCGAGCTGGTAGACGTTGGCCACCGAGATGCCGTAGTCCTTGCCGACGATGCTGTAGCAGGTGTTGACGTACGACGGCGTGCCCGGCGCCTGCCCCTTGAGCAGGGCGACGATCGCGGCAGCCGTCACCTTCGCCTGCGAATTGGCCGAATAGCCCGATTTCGGCATCGTCGCGGCCACCGACGCATCACCCAGCACATGCACGCCCTTGTGGATCTTCGACTCGAACGTGACCAGATCGACCGGACACCAGTCGCCATCGCCGGTCAGGCCGGCTTTGGCGGCGATCGAACCCGCCCGCTGGGCCGGAATCAGGTTGAGCACGTCGGCCTTGTGCTTGTCGCCGAACTTCGTCGTGACCGTGCGCGTCGCGGCATCCAGCCGGGCGATGCCGCCGTCGGTCTGCTCGCCGCTGATCCACTCGATCAGACTGTTCGGCGTGCCGTAGCCATACAGCGCCTTCCAGCCCTCGATGAACAGGCCCTGCTTCGAGAAGGCGGTGGCCGCATCGACGATCAGCAGCTTCGATTTCGGCTTGAAGCGCTTCAGATAACCGGCGATCAGGCTGGCGCGCTCGTACGGTCCGGGCGGGCAGCGGAACGGACCCGACGGCGGACAGATCATGACCGTGCCACCATCGGGCATGGCTTCGAGCTGGCGACGCAGCAGCAGCGTCTGCGGGCCGGCTTTCCAGGCGTGCGGAATCGTCTCGGCAGTGGCTGCCTCGTGGCCCTCGATGGCGCCCCACTTGAAGTCGATGCCGGGCGCCACGACCAGCCGGTCATAGCCGAAGCTGCTGCCTCCGGCCGTCTTCACCGTGCGCGCCCCGGTGTCGATCCCGGTCACCGTGTCGTGGACGACGTTGACGCCCCGTTTCTTCAGCCCGTCGTAACCGAAGGTGATCGTCTCGATCTTCCGATCCCCGGCGATCACTTCGTTACTCATGAAACAGGTGTAGTAATCGCGATTCGGTTCGATCAGGGTCACGTCGATCGACGGATCACCCAGGCGCAGATAACCGGCTACCGTGCACCCGCCGATACCGCCACCGACGATGACGACTTTCTTCCGGCCCTGTGCGATCGCAAACCCCGGTGCCGCCAGCGTCAGACCTGCCGCACCGGTTCCGAGAACGAAGTCCCTGCGTGTGATGTTCGTCATGATTTCGTCCTCCCTCATTTCTGGCTGGCGTAGAAATGCAGCAAGGCCTCGAAATCAGCAGCATCGAGTTCCTTCATCCGCGCACGCATTTTCTTCGGCATGCCGCGATGCCCTTCGTTGTAATCGGCAAAGGTGTAGTTCAGATACGGCATCCATTGCCCTGCGAGCACGCCCTCGCCTTCATCGCCCTTGCGCCCGCCGTTCTCGTGGCACTTCTCGCAGGCGTCGTCGTGCACCTGCTGGCCGCGCGCGGCCAGCCTGGCGTCATATGCCTGCAGGGCCGGCACCCAGGTCTTGCCGGCAAAATAATCGGCCAGGATGCCGATTTCCTCGTCGCTGTAGCCGGTGGCCATCCGGTCCATGACGGTCGCCGGACGCTCGAACGCCGACAGATCGTCGGGATCGATCTTGAGCGTGCGTGCCGCCGCCTCGATCTTCGCGCGATCGTTGCCGTATTTGTACGCCAGCATGGCGCTGACGAAATAGGGCTTCGACAGGCCGGCAATCGTCGGTGATGCCGGCCCCCGGCTGACTCCGTCGATGCCGTGACAACCGACGCAGTTGCCGGCCAGCACCGACACCGGTGCCGGTTGCGCCGCAGCGCCGCCGGCCCAGATCAGCCCCGCCAGAACCAGCGCGGCCCCCACTCCCTTCTTTTTCATGGCTCTCACTCCCCTCAAGCTCGCTGCAAGCAGCGAATGATCCCTGCATGGATGACCGGCCCAAAGCGTCCCGGGCCTGCGACATAACCATATCGGACGAACGATGCGGTTCCGTTCCGGCACGCACCGGCTCTTTCGTCGGCCGTGCGGCCGGTTGCTGGTTCGCCGGTCGCCGTCATGAATCCCGCCGGACAAATCGCACGCCTGCGTCCGCGCTCCCCGTGTCGTGCGAAACGGGGCCCGCATCCGGTGCAGCCCCGGCGCTGGCTGGCTGCGGCGGTCGCGGCAGCCGGTGCACCAGCCCCTTGTGACACTCGATGCAGGTGCGCCCTTCTTCCTGCGCCGAACGGTGTTTCGAGCGCGCCATGCGATCCTGCTCGTCCAGATCCATCGATTCCCAGGCATGACACGAGCGACAGGTCGCCGAATCGCTGCGCTCGAACTTCGACCAGACGACATTGGCCATTCGCCAGCGATGCGCTTCGAATTTCTCCGGTGTGTCGATCGTGCCGAGCATCTCGTGCCAGACGTCCTTGGCTGCCAGCACCTTGGCGACCAGCTTCTGGCCCAGTGGCTTCGGCACGTGGCAGTCCGGGCAGCCGGCACGCACGCCGGAGGCATTGCTGTAATGCGCCGACGTCTTGTACTCGCGATAGACCGTCGCCTGCATCGAGTGGCAGGAGGCACAGAATTCCGTCGAATTCGTGACTTCGAGCAGCGGATAGAGGATGACGCCGTAAATGGCCAGCGCGGCCAGCACCGTCAGGCCGGCACCCATGCCGAGCAGGCGTCCGACCCGCATACCCGGGCGCGGGGAACTGCGCAACACCTCCAGCAGACGGCGAATCGGCCTCATCGGCAGCTTCCGACGTCCTGCAACCGGTCTGACGACCGCAGGACACGCTGCCTTCCTTCCACGCTGTTCGACGGTGTACGCCGGACGTCCAAGCCCCCTCCCTCTTTTCTCTCTTATGCAGGCGCAGGCCGATCATCTCCATGCGCGCGGCCATGATCGCCCATTATGCGCAGGAGTGACAAGGGCTTGCCTGCGCAAACGGCAGGATCAGCGCAGGAGGGGAAGGGAAGGCAGCCGCTGGCCGGAGCCGGCGGCTGCGCGCGTGGTCAGGCTCAGGCCGGCAAAACGTCGACGAATTCCTCGCCCTCGCTGCCCGGATCGGGTGGTGCGCCCTCGGCGAACGACAGCGTCACCTCGTCCGCTTCGTCGACGTCGACCGTGACCCGCCCGCCGGCGACCAGCTTGCCGAACAGGAGCTCGTCGGCCAGTGCCTTGCGGATGGTGTCCTGGATCAGGCGCTGCATCGGTCGTGCACCCATCGCCGGATCGAAGCCCTTCTTCGCCAGCATCGCGCGCAGCGCGTCGGTGAAGATCGCCTCGACCTTCTTCTCGTGCAACTGCTCTTCGAGCTGCATCAGGAACTTGTCGACGACGCGCAGGATGATCTGCTCGTCGAGCGCACCGAAGCTGATGACCGCATCGAGCCGGTTGCGAAACTCGGGCGTGAACATGCGCCGGATCTCGTTCATCTCGTCGGCCGTCTTGCGCGTGTCGGAAAAGCCGATCGCCCGCTTCTGCAGCTCGGTCGCGCCCGCATTCGTCGTCATGATCAGGATGACGTTGCGGAAGTCGGCCTTGCGACCGTTGTTGTCGGTGAGCGCACCGTGATCCATCACCTGCAGCAGGATGTTGAAGATGTCCGGGTGCGCCTTCTCGATCTCGT
>DAIUFU010000091.1:0-8558 GCA_036844405.1 Burkholderiaceae bacterium | reverse complement strand
CTGGCCGAGATCGACGCGTCGCTGGCCGCCATGTCGGCGCACGGCGTGTTCGACGACGCCCTGCGCCCGCAGGTGCTGCGGCGGGTACGTTTCGCGGCCCGCGATGCGGCGGCCGAGGCGCTCGCCGACGCCGACTTCGTCTTCGAGGGCGTGCCGGAGACGATCGACGCCAAGCGCGAGGCCATGGCCTTTCTCGGCGATCATCTGCGCGGTGACGCGATCGTCGCCTCGACAACGTCGACCATCCTCGTCGACGAACTCGCCGGCCTGATCACGCACCCCGGACGCTTCCTGAACGCGCACTGGCTCAATCCGGCCTACGTCGTGCCGCTGGTCGAACTGAGCGCACACGAGGGCACCGACCCCGGGGCGATCGCCGCGCTGCGTGCGCTGCTCGAATCGATCGGCAAGGTGCCGGTGCAGTGCCGCCCCGCCCCCGGCTATATCGTGCCGCGGCTGCAGTCGCTGATCATGAACGAGGCGGCACGGATGATCGAGCAGGGCGTGGCCAGCGCGACCGAAATCGATCGCGCGACCCGCTATGGCCTGGGCTTTCGCTTCGCCAACATCGGCGTCGTCGAGTTCATCGATTACGGCGGCAACGACATCCTCTATCACGCCAGCCGATATCTGGCGCGCGCCCTGGGCGACGAACGCTATGCCTCGCCGGCGATCGTCGATCGCCACATGCGCGAAGGGCGCAACGGCCTGCGCGACGGACAGGGTTTCTACGACTTCGCGCAGATGGATGTCGCCCGCTATCGTTCACAGACCCTGGCCCGCATGCTCGACATGCTGCGGCACCTCGATCTGGCGCGACCGCCGGTCACCGATGCCACCCAACCAGGCTTCGAGCCTTCCGATCCGTCATGAGCACTCTGTTACTCGAAGTGGAAGATCTGACCGTGCACTACGGCAAGGTCGAAGCCGTGCACGGCGTGTCGCTGCGCGTGCGCGAGGGCGAGATCGCCACCGTCATCGGCCCCAACGGTGCCGGCAAGTCGACGCTGCTCGGTGCCATCATGGGCCTGCTGCCCTGCGCCGGACGCGTGCGCTACGCCGGCATCGAACTGGGCGCCTCCGGGGTCGAGACACGCGTGGCGCACGGCATCAGCCTCGTGCCCGAACGGCGTGAACTGTTCGGCGAACTGTCGGTCGAGGACAATCTGCGTCTGGGTGCCTTCCAGCGCGTGCGTCGCGGCGAACGCGCCGCCGCCGGCGATTTCGACGAGGTCTACGAGCGCTTTCCGCGCCTGCGCGAACGGCGCACGCAACTGGCCGCGACACTCTCGGGCGGCGAGCGCCAGATGCTGGCGCTCGGACGCGCGCTGATGGGCAAGCCACGTCTGCTCATGCTCGATGAGCCCAGCCTCGGACTGGCGCCGCGCATCGTGCGCGAAATCATGCATATCATCGCCGACCTGCGCACCACCGGTGTGTCGATCCTGCTCGTCGAGCAGAACGCCCGCGCCGCGCTGCAGGTCGCCGACGAAGGCTATGTACTGGAGACCGGCGACATCGTGCTCGCCGGACCATCCGCCGAACTTGCCGGAAACCCCCGCGTGGTCGAGTCCTATCTGGGCTCGGGACGCGCAGCGGGCAACCGGCCGCAAGAACAAGGAGTCCCTGCATGAACACTTCTTCCCCTGCCTCCACCGGCGTGTATCCGGCGCCGCGCATCCGCTTCGCCAATCCGCTGCTGATCGAGTCGACCCGGCCGATGCCGCAGCACATCGCCATCATCGGTGCCGGCTCGATCGGGCCCGACATCGGCTACTACCTCAAGAGCGCCCTGCCCGGCCTGAAGCTCACCCTGATCGACCTCGCACAGCCGGCGCTGGAGGCCGCGCTCAAGCGCTTCCAGGGCTATGCCGACAAGGCGGTGGCACGCGGGAAAATGAAGGCGGAGCAGGCCGAGGCCGTGCTGCGCGACATCCACGTGAGCACCGACTACGATGCCCTGGCCAGTGCCGACTGGGTGCTCGAGGCGGCCACCGAAAACCTGGGCCTGAAGCAGAAGATCTTTGCCGACGTCGAGGCACGGGTGGCCAGCGACGCCATCATCACCTCGAACACGAGTTCGCTGCCGGCCGCGCGCATCTTCGCGAAACTGCGCCATCCGGAGCGCACGACGGTGACGCACTTCTTCGCGCCGGCCTGGCGCAATCCGGCCGTCGAAGTCATCGACTGGGAACGGGCCGATCCGGCCATGGTCGAACATCTGCGCCGGTTCTTCTGCGAAACGGGGAAGCTGCCGCTGGTCACCGCCGACGCGCCCTGCTTCATGCTCGACCGGATCTTCGACAACTGGTGCAATGAGTCGGCGCTGCTGCTCGATCAGGCCAACGCCGCACAGATCGACACCGTCGCCGGCGAATTCGTGCATGCCGGGCCGTTCTTCGTGCTCAATCTCGCGCACGGCAACCCGATCATCGTCGAGACCAACACGCTGCAGGCCGACGAGGAAGGCGAACACTACCGGCCGGCGACGATCTTCGGTTCGGTCGAGCGCTGGCTGACCGTGGCGCCGGGCAAGTCGGTACCGGTCGAAGCGGACGTCGTCGCCAATGTGCGCGATCGCCTGCTCGGCGTCCTCTTTTCACAGTCGGTCGACATCGTCGACCGGCAGATCGGCACGCCGGCGGATCTCGATCTGGGCTGCCGGATCGCACTCGGCTTCCGTGACGGGCCGCTCACGCTGATGCGCGGTCTTGGCGAGGCCGAGACGGCACGCATTCTCGGCCGCTTCGTCAGCGAACGCAGCGGCATGCCGCAACAACAACGCGAACTGGCCGGCTACCAGCAGTTCGAACGCCACGTGCTCGTCGACGATATCGGGGTCGGCGAGATCGGCGATGCTGGCACGGGCGCCAAGGTCAAGCTGATCACGCTGCGCCGTCCGGAAGCGCTCAATGCGCTGCACGACGAGATGACCGACGAGATCCTCGCCGTCATCCGCCGTCACGAGAACGATGATGACGTCGCCGGCTTCGTCATCACCGGCTACGGCCCGCGCGCGTTCTGCGCCGGCGCCGACATCGGCCGCTTCCCGTCGATGCTGGGCGATGCGCCGGCGGCGACACAGTATTCGCGCGACTGCTCGCGCCTGCTCGTGCACCTGGATGCGATGAAGAAGCCGGTCGTCGCCGCGCTGAACGGCATGGCGCTCGGCGGCGGCTTCGAACTGGCGATGCGCTGCCATTCGCTGGTGGCCGTGCGTGCAGCGACGATGCAGCTGCCCGAGGTCACGCTGGGCATCGTGCCCGGCATCGGCGCGATGGTCGTGCCCTATCGGCGCTGACCGGCCGCAGCTGCCACGTTCCACGCAATGCTGCGCGCCGGCGAACGGCTCACGGCTACACGCGCGCATGAACTGGGTATCGTCGACGCGCTGGCCGACGACTACCGCAGCCTGATCGCCGCTGCGGCTGAGCGCGTGCGGGCGCTGGCCGGCAGGATCAAGCGCATCCCGGACGGTGCCGTCGAGGTACCAGAGTTCGCCGATCGGGTGGAACAGGCGGCCAGTGGCCTGAAACTCAGCCCGACCACGGTCGGCATCATCGAAAAAGCGGTTCGGGAAGCCGCGGCGGCGCCCACCTTCGGCGAGGCGCTGGAGATCGGCTACGCCGCCTTCGGCGCGAGCGCCTGCACGGCGGCCGCGCGCGAAGGCATCGCGGCATTCGGCGAGCGCCGCACGCCGGATTTTGGGCGCACCGGATGAACGCGCGCGAATCGACGCATCGCATCGGGCGGACGGAGCCGGCATGAATCTGCAGATCGCGCTGCTGCTGTCGCAGGATGGCATCGTCAACGGTGCCATCTATGCGCTGCTCGCCATCGCTCTCGTCCTGCTGTTCGCAGTCACGCGCGTGATCTACATCCCGCAGGGCGAGTTCGTGTCGATGGGTGCACTCACCCTGGCGAGCTTCCAGGCCGGCCGCACGCCGGGAACCCTGTGGCTGCTACTCGCCGCCGGCGTTGCCGTCGCCCTCATCGACGGCATCCAGGCCTGGCGACATACCCGCGGCAACCTGAAGTCCGTGATCGGCTGGAATCTCGTCTACCCGGCGCTGGCCGCTGCCGTGCTCCTGCTGATCGACCCGGCGCGACTGGCCCTGCCACTGCAGGTCGTGCTCACGCTCGCATTGATCGTGCCGCTCGGACCGATGATCTACCGGCTCGCCTTCCAGCCGATCGCGCACGGTTCGGTGCTGGTGCTGCTGATCGTTGCCGTCGCCGTGCATTTCGCACTGGTCGGCCTCGGCCTGCTTTTCTTTGGCGCCGAGGGCACGCGCACGCCGGCCTTCACCGACGCCAGCTTCGATCTCGACCTGATCACCGTGCAGAGCCAGACGCTGTGGGTGATCGGTGCCTCGATCGCGCTGATCGCGGCGCTGTATGCGTTCTTCGAGCGCACGCTGTACGGCAAGGCACTGCGTGCCACCGCGATCAACCGCGTCGGCGCGCGCCTGATGGGCATCTCGACCGTGCTCGCCGGCAAGCTCTCGTTCGCGCTGGCCGCCCTGATCGGCGCGCTCTCGGGCGTGCTGGTCGCGCCGATCACGACGATCTATTACGACACCGGCTTCCTGTTCGGCCTGAAGGGCTTCGTTGCCGCGATCGTCGGCGGTCTGGCCAGCTATCCGCTGGCCGCCGTCGGCGCCGTGCTCGTCGGCCTGCTGGAGTCGTTCTCGTCCTTCTGGGCGTCGGCCTACAAGGAAGTGATCGTCTTCACCGTCATCATTCCGGTGCTGCTGTGGCGCTCGCTCACATCGCACGCGATCGGAGACGACGAATGAACGCATCGACAGTCCCGGCGAACGACGTGCGTCCGACGCGCACGCGCGGTGCGACGCGCAACAGCATCGCGCTGGCCATCTTCCTCGCCCTGCTCGCCGGTGCGCCCCTTCTGCTGAGCGAGTTCCACCTGGTCCTGCTCGACTATATCGGGCTGTATGCGCTGGTGGCACTTGGTCTCGTCCTGCTGACCGGCGTTGGCGGCCTGATGTCCTTCGGTCAGGCGGCATTCGTCGGCATGGGTGCCTACGTCAGTGCCTGGCTGACAACGACGCCAAACCTGCCCGCCTGGCTGGCGTGGACCGGTGCGTCGCCGTGGGCCGGCCTCCTGCTGGGTCTGCTGCTCACCTTCGTCGTCGCCTGGATGCTGGGGGCGCTCACCCTGCGCCTGTCCGGCCACTATCTGCCGCTGGGGACGATTGCCTGGGGCATCAGCCTGTATTTCCTCTTTGGCAATCTCGACAGCCTCGGCGGCCACACCGGCCTGACCGGCATTCCGTCACTGTCTCTGTTCGGCCTGTCGATCCGCAGCACACAGCACTTCTACTATCTGATCTGGCTGCTGCTGCTGGGTGCCATCTGGATCACCCGCAATCTGCTCGATTCGCGCGAAGGCCGGGCGATCCGCGCGCTCAAGGGCGGGATCATCATGGCCGAATCGATGGGTATCGACACGGCGCGCTCGAAGACGGTGGCCTTTCTCGTCGCGGCGCTGTTCGCGGCGCTGTCGGGCTGGCTGTACGTGCACATGCAGCGCTTTGTCAACCCGACACCGTTCAACCTCATCGCAGGTGTCGAGTACCTGTTCATGGCGGTCATCGGCGGCGCCGCGCACGTCTGGGGCGCCATCGTCGGCGCGGGACTGATCACCGTCCTGAAACAGTGGCTGCAGGACTGGCTGCCGGCGCTGATCGGCCAGAGCGGCAATTTCGAGATCATCGTCTTCGGTCTGCTGATGGTGCTCGTGCTCCAGCGCGCACCCGACGGACTGTGGCCGATTCTGGCGCGGCTGACGGCAGCACGCGGGGGCGAGCGCACACAGGCTGTGCCGCACGCCGAACCCCTGCCGGGGCGCGCCCTGCCGGCACGGGGCGAAACGCTGCTCGAAGCGCGCAGGCTGACGAAACGCTATGGCGGTCTGCTGGCCAACCACGACATCAGCGTGCAGGTACGCGCCGGTGAAGTGCTGGCCCTGATCGGCCCCAACGGCGCCGGCAAGTCAACCCTTTTCGACTGTCTGTCCGGGGTCAACACACCCAGCGAAGGCGAAGTGCATTTTCTCGGCCAGCGCATCGATCGCATGCCGGCGCGACGCATTGCACGGCTGGGCCTGAGCCGCACCTTTCAGCACGTGCGCCTGCTGCCGGACATGAATGTGCTGGAAAACGTTGCCATCGGCGCGCATCTGCGCGGCGCGCGCGGCGTGCTGCCCGCCTGCCTGCATCTGGAACGCGGCGAAGAGCGCCGCCTGCTCGCCGAGGCGGCCCGCCAGATCGAACGCGTCGGCCTGCGCGAGCGCATGTTCGAGGCCGCCGGCAGCCTCGCGCTCGGACAGCAGCGCCTGGTCGAAATCGCACGCGCCCTGGCGGCCGATCCGTGCCTGCTGCTGCTCGACGAACCGGCGGCCGGCCTGCGCTACCTGGAAAAGCAGGCGCTGGCACAACTGCTGCGCCAGTTGCGCGACGAAGGAATGGGCATACTGCTGGTCGAGCACGACATGGACTTCGTGATGGGCCTGGCCGATCGCGTCGTGGCCATGGAATTCGGCGAGAAAATCGCCGAAGGCGTGCCGGCGCAGGTGCAAAATGATCCGCGCGTGCTCGAAGCCTATCTCGGCGGAATCGAATGAAACGCGGTACCGTGGGACACGTCCCGATCAATGACAGGAGGAAAGGATGAAGAAAAACCGATTGCTGTGCATGCTGGCCGGCACTGCGCTGGCGGCATCACTGTCCGTGCCGGCACTGGCGCAGGTCAAGGTCGGCGTGATCGTCTCGGCGACCGGCACGACCGCATTCGTTGGCATTCCGCAGAAAAACACGGTCAGCCTGCTGCCGCAGAAGGCCGGCGACATCGGCATCGAGTACATCACCTATGACGATGCCAGCGACTCGACGCAATCCGTCCAGCTGACGAAGAAACTGCTGACCGAGGACAAGGTCGACGCCATCATCGGCCCGTCGGGCTCGCCGAACGCCATGGCGGTGCTGCCGTTCATGGCCGAGGCGCACACGCCGATGCTTGCTCCGGTCGGCACCAGCGCCGTCGTGCTGCCGATGAACGACCAGAAAAAATGGGCCTTCAAGACCCACCCGAACGACGACGTGATCAGCGAAGGGCTGGTCGAAGCGATGAAGGCGCGCGGCATCAAGACAGTCGGCTTCATCGGCTACAACGATCCGTACGGCGAGAACTGGTACAAGGTGTTCGCGCCGATGGCCGAACAGGCAGGCATCAAGATCGTGGCCCGCGAAACCTATTCGCGCCAGGACACGAGCGTCACCGGTCAGGTGCTCAAGCTGATCTCGGCCAAGCCCGAGGCGGTGATGGTGGCCGGTGTGGCTGCCGGTGCCGCACTGCCGCACGTGCAACTGGTCGATGCCGGCTACAAGGGTCCGATCTTCCACACGCACGGATCGGCATCGGGCGCGTTTGCACAGATCGGTGGCAAGAAGGTAGAAGGTGCCCTGATCGTCGGGCCGCTGCTGCTCGTGGCCGACGAGGCGCCGGACAATTTGCCGACGACGAAAATCGCGCGCGAATACGTCAGCCAGTACGAAAAACAGTACAACCAGCAACCGCCGATCTTCGGTGCCGGCGTGCATGACGCGGGCGAACTGCTGGTGAATGCCATTCCGGCGGCTGCGGCCAAGGCGAAACCGGGCACGCCCGAGTTCCGTTCCGCACTGCGCGATGCGCTCGAGCAGACGCACGGCCTGGTGGCTGCGCAGGGCGTGATCAACATGAGCCCGGAGGATCACTCGGGCTTCGATGCCAGTGGCCGGGTCCTGCTGACGGTCAAGGACGGCAAGTTCACACTGGTCGGCAATTGAGCACGCCGGGAGCGGGTGAAACAGACCGGCACGCGAACGGTTCCGACCGGGAATCCGGGCCGCCTGCCGTCTGCTTCGCCGCAGAAGCTCCCGGGCCTGTGGGAACCCGTACCCTCCGGTCGGGTCGCAACACCAGCGGTTGCGGCCTGACCGGACCCGCGGTGCCGGTCTGATGCGTGCCAACGCGCCGCTGTGGTCGAGCGGCTACCGACCCTTCTTCCTGCTCGGGGTCGGCTATGGCATCGCCCTGATGCTCGCCTGGGCCTGGGCGCTGGTCATGCCGGATGCGCCCGTCTGGCCCGCCTTCGCCGGACGTACCTGGCACGCGCGCGAGATGCTCTTCGGCTTCTCGTCCGCCATCATTGCCGGGGTCGTCCTGACCGCCCTGCCGAGCTGGGCCGGCGTCGACGAGTTCCGCGGCGTGCGGCTGATCCAGCTGATCGTCCTGTGGGGCACCGGACGTGTCGCCATGTGGGTCGCGGCAATGGACACGACACAGTGGATCGCCTGTCTCGACCTGCTGTTTCTGCCGGCACTGATCATGACCGTCACGCCGGCGCTGCTGCCGGCGCGCAGGAAGATCTTCCTGTGGCTACTGCCCGTGCTGGGCGCATTCTGGGCGGCGCAGATCGCCACGCACGTCGCCGACCCGACGGCAGTGACCGCGGCACTGCGCACGGCGCTGCATGCCTCGGTCTACGCGATCAT
>DAIUFU010000090.1:0-8575 GCA_036844405.1 Burkholderiaceae bacterium | reverse complement strand
ATCGCCGCGGCCAGCGGTTCGGCCAGCATCACCATGCCCGGTCCGCCGCCATACGGCCGGTCATCGACCGTACGCCAGGCATCGCTCGTGAAGTCGCGCGGATTGCGGCAGACCAGTGACCACAGGCCGCGCTCGAGCGCGCGCGCCGTGATTCCCGATTGCGTGATCGCCTCGAACATCGCGGGAAAAATCGTGACGACGTCGATCTGCATGACGATGATCAGTAGTCGGCCCGCCAGTCGGCCACGATCCGGCGGGCAGCGGGATCGACCGAGAGCAGCAATGCCGGCACGAGCGGAATCAGGTGGCTTTGCGCGCGCCCGGCACGCGAAGGCCCTGCCTCGACGCGCAACAGCGGATGAGCCGGATGATCCTCGATGGCGGTGATCGTGCCGAGTTCGGCACCGTCCGGATCGAGTACCGTGCAGCCGATCAGGTCGGCCCAGTAGACTTCGTCGGCCGCCGGTTCGGGAAACTGCGCGCGCGCCAGGCAGACCGTGCATCCGGCCAGCGCCTGCGCGGCATCCCGGTCGTCGATCCCGACCAGTCTGGCCACGATCTCGTGCGCACCGTGTGCGCGGGCGTGCGCGACCCGGAACAGGACGGGGGCGGATGAAAAAGGAGCGGAAACCGGAGCGGCCCCGCCCGCTACCGGGACGGATGACTCCGGACCCGGACACAACCACCACTCGCACAGCGAAGCGAGCAGCGACTCGCGCGGATCATTGAACGGCTCGACCCGAACCTCGCCGCGCACGCCCCAGGCACCACGGATGCGCCCGGCGGCGATCAGGTCTGCGCAGTGCTGTTCAGGCAGCGTTCTCGGCCGCAGCCGGTGTCGATGCAGCAGCTGCCGGCTGGTAGCCACGGGCCAGGCGGGCCACGGTCGACGACAGTTCGGCGCCCTGCTTCTTCCAGTATTCCAGGCGATCGACAGCAATGCGCAGCGGCATGTCGTTGCCGGAGGCGATCGGGTTGTAGAACCCGAGACGCTCGATGAACTCGCCATCGCGCCGGCTGCGCTTGTCCGCCGCGACGATGTGATAGAACGGGCGCTTCTTTGCGCCGCCGCGCGTCAGGCGGATCACGACCATAACCGGGTACCTTGTTGAAATCGGAAAGAACCGGGCATTATAGCGGCAGCGTCCGCGCGCCGCAACGAGCGCGCCTGCACCTGATCACCGGGTTCTCCGGGCTCTCCGGATGCCTCCAGGCCCCCCCGCCGCAGATCACCGCCCGCCCTCGATCGGCCGGGTCAGGACCGGCCCTTTCGCGCCTGCGCGTACATCCAGCGCAGGGTTTCTTCGAGCGCATGCGCAGGCACGGCCTGTCCCGGTGCCGTCCGGGCCAGCGCCATGCGCAGTTTCGCGCCGCTGCCGCGCAGCCGGCGCACTTCGTCGGCGCGCACGAAAGCCGGATTGACGTGCACGGAAATGCGGTAGCCGGCGATCGTCGCCATCGTGTCGAGCACCTCGCGCAGACTCCAGGCGCGCCCGGAACACAGATCGAAGGTCTCGCCGGAAAAGTCACCGGAAAGCAGGCGCGCATAGACTTCTGCCACGGTGCGCACATCCGAGAAATCGCGCTCGACGTCGAGATTGCCCAATTCGATGGTGTGTTCGCCGCGCGCGAAATGTGCCACGATCTTGGGCAGGAGAAAGCGTTCGGACTGCCCGACGCCGGTGTAATTGAACGGACGCACGATGGTGATCGGCAGATGCGTCAGCCAGCAGCGCGCCATGTATTCCATCGCCAGCTTGCTCACCGCATAGTCATTGGCCGGTGCCGGCGCGACACCTTCGTGCAGGGGGTCGGCCGGCGAATGGCCGTACACGTTCGCGCTGCTGGCGAGCACGACCGCCCGCGGTTCGCTGCCGGATTCGGCCAGCGCTTCGAGCAGATGGCGCGTGCCGATCAGATTCACGCGATACATGGCCTCGACGTCGTCGTCAGCGACGAATGCCTGCCCGGCAAGATGCACGACCCGGCTCGGCCGGACCGCATCGACGGTCCGGCGCAGTTGGTCACGATCGAGCAGGTCGGCGCAGCGCACGTCGACGCGTGCATCGAGGCCTTCGGCCTCCTCCGGCTCGCGCACGAGACCGGCAACACGCCAGCCGTGTGCGAGCAGCGCGGCGCACACATACTGGCCGGTGAACCCGGCCGCACCCGTGACCAGGACGATTCCGGACACGTCAGGGCACGCGCAATGACCGGTTGCGCATGTATTCAGAACGACACGCCACGCTCGACCCGACGCAGATCGGCCTCGACCATCGTGCGGCACAGTTCCTCGAGACGCATGACCGGCTGCCAGCCCAATTCCCGCGCGGCCTTCGACGCGTCACCGATCAGCAGGTCGACTTCGGCTGGCCGGTAGAAGCGCGGGTTCACCCGAACGAGCACGCGCCCGCCGGTGCGTTCACGACCGACCTCGTTGACGCCTTCTCCCTCCCAGACGAGATCGAAGTCGACTGCGCGCGCCGCCTGCGTGACGAAGTCGCGCACCGACGTGGTGCGCCCGGTTGCCAGCACCCAGGTGTCCGCTTGCGCCGCCTGCAGCATGCGCCACATGCCCTCGACGTATTCACCGGCAAAACCCCAGTCGCGCTGCGCATCGAGATTGCCCAGTTCGAGCACGTCCAGCCGCTCCAGGCGCAGACGCGCCATCGCATCGGTGATCTTGCGCGTGACGAACTCGCGTCCGCGCAGCGGTGATTCATGATTGAAGAGAATGCCGCTGGCCGCAAACAGACCGTAGCTCTCGCGGAAATTCACCGTCATCCAGTGCGCATAGAGCTTGGCCACGCCGTAGGGACTGCGCGGATAGAACGGCGTTGTCTCGTTTTGCGGCACCGCCTGCACCTTGCCGAACATCTCCGACGTGCTCGCCTGATAGAAGCGGATCGACGGGTCGACGACGCGGATCGCTTCGAGCAGGTGCAGTGCGCCGACGCCGGTGATCTGTGCCGTGGCCGCCGGCTGCTCGAAGGACACACCGACGAAGCTTTGCGCCGCCAGATTGTAGAGTTCGACCGGCCGGTACTGCTGCAGCAGACGCACGGCGGCGCCGGCATCGGTCAGATCGTATTCGACCAGACGCAGCCGCTCGTGCCCGTCGATGCCCAGTTCCGCGATGCGCCAGAAATTGACCGAACTCGTGCGGCGAAAGGTGCCGATGACCTCGTAACCCTTGTCGAGCAGCAATTGCGCCAGATACGCGCCGTCCTGGCCGGTGATGCCGGTGATTACAGCAGTCTTCATGGGGCGCGATTGTACCTGTGGCACCCGTGATCGCCCGGAACGGAGAGACCGGAGAGCCGTGGTCGGCAATGCTTCTCGCCGCCGCAGGAAAACAGCCGGCTACGGCCCGGGACTGAACACCTCGATGCGATCCAGCCCGCGCGGCGAGATCGCGCCGATCGGCCGGAAGACGTGATCGGGGCAGGCTTCCGCAAACTCGCGCGAAGCGACGATGTCATCGTCGAAATCGCGCGCCGCCTGCTGCAGGCGCGACGCCAGATTGATGACATCGCCCACCGCCGTGTACGTGCTGCGAAACGGTGTCCCCAGATCGCCGACGAGGGCGCGCCCGGTCGCCAGGCCGATCCGCACCCGCACCGGCAGATCGCCGCGCAGGGCGCGCTGCCCGTTGAAATGCGCAACGGCGGCATGGATGCCGAGTGCCGCCTGCAGCGCACGCGCCGCATGATCGGCGACCGGCAGCGGCGCACCCCAGAAGGCGACGAGTCCGTCGCCGGTGTACTTGTCGAGCGTGCCCTTGCCGTCGAGCACGGGGCGCGTCAGGCAGTCGAGGAACTGGCGGGTGAGCGCGGCGGCCTCTTCGAGTGTCGAGAAGGCGGTCATGCGCGTGTAGTCCTGCATGTCGGCAATCAGCACCGAGATCTCGGCGTCGCGCGTGACCAGCGGATCGTCGCTTTCCTGGGCCAGCAGTTCATCGAGTACCGGGCGCGCGACGTAGCGCGACAGCAGGCGGGTACGCGCACGGACGCGCGCCTGCGCGACCGACCACTCGGCCGGCAACTGCACGAGCAGCAAAAAGGCGTACGACCACAGCGGCGCGCTCACCGGCACCATGCGCCCTCCGTGCACGAGCCAGGCGCACAGGCCGAACCAGCCGACAAACACGGTGCCGATCGCCGCCAGGATGAAACGCAGGCGTCGCGCACGGGCAATCACGCGCCAGAGGAAAACCGTCGACGAAACCAGCCAGATCAGCGCCAGGGCGGACGCGAGGATCGGCGCCACCGTGATGGTCCGTGTCGCCGCCGACGCTGCAGGCTTTTCTTCACCGGCCGCGTCCAGCAACTCGCCGAGTGCACCGGCGTGCACGATGACACCCGCCATGCTCGACGCAATCGGCGTCGCCACCCGATCGGACAGCCCGAGGGCCGACGAACCGACCAGCACGATGCGCCCGTTCAGGGCAGCGTCGGGGCCGGCACTGGCCAGCACGACATGCGCCGGCACGGCCGCGAAAGACTCCGGGCTGCGCCCGAAGCGCAACTGCCACTGTCCGGCGGCGTCCACGGGCAGTGTTGCCAGCCAGGCAAGATCGGCAGCCTCCGGGTCGGCGCGGTCACCGGTTGCCGGGCCAGTCCCGATACCGATGTCCGTGCCGGTATCGGCACTGGTGCCGGTATCGGCACTGGTGCCGGCACTGCGCGACGCAGTGAACGCCGCAGCAGAGCGGTGTGCGCACCACCATGCCGCCAGCGCCAGCGTCGGATAGTTGCGGCCGTCCCAGCGTGTGAGCAGGGGCAGCCGCCGCATCTGGCCATCGGTATCGGGCGTGAAGCCGACGTTGCCGACACAGCCATTGGCGGCGAGCATGCCGAAACCGGCGACATGGCCGGTGGCCGATGCCGTTGCCACCGGTGCCGTCGCTGCCAGCGCCCCGCCCGGAACACCGGCACGCACCACCGGCTCGCGCTTCACGTAATCGAATGCCTGGGCGCTGACCAGCAGGTGCGCGCGCGCCAGGGCGGCAAGCCGTGCATCACCGACCGCATCATCGCCGACGGCCGGTTCCGGCAGGACGAGATCGAAAACGACCAGTCGCGCGCCGTACGATGACAACAATTGTTCAGCCAGTGTGGCCAGTTCGCGCCGTGGCCAGGGCCACGGGCCGACCCGCTGCAGGCTCTCTTCGTCGATATCGACGAGCCCGATGCGCGGATCCGTCGCGCTGCTCGCGAGCAGGCGCAAAAAGGCGTCGCGCACGAAATGCTCGACCGGCTGCAGCCAGGGGCCACGCGCTGCGCTGGTGGACACGAAGAGCCCGCACAGCAGCGCCAGGAGCAACAGCGCAAGAGAGAAGCGGCCATGCCGGACCGGTGCGGCATGGCCGGCCGCGTTCCCTGCGGCGACGGCCGGCGGCATGTCATCGCGACCGCGGCCGCCCGTGGTTCGTCGTGCGGGCGACATGGGTTCGTCGTGCGGGCGACATGGGTTCGTCGTGCGGGCGACGTGGCAGCGTGATTCGACGGCGCGCTGTGACCGCCGAAAACCCGATCCCCTAGTGGGAGGTGCTGTCCGTCTTCTCGAGTTCGCCCTTGAGAACGTGCGCATAGGCGCGCCGCGCCGTTTGCAGGATCGCCAGCAGCGCCTCGGTACGGGCAATCTCCTGATCGGTTGCACGCAGATTGATGACCTGGCTGCGGGCCGCCTCGCTCAGCGCGTCGAGATCATATTCCTTGCCGTCAAACGTCATTTTCTGTGCCACGAAAACCTCTTTGCAAAACCATGGGCGAAGCTGGCGATGATACGGGAACGGTGAGGGGAACGCCGCGTATGATTGCCGCTGGGAGGCTGTCGGACCCGGGCTGCTGCGGTCGATCCGCAGCCGATGACTTCCGGATCCGGCCGCCACCCGGACACAGCACCATGACCGTGCAGGAAAATCACACCAGACCAGGACGCGAGGCGACACCGGAGAGCCTGCGCGCATTGCCGATTCTCGGGCTGCTCGATGACGCACAGCTGGCACGGGTGATCGCCGCATCGCGCGTCGAAACCTTTCCGCGCCGGGTGCCGGTATTGATGAAGGGACCGAACTCGGACCAGCTCGCGTTCCTGCTGAGCGGCCGCCTGCAGGTCGTCAACTATCTGATCGACGGCCGGGAAGTGGCCCTGAATGTCATCGAAGCCGGACATTTCTTCGGCGAACTCTCCGTCATCGATCAGCGCCCGCGCTCGGCGACGCTGATCACGCTCGTGCCCTCCACGGTGATGCGCACCCCCGGCGTCCTGGCGCGCGAGCTGTTTTTCCGGATTCCGCAGGTCGCCGAGGCCATGATGACGCATCTGACGCGCGAAGTCCGCCGGATGAGCGAGCTGCGCGCCGTTCAATCGCTGCCGAACACCTACCAGCGCGTCTGTGCGTTGCTCGATCACCTGAAGGAAGAGGGCCCCCAGGGCATGTGGCTGATCCACCAGACACCCACGCACCAGGACCTGGCCACGATGATCAACACCTCGCGCGAGACGGTTACCCGCGTACTGTCGACGCTCAGCGCGAAAGGGATCGTGGAAAAGGATCTGCGCCGGCTGATCATCCGGCGCCCGGAGGCGCTGCGCCGGCTTGCCGAATATGGCCGCAGGGATCGCTGAACCCGGAGGCGTGATCGCACCAGCCCCCAGCCTCTCGGTCATCATGGCCGTGAAGCACGACAATCCGTGGCTGGCGCAAGCCATGAACAGCGTGCTGACGCAGGAGGATGGCGATTTCGAGTTCCTGATCGCGGCCAACGCCTGCACAGATGCGTTGTGGGCGACCCAGCAGGAACATGCGGCCCGGGATGCACGCATCCGCCTGTTCCGCACGGCGATCGGCCAGCTGGCGTTCAATCTGAACCTGCTGGCGGACCGGGCACAGGGAGAATATCTGGTACGGATGGATGCGGACGATGTCTGTGAACCGCGCCGGATCCGGGTATTGCGACAGGCACTGCGGCTGGAGCGGGTCGACGTACTGGGTTCCGCGGTCACCCTGATCGATGCCGATGATCGACCGGTGGGCCGGATGGACCTGCCCTGCAGCCAGGAAGAGATACGGCGCGCACTTCGCTCCCGCACCGCTTTCTGCCACCCCGCGGTTGCCTTGCGCCGCCAGTTCCTGCTCGACATGCGCGGCTACCTGGGCGGTTTCACCTCCGAAGACACGGACCTGTGGCTGCGCGCGGCGCGGGCCGATGCCACGATGAAGAACCTGCCCGATGCCCTGCTCCGCTATCGCATCCACGAGAAGCAGTCGACCGCGACCCGCGCGGGATACGCGGAAGTCGCCGGTCAATGGCTGCGTGAACTGCTGACCGCCCCGAGCGGTTACACCATCCTTGGTTTCGGCACGGCTCTGGTCAAATCGCTCCTTGCGCCGATCCTGCCCGGCGTTCGCCGCCATCGCCGACCCCGGGCAGAAAGGCACGAATGAAACGATCGAGACCCAGGCTGATCTTCATCGTCACGGTGGACTGGTTCTTCTGCTCGCATTTTCTCGGGCGCGCACGGGCCGCACAGGCGGCCGGATACGAGGTACTGATCCTCACCGGCGTCGACCGCCACGGCGAGACGATCCGCAATGCCGGCCTGCGCCTGCTGCACCTGCCGATCAGCCGCCGCAGCCTGAATCCCGTCGCCGCACTGCTGACCGTGCTGCGCATCCTGAACATTTACCGTCGCGAGCAGCCGGACCTGATCCACCACGTCGCGCTCAAGCCCATTCTGCTCGGCGGCCTGGCGGCTCGTCTGGCCGGGCGCCACCGGATCGTCAATGCCGTGGTCGGGGGCGGCTATGCCTACACTTCCAGCCGACCTTCCGCGCGCCTGCTCCGTCCCCTCGTGACGGCCGGCCTGCGCCTGCTGCTGAATCCGCGCGGCAGCCGGGTGGTCTTCGAGAACCAGGATGATCTCGACGATTTCTGCCGGGCCGGACTGGTCCGGCCGGAAGATTCCGTGCTGATCCGTGGTGCCGGAGTGGAGCCTGACCGGTTCCAGCCAGGCGCCGCCGCGGATCAACCGCCAGTGGTGGTGCTGGCGGCGCGGCTGCTGTGGGACAAGGGCATCGGCGAATTCGTCGAGGCGGCACGCCGGCTGCACCAGCGCGGCACGCCGGCACGCTGCGTCGTCGTCGGCGCCGCCGATCCCGACAACCGGGCCTGCATCGATTCCGCAACCCTCGACGCCTGGCGCACGGAGGGCCTGGTCGAATTCCGGGGATTTCGCACCGACATGCCACAGATATTGGCGCGTGCCACCATCGCATGCCTGCCTTCCTATCGGGAAGGTCTGCCCAGGTTTCTGCTCGAGGCAATGGCCGCCGGCCTGCCCTGCGTGACGACGGACGTGCCCGGTTGCCGCGAAGCGGTACGCAACGGCGACAACGGCATGCTGGTCCCACCAGGCAATGCCGGCGCTCTGGCGGATGCGCTGGAAGAACTGCTGCGCGATCCGGAGTCTGCCCGGAAGATGGGACTGCGCGGCCGGCAGCGGGTGGAAGAGGAATTCTCCGCCGATCAGGTCAACGAAAGCACGCTGGTGCTGTACCGCGAGATGC
>DAIUFU010000089.1:7870-8721 GCA_036844405.1 Burkholderiaceae bacterium | reverse complement strand
CGGCCAGCCGCTCCGCAGCCGTGCGCAGACCGGCAAAACCGACCACGCACCACGGACAGGCGATGTCGGAAACGAAATCGATGCGAAGCACGGGCAATGCGGTCATGGCCGGTCATCAGAAATGTCAGGTACGTATCGACATTGTGCATCCGGCGAGCCGAACCCGTCCGCCAGTGCAGGAATGGCGGAGCGCCTTCTCAGTTGCGCCCATCCGGGCTGCGGCGCCGGCGCACCGCCGCGGCCAGCGTATCGAGCATCTGCACCGTGTCGTCCCAGCCCAGGCAGGCATCGGTGATGCTCTGTCCGTAGACCAGCGTGCCGGGATCATCGACACCGGGCGTGAACGCCTGTTGCCCCTCGACGAGATGACTCTCGATCATCACGCCCATGACGGCCCGGCTGCCGCCGGCAATCTGCGCGCAGACGGCTTCGGCGACTTCACGCTGGCGCGGGGCCTGCTTGCCGCTGTTGGCGTGCGAGAAGTCGATCATCAGCGAAGACCGGCAGCCGCTGTCGCGCAGCACGGCACCGGCAGCTGCGACACTGGCAGCGTCGTAGTTCGGCGTGCGCCCGCCGCGCAGCACGAGGTGACAATCGGGATTGCCGCGCGTGCGCACGATGGCGACGTGACCGTTCTTGTGGATCCCGAGGAAATTGTGCGCAGCGCGCGCCGCGAGCAGCGCGTCGATGGCCACACGCACGCCGCCATCGGTACCGTTCTTGAAACCGATCGGCACCGAGCTGCCCGAAGCCAGTTCGCGGTGTACCTGGCTCTCGGTCGTGCGCGCGCCGATCGCGCCCCAGGAAATCAGGTCGGACAGATACTGCGGCGAAACCGTATCGAGCAGTTC
>DAIUFU010000089.1:6562-7860 GCA_036844405.1 Burkholderiaceae bacterium | reverse complement strand
GCACCCCGAGGCGCGCAATATCGATCAGCAGCGCACGCGCCATGCGCAGGCCCTCGTTGATGCGGCAGCTCTCGTCCAGCCACGGATCGTTGATCAGTCCCTTCCAGCCGACGGTGGTGCGCGGCTTCTCGAAATACACGCGCATGACGATCTCGAGCGCATCGCCGAGACGGGCGCGCTGCCCGGCGAGCCGTCGGGCGTAGTCGAGCGCCGCCTGCGGATCATGAATCGAACAGGGTCCGATGACGACGAGCAGGCGGTCGCTCTCCTCGCGCACGATCGACCGCACCGCCGCGCGGTGCGCGACGATCGCCTGCTCGACGGGCGTGCCGGCGATCGGAAAGAAACGGATCAGGTCTTCGGGCGGCGGCAGCACGGTCATCTGCGCCACGCGCTCGTCATCGGTACGTGCGATCGGGTCAGGAGGAAGCGGGGTCATGGTCCGGGGAGCAATGGTGTTTTAGCCTTTCTGCTGCGGAAAGCGGCGTTTTTCGCTGGAGTGGCGGTTCTCCGGCGAAAAGTGCTGCATTGTGCAGCGGTTTTGTCAGGCGGGCGCCGGTATCCGGATCAGTTGGCGCCTCCCGCAGCGAGTGCAACCAGTTCGCGCTTGAGGATCTTGCCCATCGCGTTTCTCGGGAACTCCTGCACGATCCGCACCCGGCGCGGATGCCTGATCCCGATCAGGTTTCTGCAATGCTCGATCAGGGCGCGCTCGGAGACGCTGCCCGACAGTGTGACAGCCGCCATCGGCACATCCTGGAAGCGCTCGTGTCTGGCCGGGAACGCCGCCGCTTCGCGCACGGCGGGATGCGACAGCAGCGCATTTTCGATCTCCGCCGGGTAGATGTTCATGCCGTCGAAGATCATCATGTCGTCCTTGCGCCCGAGCAGGACCAGCGCGCCCTCCTGCGTCAGATACGCCAGATCGCCGGGATGGAACCATCCGTCCCGGAACGATCGGGCCGTGGCCTGCGGATTGTCGAGATAGGCGCTGGCGACGCCGGGCCCGCGCACCCTGACTTCGCCCGTCTGTTCCGCCGGCAGCACGCGCCCCTCGCCGTCGACAACCTGCACCTCGAGTGGCGCCACCGGGCGGCCCACCGTATTGGGCACCTGCGCCTGCAGCGCGGGATCGGCCAGCGTGATGGTGTCGGCCTCGTTGGTTGCGTAGACAATGTGCAATCCGGGGCTGACGGTTGTCCTGAAACTCGTGCGCAGCTTTTCGTCGATCATGGCCGACCGCGCTTCGAACACCCGCAGCGACGGAATCGATTCGCCGATTGCGACCAGCTGGTGCA
>DAIUFU010000089.1:5548-6552 GCA_036844405.1 Burkholderiaceae bacterium | reverse complement strand
CGACCATCTCCCGGGACAGCGACATGCCGACCGGCAGACAGGCCGAAGCGCCGGCCAGCATCGCGTACACGGTCCTTTGCTTGGCGACCACGAAGTCCAGCCGCGAAACCGGCCAGAAGATGTCGTTTTCAGTGCAATTGAACAAAGGCAGGTAACGCGCAAAGCGTGCAAGCGCATCACCGTGACTGAGTTCAGCGAACTTGGGGCTGCCGGTAGTACCCGACGATTGCAGAATCAGCCAGGTCAGCGCGGGATCACGAGCCGCGATCGCCTCCTTCCGGGCCGGCGCGACCGGACGGGTCTCCAGGCTATCGAGCAGGAGCGCACGCGGGATTTCGTCTCGCAGTTTTGGAAGATCGCAGAGAATCCTCTTCAATCCGAGCGTCTCCGCGATCGCGGAATTCACCTTTTTGCCCTCGATCACGGGCAGGGCAACCTGCGCGGCACCGATTCTCGCCAGCGCCAGACTGACCACCAGGTGCCCGACCGGATGCAGCATGGCGATGCCGATCCGGTCCGCTGCACGGATACCCGATTCGTGCAGCCTGAAAGCAGCCGACCAGACGATTGCATCCAGTTCGGCCCACGAAGCCCTGCGCTGCGGGGTGATGACTGCGGTCGCGCCGGGCCGTTCGGCGCTGTACCGATTCAGTCGATCAACGAGATTCGTGTCGTGCGCTGGAACCATCGATCCGAATCCTTCGGAGAGAAATTGTGGGGCTGCAGGTTAACCGATGTGGTGCCGCCGGCGCGTCCGGTGCCGCCAGCCTTTGCCGCAGTGAGCTTTCTGCAGCCCGAAACGCTGCGATCTGCAGCGGACCTGATGGCTGAATCACGGACGGCCCGATTCCAGCCAGATGCGGTCCGGCGCTCAGCGCCCCTTGAACGTATCGCAGGCTCGCGGGTTGCCGGTATCAAAGCCGGTGCGAAACCACTGCACGCGTTGCGCCGAAGTGCCGTGCGTGAAGCTTTCCGGGACGACGGTACCCTGCGCCCGGCGCTGC
>DAIUFU010000089.1:1158-5538 GCA_036844405.1 Burkholderiaceae bacterium | reverse complement strand
CAGCGGCGGCGTTCAGCCCTTCCTCGATATCGCCCGGTTCCAGCCAGTTGCGATTCTGCTGCGCATGATGAGCCCAGACCCCGGCATAGCAGTCCGCCTGCAGCTCGAGGCGCACGGACAGGGCGTTGTACTGTGTCTGCGACAGGCTGCGGCGCGCCGTATCGAGTTGACGCATCGTGCCCTGCAGATTCTGCACGTGGTGCCCGACCTCGTGCGCAATGACATAGGCGCGGGCAAAGTCGCCGTCGGCACCAAGTTCGTCACGCAGCACGCGAAAGAAGCCCAGGTCGATGTAGAGCTTGCGATCCCCCGGGCAATAGAACGGCCCGGTCGCCGAACCGGCCAGCCCGCAGGCGGTGTCGACGCGCTCCTCGAAAAGCACCAGATATGGTGGCTGATAGCTGGCGCCCGACTGGCGAAAGATCGGCGTCCAGACGTCTTCGGTGCTGGCCAGAATCACGGCAGCGAAACGACCGCCCTCATCGTCCGGCACACCACGCTGGCCCTGCACCGCCGGCCCGGACGATGTGCCGGACGTACCCACCTCGGGCATCATCCCGAGCAGCATTCCCGGGTCGACACCGAACAGCCAGGCGGCCAGGAGCACCACCACGACTGTGCCGACGCCCACGCCGCCGGCTCCACCCGGCAGCGGCAGGCCGCGGCGATCCTCGATGTTCGAACTCTCCCGTTGGTTACGCCAGCGCATGATCGTCGTTTCCGGCTGCGTCTTGATCCGTGCCGCGATTGTCGCATCCGGGCGGCGAACCGCGGTTCCCTGTCAGCATTTTTTGCTGCGAAATGCATCATTTCCCGTTCGGACAGGCGTTCTGCGACCGGATTCGCTGCAGTTTGCTGCAATCCCGCTCATCGGCTCCGGGTCACCAGACGGACAACAGTGGATCGTCCGGCGATGATGCCCCCGCAGATTTCGGCTATGGTTCGCGGCTGCCCTATCCCGGCCTTCCATCAGAAAAGGAATCCGTCGCATGAGCATCCGCAGCAAGATCGCGCCCCTGGTCAGAACGTCTCTGGCTTCCACGACCGTCATCGCCGTGCTTCTCGGCTTCGGAGGGTGTACCTCCGAGAGCGCAGACACGCCCCGGCCGACGGCCGCGGCCCGGGCAGATGATGCCCGGTCAGACAATGATCCGCAGACCGCTGCCGCCCAAGAGGTCGATCGGGCTTCCCTGCCGTGGAACGACGAGGTGCCGGCCGAGTTTCCGCTCGAGGACATTCCTCTGCCTGCGAAGGGCACTCTTGATTACGCCAAACTGGTCGAAGACGATGTCTGGAACGTCATGATCTCCAACGTGCCCCAAGCGGAGCACGAAGACTGGATTGCGAGGATGAGCGACCGATTCAAGGCCATGGATGATTCCGGGATGAAATATCTGGCCAGGCTCCCGAACGGTGCCGGCTACATTGTTTCCGCGATGATTTTCGACCGGACGGATGACGGCCTCATCCTGGCCTATCGCATCAGTGTGATGAAGCGGTCCTGACGCGCGGGCTTACCGCAGTCGACGATCTCGGCCATCGAGAACGATCGTGTCCGGCTTGGCGTGGAACGCGCAAAGATCCTTGCACGTGCGCTGAAGTGCCATCCAGGAGTACTGGTCTTTCCGGGCTGGGATGTCGAACTCGGGAATGGCGCCTGATTTGATCTCTGGACCTCTGCCTGGTCTGGAGGCTCGCGTGCCCCTTCAGGCGGGCCAGCAGCCTTCAACGAAGGTCCGCGCCGACATCACACGCGTCTGCATCGATTTATCCCGCAGCAGCCGCTCATCCCCTGTGACCAGAATCAGATCCGTCCGGGCTGCAAGCAGTTCCCAAAGCAGTTGATCGCCCGGATCAGGGGCCGGAGAAGTGGCGACAGGCGCCAGCACGATCGCGAGTGCAGCCAGTTCAGTCAGAAGGTCATCGATCTCGCGGACACCCAGTCCGTGCAGCGCGCGGATGCGCTGACGCAGAAGCACCTGGCGATATTCGGCCAGTAGCGCCTCGGACAACACAAACGGAAAAGCCGCTGCCAGCATGCCATCCGGAACCCGCGCAACCGGCGACAACGGCTTGCCTGCGGAAAGCAGACCGGCCACGACAACGTTCGTGTCGATGATCGCGGCGGAAAAACTCACGGCTTGCGCCGTACTGACCGAACTTCCTCTCCGGCAAGTGCGAGTGCCTGTTCTTCGTTCAAACCGCTGTGGGCGCGCGCACGGCGCACCAGTTCACGAGCGTCTGTGCGCGACTTGATGCCGTAGAACTCCAGACTCTCGTCAATCAATTGACCGATCGTCTTCTTGCGCTGCGCGGAAGCTTCCTTCAGCGCCCGATAGCGCGCTTCGGAAAGCGTGATGGTCAGCCGATTCATGACAATGGTGTGTTGGTGTTTTGTCATCAGGATGATAGCGCGGCACGGAGAAACACGCTACCGGGTGCAGGCGCGCTGTCTGCTCATCAACGAACATTGCTTTGCCCGGGCGCGCCAGGTGGTCGGCCGACCGCGACGACCAGATCAACGATGGCGTGCGGGCAGTTCTGCATCTTCGTCTGCCTCGAGCTTCGCCAGCCAGGCGTCCATTTCTTCGCCAGTCAGGTGCAGACCGGTTTCTTCGTATTCCTGCCAGGCTGCCAAGGTGGCCTGATTCAATGCTTCACGCCGTTCTTCGCGTTCGACGTACTCTGAAATCGCCTTGTGCATCAGCCAGTGAGCTGATCGATCCCGAGCTTCCGCCAGCCCCTTGATGCGCTGGATCATCACGTCGTCGAGCTTCACGGACAGCGCGCGGGTCATCGCAGTTCCTCACGGTATTACGAATTGATACTGACACGCGAGGTGCACATGCTCCCCCTGCGTCACGGCCACAACGTGCTGATCACCGGCGCTGCCAGCGTGGGCAAGGCATGGCTGGCCTGCGCGCTCGCGCAGGCCACATGACAACTCTCTGCAGTTGCCGATGCTCTACTGAACCCCCGCCATCAGGCTCTCATACGGGATCTTCAAGCCATCGTGCAGTCTTTTGACCATCCGCAGACTCAAAACTCAAACCCCATCCTTAACGTGCCCAAGACAGTTTTAGCGCGGCTTGTGGCGTGTTATCTTATAGTTATTATGTAACACATGAGGGCAACGCCATGAGCGAAGCAACCTTTACTTTTCGGGTCGATCAGGCTCTGAAAAACGAGTTCGCCACGGCCGCGAAGGCGCGAGACCGCACCAGCGCGCAGCTGCTGCGCGACTTCATGCGTGAATTCGTGCAGCAACAGCAGGAAGCGGTCGAGCATGACGTCTGGTTTCGTCGTCAAGTGCAAGCCGGATTGGAATCAGCCAATGCCGGCCGCCTGGTCCCGGCAGTTGAGGTCGAGGCCAGGTTCGCAGCCCGTCGCGCTGCCACTCGCCGCCGGCTTGAAGCATCCGAATGATGGAGCTTCACTGGACAGGCGTTTTCGACCACGGCGAAGATGTCGTTCAGACCTGCCAGAATCTCGTCGAAGGTGATCGGACGAATCAGGGTGAAGTCCAGATCCTCCGAGAATCGGTAGTCCGCGAACCAGCAGCGCCGCAGTGCCGTGCCACCCTTGAATGCGAGCACGCCGCGCAGCCGATGGCCGGCCAATCCGGTCAGGAACCAGGCCAGCACATAGTCGCGCTCGATGACGGCCTCGGGGATGCGTCGACCGCCGGCATTCAGCAGCGTGTTCGAGATCAGGGACAGGTTGCGTTGGGGAATCATCAGCCGAGTCTTACTGCGTCGAGTTCTTCGGGTGTCACGTTGAGTTGCAGGCGCCAGCGCGCGACGAACGGACCTTCGGCCGGCAACAGGGGATCGAAACGCTGGTAAGTTGCGGTCAGCATGCCGCGCAGCGACTCCAGCGTCGTCGCGTCGCCCAGGCCATAGTGCTCCAGCAGGTAGCCGAGCCGGCGCACGACCGCGCCCACGCCGAGACGGCGCACGTACTCCACCAGGCGCGGGATGTCGAGTTCGGCACGCTTCATCCAAAGGCCCTTGGCGACCTCGGTGACGCCGCCGACGAACGCCGGGTGCCGCAGGCCGTCGAGGATCGTGCGCTCGATGTCGCTGATCATCACGAAGCGTTCCTTGTCGACCCAGTGCTTCGTCACGCCGAAGACCCGCTCGGAGGGAACGTGGACGAAGTGGAAGTCATAGCCGCCCACCGTTTGCGGGCGCACCCGCCGTGTGCAGGAGACGTACACGGTGAAGTTCGGCTGGGTCACCATGCGATGCAGCTCGAAGGCGGTGCCGTGCGACAGATAATACGCAGCCTCGCCCACGAGTTCGCGGGCGATCAGGTAGGGGCTGTCGACATGCTCGGTGGCCCGCCCCAGCTCGAACGGCACGAGGTTGTACAGGCCCG
>DAIUFU010000089.1:0-1148 GCA_036844405.1 Burkholderiaceae bacterium | reverse complement strand
CGACAACCCCGTGATCGTGCTCACGTCCTCCACGGTGAACGTGCTCTTGCGCAGCTCGTGCAGCTCCGTGATGAGCTGTGCCGACCGCGGCCCGAGGGTCTTCATATGATATTTATCGCTCAAATCGAGCCTCATAAGGACACATATTGAGCGTTAAATATAACATCAATGATATTCCATGGTAAATACATGCCCTATGAGGGGGCGAATCGAGCAAGCAATATGACTGCCGTCTTGGCGATCGAGCCGCGGAGGCGCGCATCGTTTTCGCGCTACGTATCGCTAACCATCGTATAGCGCGAACCGGCTGCCATCAGCCATCCAAGGGGAGAGTCGCACCGATGCCGCAGACATTCATCCAGAGGCCTCGCCCTTGCGGCGTCCGGCCTGCTCTCCACCATCACCCCGGCCGCTGGATGCGCCACGACTTCCGTCACGCCAGTCATCTGGCTTCCCCGCTTCCCCAAGGTAAAATCCCCGCATCGCATGCGAATCTGACCTTGGCACACTGGCGCTCTCCGGGCGCATGCGCCCAATGAATATTGGAGAGATTGCGATGGACGAACTGCTCGAAATCGAGCGCCGGGGGGTAGCCGCTGGCATCAATCCCATGTTCGGCTATTGCGAGCAGCGGTTCGACTTTGCGCCGGTCTCCTACGCCAACGGCGGCAAGGCCCGCACTGCTTTCAAGGATGCCGTTCGCGCGCAGCTCACGAACAAGTTTGTATTCGTCGGCGAGATTTCGCTACGGGTCGTGCTCTACCTTGATGAGCAGAAGATGCTCGAAACGCCGTCCTACGGCGACATCGACAATCACGCCAAGCAACTGCTCGACACAATCAAGGGCCATGGCGGTCTGCTGATTGACGATTGTCAGGTTCAGCACCTTGATATCTCGTGGATCGACGTTCCGAACGACGCGCACTTCGAGATGACGATCAAGGCCTCGCCCGACGAGTTCATGGCCCTGCCCCTGCGTCTCTGCGAGAGGCAAACAAGGTGGGGACAAACAAGCTGGGTGTTCTTTTATTTTCTTGTCCTCCTGCCGACCAGGATCATTGTCGTCGACCAGCCTCATCTTGCTCTATCATGAAGTATCAAGATAAATCATGATGGAGATGAACATGACCACTGTCGTCCGCGAAAAA
>DAIUFU010000088.1:0-8754 GCA_036844405.1 Burkholderiaceae bacterium | reverse complement strand
GCAGTTCTTGGTTGATGTGCAGAAGCGCGGTGTTCGAACGCACCGGGCCTGCAGGCAGCAACGCTGCCGAAACGGAAGGCGCTTACCCTATCACGGCTTGGCGGCTTCGTCTCGCAAAACGCGCTTCAGTATTTTCCCGGTCGCACTTTTCGGCAATTCGCTGACGATGTCGACGCGCGCCGGCACCTTGTAGGCCGCCACATTGGCGCGGCACCAGGCGATCACGTCCGCCGGCTCGATCGTCTCGCCCGACTTCGGCACGACGGCGGCGACCACCTGTTCGCCTTTTTCCGGGTGCGGGATGCCGTAGACGGCCACTTCGCGGATCTGCGGCAGCTTGTACAGGTACTGCTCGAGTTCGGCCGGCCATACCTTGAATCCGGACACATTGATCATGTCCTTGACCCGGTCGACGATGTAGACGTAACCATCGTCGTCCATGCGTCCGATGTCGCCCGAGTGCAGCCAGCCGCCGCGCAGCGCCTGCGCAGTGTCCTCGGGACGGTTCCAGTAACCGGCCATCACGCCCGGGCCCTTGATGCAGATCTCGCCCCACTCGCCGTGCGGCACTTCCTTATCGTTCTCGTCGAGGATGATCAGTTCGAAACCCTCGATGGCGCGGCCGACCGAGCCGAAGCGGTGCTCTTCCAGATCGTTGTAGCAGGCGAAGGGCGAACACTCGGTCAGGCCGTAGCCCTCGTAGACCCGCCGCCCGAAGCGATCGGTCCAGCGCCGCGAGATCTCCTCGGGCATCGTCGCCGCCGCCGACATCTCGTAGCGGATCGACGACAGGTCGTATTTCGACAGATCCATCGCCAGCAGGCCGATGAAGATCGTCGGCACGCCGAAGAACAGCGTGATGCGGTCGCGCTCGATCGACTCGAGTACCGTCTCGGGCACGAAGCGCCGGAACAGGCAGATCGTCGAGCCGGCGTGGATCGCCGCATTCAGGATGTAGTTCTGCCCGTAGACGTGAAACAGCGGCAGGAATACGCACAGGCGATCGTCTTCCCGATAGCCGGAGTATTTCGCGGCACTGGCCGCATTGGTCGAGACATTCGACTGTGTCAGCGTCACGCCCTTCGGAAAGCCGGTCGTGCCGGACGAGTAGAGCAGCGCCGCCGGATCGTCCGGCGCGCGCTCGACCGGATCGAAGGTCGCGGGCTGACCGGCGCACCACTGTTCCAGCGTCTCCGTTCCCGGCGCAGCTTCCCCCTCGCAGACGACGACGTGAGCCACTGCCGGACAGGCATCACGCGGCACGAACGGCACCAGTTCGGCCACCGTGAACACGACCACGGCGCCGGAATCCTGCAGCAGGTATTCGACCTCCCCCGAGCGAAAGATGGAGTTGATCGCCACTGGAATCGCACCGATCTTCTGCGCCGCGTAATACGTCGTTGCGTATTCGGGAATGTTCGGCAGATAGATCGCGACCCGATCACCGGGCCCGACGCCGCGCGCCCGCAGCGCATGCGCCAGCCGCGACGCATCGGCTTCGAGTTGCCCATAGGTAATGGTGCGGCCCTCGAACAGGAAGGCGGGTTTCGACGGCGTACGCGCCGCCCATTGCTGCAGATTCAAAGCGAGATTCATCGGTCCCTTCCGAAGCATCGACCTGATAGCTCTGCTTTATAGCACTTCCGCTTGCAATGCCGAACGCTTTCCGCTGATCCGCACAGGGGTGCAGGCGAACCGATCCGGAGGGGAGAAGTCTGGGGAAAGGGCCCGGCCGGCCATCAGCCGGAAAAGGCCAGCGTCTCTTCCACCGGTCTTTCGGTCGGGATGTCTGCCTGCCGCACCGGCGTCACCGGCTGCCAGCGCTTCCAGGCACGCAACACCCGTTCCGGGTATTCCGCCCGGCCGAGGCTGCCGTTGTAGCGCCCGAGCGCGCGAAACAGGTCGCCGCGCTCGATGTCGAGGTAATGCCGCAGGATCGTGCAGCCGTAGCGCAGATTGGTGCGCAGATCGAACAGCTTCGCGGCGTCGGCATCACCGATCAGTTCGGTCCAGAACGGCATCACCTGCATCAGGCCGCGCGCCCCCGCGCTCGAGATCGCATAGCGCCGGAAATTGCTTTCGACCTCGATCAGGCCGAGCACGAGATGCGGATCGAGCCCGGCACGCTGCGCCTCGTAACGCACCGTTTGGAGAAATTCGATCCGTTGGCGCGCACCGGGCTGCCAGCGTTTCGGCAGCCGTGCCGACATGCTGGTCAGCCAGTCGACTTTCTCGGACAGCGAAGCAAAGCGCGCCTCGGGCACATCCCCGTCCTGGCGCACCGCCGCCACCAGTGCCGAGCGCACCGAATCGCCAAGCGCCTCATAGCGTTGCGGGCCGGCATGCGCCGGCTGGGTGGCGATCAGCGCCGCCAGCAGAGCGACGGTCAGGAGCAGCAGGATCAGGATGCGTTTCATGTACCGACGATTGAATCGTCGGACCGGTCACTGCGCAAGCATCTCCCGGATGGCCGGCAGCGCCTCGCCGACAGGCACCTGCCGGACCTGCATGTCGCGCCGTGACAGCAGTTCGATGCAGCCTTCCCGAAGGCCGCGCTCGCCGACGGTGACGCGTACGGGCACGCCAATCAATTCCCAGTCGGCGAACATCACGCCCGGGCGTTCGTCGCGATCGTCGAGCAGGACATCGATGCCGGCCGCCAGCAGTTGTTCGTACAGCGCTTCCGCCGCCGAGCGCACCGCTTCCGAGCGCGCATGGCCGGGCGGCACCACGACCACTTCGAACGGCGCCAGCGGACGCGGCCAGACGATGCCGCGCTCGTCGTGATTCTGTTCGATGGCAGCCCCGAGCAGACGCGTGATGCCGATGCCGTAACAGCCCATCTCGAACGGCTTCGAGCGACCGTCGACATCGACGAAGACGGCATTCATCGCCGCCGAGTAGCGCGTGCCGAGGAAAAACACGTGCCCGACCTCGATGCCACGCTGAATCGACAGCGTGCCACGACCATCCGGCGACGGGTCGCCGGCACGCACATTGCGCAGATCGACCACTTCCGGCTCCGGCAGGTCACGCCCCCAGTTGACGCCGCGCAGGTGAAAGCCGTCCTCGTTGGCGCCACAGACGAAATCATGCATGTTGGCCACCGTGCGATCGGCGATGACACGCACCGGTGCGTGCACGCCGACCGGCCCCAGCGATCCCGGCGCGCAGCCGAAGACCCGGGCGATTTCGGCATCGGTAGCGAAGCGAAAGCCTTCGAGCCCGACGATCTTGCCGGCCTTGACTTCGTTCAGTTCGTGATCCCCGCGCACGAGCAGCAGATGGATCTGCGTTGCAGCCGACGCGTCCGCTGCGTCCGCCGCAACGCGATCAGCAGTCCCTTCGTCAGCGGTACTTTTCGCATCGGTCTGCGTGACACCGTCCGGAGCGGGATCGGCGTGCATGCTCTCCGCACGGCCGTCGACGGCGACGACGATCGACTTCACGGTGCGCTCCAGCGGCAGCCCGAGCAGCGCGGCCACGTCCTCGCAGCGCGTCTGCGTCGGCGTCGCCACTTTGGTCAGCGCTTCGCCGGCCGGTGCGCGCTGCGCAATCAGCGGCAGTGCCTCGGCCAGCTCGATGTTGGCGGCATAGTCCGAATCGGGACACCAGGCGATGGCGTCCTCGCCGGTGTCGGCGACCACCTGGAATTCGTGGCTGGCCGAACCGCCAATGGCGCCGGTGTCGGCCGCCACGGCGCGAAAGCGCAGACCCATTCGGATGAAGATGGCGTGGTAGGCATCAAACATCTTCTGGTAACTGACCAGCGCCGATTCGGCATCGCGATCAAAGGAGTAGGCGTCCTTCATCGTGAATTCGCGCCCGCGCATCACGCCGAACCGCGGTCGACGCTCGTCGCGGAACTTGGTCTGGATGTGCCAGAAATTCTTCGGCAGCTGTTTGTAGCTGCGCAACTCGTTGCGCGCGATGTCGGTGACGACCTCCTCCGACGTGGGCTGCACCACGAAGTCGCGCCGGTGCCGATCCTGAACGCGCAGCAGTTCGGGGCCATATTTGTCCCAGCGCCCGGACTCGATCCACAACTCGGCCGGCTGGATCACCGGCATCAGCAGTTCGACCGCGCCGGCGCGGGTCATTTCCTCGCGCACGATCATCTCGATCCTGCGGATGCTGCGCAGGGCGAGCGGCATGTAGGTGTAGATCCCGCCGGCCACGCGCCGGATCATGCCGGCGCGCATCATCAGACGATGGCTGATGACTTCGGCATCGGCAGGCGCTTCTTTCTGCGTCGAGAAATGGAATCGGGAAGCTCTCATTCGGGTTCCGGATGAAGGCGGCACGACGCGAAGGAGGGGAGCGTGCCGCAAGACGGGATGCACTGGCTATAATCGGAGCGATTGTAAGAGATCGAGGGGTGCGGTCATGCTCGATCGTGACGGCTATCGCCCCAACGTCGGGATCATCCTGATCAATTCGAGAAACTCGGTTTTCTGGGGCAAACGGATACGGGAACATTCGTGGCAGTTCCCACAGGGCGGCATCCATCGCGGTGAATCGCCGCAGCGCGCCATGCTGCGCGAACTGCACGAGGAAATCGGCCTGCATCCGCAGCATGTGCGCATCATCGCGCGCACGCGCGACTGGCTGCGCTATGACGTTCCCACGCACTGGGTTCGACGGGAATGGCGTGGCCATTACCGCGGCCAGAAACAGATCTGGTTCCTGCTGCGCCTGCTCGGCCGTGACAGCGACATCGATCTGCGCGCCTCGAATCATCCGGAATTCGACGCCTGGCGCTGGAACGACTACTGGGTGCCGCTGGAGTCCGTCATCGAATTCAAGCGCGGGGTCTACACGCAGGCCCTGAACGAACTGGCGAAATTCGTCTTTCCCGGCGCGGGACGCAAGCGCGCGAGCCGCGGTGCCGGCACCACGACGACACCGCATGTGGTGAACCGTGCCCTGGCAGACCGGATCACGGCGGACGACACCGAGGACAGCGAGGAAGCAGAAGCAGACTCCGGGGCGGTGCACACGCTGGCCGACGACGTGCCCGATCGCCGGCGCGTGTGCGAACCGGCCGTCCATTCCCTTCGCGTGTCTCCCGAAAAATGAAATTTCGCGACTACTACGAAGTCCTCGGTGTCGAGCGCGGCGCCACGCAGGACGAGATCAAGCGTGCCTATCGCAAGCTCGCCCGCAAATACCACCCGGACGTGAGCAAGGAACCGGACGCCGAGGAGCGCTTCAAGGAAGTCGGTGAGGCGAACGAAGTGTTGCGCGACCCGGAAAAGCGCGCCGCCTACGACCGCATGGGCGAACACTGGCGTGCCGGACAGGATTTCCAGCCGCCGCCCGACTGGGACGCGGGCTTCGAATTTCGTGGCGGCGAAGCCGGCGGACGGGCCGGCGCCTACAGCGACTTCTTCGAGACGCTGTTCGGCGAGCGGATGCGTCAGGCACAGGCACAGCATCAGCGCGCGCAGTCGATGCCGCGCCAGGGACAGGACCACCATGCCAAGGCCGTCGTCGACCTGGCCGACGCCTATCACGGTGCTCGGCGCACGATCCGGCTGTCGATGCCGGCGATCGATGCCAGCGGGCATCTCGTCCTGCAGGAACGCACGCTCGACGTGACCATTCCGCGCGGCATCCGCGCCGGACAACATCTGCGGCTGGCCGGCCAGGGCGGCCCGGGCATCGGCAACGGCCCGGCAGGCGATCTGTACCTCGAAATCGAGTTCCGCGACGATCCGCGCTTTCGCGTCGACGGGCGCGACGTATACGTGGAACTGCCGCTGGCACCGTGGGAAGCCGCACTGGGTGCCACCGTGCCGGTGCGCACGCCGGAAGGCCAGGTCGAACTGAACGTCCCACCCGACTCGCGCGCCGGGCGCAAGCTGCGCCTGCGCGGCAAGGGCATTCCGTCGCAGCCGCCGGGCGATCTCTACGCGATCATCGCGATCGCCCTGCCGCCGGCGCATACGGAAGCGCAGAAGGAGGCCTGGCGCACGCTGTCCGGTGCCTTTGACTTCGACCCCAGAGCAGGAAGCTGATGTCGTGAGCGAAGAATCCCGTTCCGGTTCCGATACAACGACCCCGGCCGCCGTCGTCGAGGAACAGATCGAATTCACCCTGATCGAGCTGTCGCGCGCCTGCAGCGCCGATGTCGAACAGATCACGGCGCTGATCGCCGAAGGCGTGATCGAACCGACAAGCCGTGCCGGGCAGGCCGTCGATGCACCGACCGGCTTGTCGGCATCGCGAGCGACGACAAGCACGGAATCGATGGTCGCACAGTGGCGCTTCAGCGGCTCGTCGCTGCGGCGCGCGCGGCTCGCCCTGCGCCTGTCGCAGGATCTCGAGGTAAATGCGCCGGGCGTTGCGCTCGCGCTCGACCTGATGGACGAAATCGAGGAATTGCGCGCCCGCCTGCACCGTCTGGGGCGATAGACACGGCCTTCGGTCCGATTCCGTCCAGTGCTGCCCGGTGTCATTCACACCGGTTTCGCCCAGTTGGTTCCACCGGGCAGTTCCGATTCACGCGGATTCGAACTGCATGGCGGCAAGTTGCGCGTACAGACCGCCGCGGGCGACGAGTTCATCGTGCGTGCCGATGTCGACGATACGGCCGTGATCGAGCACGATGATGCGATCGGCGCCGACGACGGTCGACAGGCGGTGTGCGATGACGAGCGTCGTGCGTCCGCGCATCACGCGCTCGAGCGCATCCTGCACGGCGCGCTCGCTTTGCGCATCGAGCGCGCTCGTCGCTTCATCGAGCAGCAGCAGCGCCGGATCGCGCAGCACGGCACGCGCGATGCCGATGCGCTGGCGCTGTCCGCCCGACAGGCGTACGCCGCGTTCGCCGAGAAACGTGCGATAGCCGTTCGGCAGGCGTTCGATGAATTCATGGGCGTTGGCCGTGCGCGCAGCGGCAATCACTTCCTCGTCGCTCGCGTCGAGCCGGCCATAGCGGATGTTCTCCATTGCGTCGGCCGAGAACACCACGCTTTCCTGCGCGACCAGCCCGATCGTGCCGCGCAGCGCCGCCAGGTCGAGTTCGCGCAGGTCGACGCCGTCGAGCCGGATCGCACCCTGCTGCGGATCGTACATGCGCAACAGCAACTGGAAGACCGTCGTCTTGCCGGCCCCGGAAGGCCCGACGAGGGCGACGGTCTCGCCCGGCGCGACGTCGAAGTCGAGCGCATCGAGCGACGGTTCGCCCGGCCGCGACGGATAGCAGAAACGCACTGCCTCGAAGCGCAGGCGTGCGCCGCGCTCCTGCGCCGGCAGCGGCATCGGCGCGTCCGGCGAGCGGATCACGGGCTGCGCCTCGAGCAGTTCGAGCAGACGTTCGGTCGCGCCGACTGCGCGCTGGACGTCGCCGTAGACCTCGGCAATCGCACCCGATGCGCCGGCGAGCAGAACCGCGTAGAGCACGAACTGCGCGAGCAGGCCGGCACTGAGCTGATCGGCGGCGACGGCACGCGCGCCGAGCCAGAGCACGAACACGATGGCACCGAAGACGAGCACGATCACCAGTGCCGTCAGCCAGGCCCGCGCCCGCGTGCGCCGGATCGCACTGGTGAAGGCGGATTCGGTGGACTGACCGAAACGCAGCGCCTCGAAGGGCTCGCGCACGAAGGCCTGCACGATGCGGATGGCGGCCAGCGTCTCGTCGGCCAGCGCGCCGCTGTCGGCCAGCGCATCCTGACTGACGCGCGACAGACGCCGTACCCGGCGGCCGAAAAACAGGATCGGCAGCACGACGAGCAGCAGGAGCCCGATGATGATCGACGACAGCCTCGGGCTGGTGAAGACCAGCATCGCCAGTGCACCGACGAACAGCAATGCATTGCGCAACCCGAGCGAGACGCTGGTGCCGACGAGCGTCTGGATCAGCGTGGTGTCGGTGTTCAGGCGCGACAGCACCTCACCCGTCTTCAGCGTCTCGAAGAAATGCGCGTCCTGACGCAGCACCTGGCCGAAAACCGCGCGGCGCAGATCGGCGCTGACGCGCTCGCCCAGCCACGAGACACTGTAATAGCGCAGCGCCGTCGCAAGAGCGAGCACGAGCGCCACGCCGAAGAGCGCGAGAAACCAGACATCGACGTGGCCGCCGGCATCTGCCGCCAGACGGCCGCTGACGAAACCGGCATCGATCATCTGGCGGAACGCCAGCGGCACGACCAGCGTTGCCGCGGCAGCGACGAGCAGTGCAAAGGCGGCCACGCCGATGCGTGCGCGGTACGGTGCCAGGAACGGCCACAGCGCGCGCAGCACCGCCCACGACCCGCGCTGCGCGCCGGCGGGTGCCGTCACGGCGCTCCCGTCAGGCACCGGGATGGGTCATGTCGCGCGGACGTACCCACTCGTCGAACTGCTCGGCGCTGACGTAACCGAGGGCCAGTGCCGCCGCGCGCAGGGTCGTGCCTTCGCGGTGCGCCTTCTTGGCGATCTCGGCCGAACGCTCGTAGCCAATGTGCGGATTGAGTGCCGTCACCAGCATCAGCGAACGATCAAGCAGCTCGGTGATGCGCTCGCGCACCGGCTCGATACCGCGTGCACAATGGCGATCGAAGCTGTCGAGCCCGTCGGCCAGCAGGCGCAGACTCTGCAGCACGTTATGCACGATCAGCGGCTGGAAGACGTTCAGTTCGAAGTTGCCCGAGGCGGCGCCGATACCGATGGCCGCGTGATTGCCGGCGACCTGTGCGCCGATCATCGTCAACGCCTCGCACTGGGTCGGATTGACCTTGCCCGGCATGATCGAGCTGCCCGGCTCGT
>DAIUFU010000087.1:509-8765 GCA_036844405.1 Burkholderiaceae bacterium | reverse complement strand
GCTTCACGCGCCAGCACCAGCGGCAGGCCTCGGCCAGCCAGGCGTCGGCCGGACGCGCCGCGACCCCGCCTCCCGGCGTGCGCCCGACCGCTGCGGCGGCGGCAGAACCTGCCGACCCGGTGCCGCCTGGTCCGGAGCCACCCGGTCCGGCGCCGCCCGTACCACCGACCGCAGCCGCGCGCACCGATCGCGCCAGCCCGACGATTCCGGCCAGGCGCACCACGTTCGGGTGCGGCACCTGCGCCTCGAGCGCTTCATCGAGCGCCAGACGCAGCGTCAGCACGCCCTGCTGGCGCCCGCGAAAGAGCGCCAGCGCCCGATGCGACGGCATCGTCGCGACCGGTTCGGCATGATCGAACCAGTCGCGGAATTTCGCGCCTTCGGCTTCCTTGCCCTCGACGACGCTGCTGACGACGCGGCCTTCCGTCCACATCCGTTCGCGCAGCGCGTCGAGCACGTCGGCCCGCTCGGCGAAGCGCTCGGCCAGGATGTCGCGCGCGCCGTCGAGCGCCGCCTTCGCATCGGCCACGCCGTGCTCGCCGTCGGCATCGGGCGGGCGCAGGTATTGCTGCGCCAGTTCCTGCGGATCGAGCATCGGGTCGGCCAGCAGCGCGTCGGCCAGCGGCTCCAGGCCCGCTTCGCGCGCGATCTGCGCGCGCGTGCGCCGCTTCGGCTTGTACGGCAGATACAGGTCTTCCAGGCGCTGGCGCGTATCGGCCGCGTCGATCTGCGCGGCCAGTTCGTCGGTGAGTTTGCCCTGCCCGGCGATCGTCTCGCGCACCGTCGCCCGGCGCGCCTCCAGTTCGCGCAGATACGCCAGGCGCTCGTCGAGCGCGCGCAATTGCGTGTCGTCCAGAGCCCCGGTGACTTCCTTGCGATAGCGCGCGATGAACGGCACCGTCGCCCCCTCGTCGAGCAGCGCGACGGCCGCCGCCACCTGCGCCGCGCGCACCGTCAGTTCGTCGGCAATGCGGGCGACGATGCGTGCCGCGACTTCAGGCGTGCGCCAGATTTCTTCCATGGGATTCGTGCAATGAAGAGGTCAGGGGCGAAAGGTTACCGACGAAGGGGCGCATTCTGCCACGCGCCCGCGCGGACAGCGCCCGCCACATCCGCGGCGGCCGGACGGAACCGGGTCCACCCCGATTGCCGGCCTGCGGCTCCCTGCCGTTCTTCGCGGCTTTTCCGTGCCGGCGACGCGCCGTCAGCCGATTCCTAGAGCAGCCGCCAGCCGCCCGCTTCGCCCGCCGCCACCCGTACCGGCGCAGGCGCTGGCACGGAGCGCTGCTCCCACCACACCACCACTCCCGGCACGGCAGAGCGCCCGGCGATCATGTCGCGGCCCACCACCAGACGCAGATCGACTCCTTCGCGCAGCGACGCGACCGGAACCATCGTCGCCGTTACCGGCAGGTGCTGCTGCAGCGCGCGCGCATCGGTCAGATGTCCGTCCCGATACTGGATCTGCGTCACCGGCAGGCCGAAGGGACGATAGTCGGACAATCGGCTGACCTCGACGCCGTACCGGCCGAGCTGACGCGCCGTATGCGCCGCCAGCCGCTTGATGCCGACGGCATTGCTGACTTCGAGCCGACCGTGTACGGGCAAATCCGTCGCGACCGCACGGACGCCCGCCGCCGGCTCCGGCGCGATCCGGGCAGTCGAAGACGCGATCGATTCTATGGTCCGGATCGCGCGCTTCCAGACCCGCCTGGCAGCGCCCGATACCGCGGCCAGCGTCGAATCGGACACATTGCCCGAAGTCCCCGCCGTCGCGCCGGCCGGGGAAGCCACCTGCGCGCCGGCCGGTGTCGACGCAGCGTGATCCGCCGCCGCGACAGCGATGGTGGAAGAGGCGCTGCGCAGTTCATACACGTTCGGTTCGATCTGCACCAGCATCGACGAACCCGACGGATGCGCCACGCCCGACATCACCGTGGCCGGCACCGCCGGCTGCGCGAGCGCGTCGGCCGCGAGCGACTGCGCAACGGAAACTACCACCGGCACGAGTTCCGTCGCCTGCCCCGGGCGCTGGACGATCTCGACGACCGGCGGCGCCGTCACCGGCCGCACGACGGCGCGCGGCGGCGCCCCGTCAACGGAAGCGGCGCTACCGTCGGCGACAGCCGAAGCGGCACGACCGGCCGGCAGTGCGTCGATACCCGCAGCGCCTGCCGCCGGTGCCGCAATTCCGGTCGCCGGTTCGTCAACGGAGACGGCGGCCGGTTCCGCTACCGTCGACTCCGTCGCCGCCGGCCGTGCCGCTGCCGGTTCCGCCGACGCCAGCACGGTCGCCTGCTGCGTGCGCTGCTGGCGCCGCTCGGCG
This sequence comes from Burkholderiaceae bacterium, assembly GCA_036844405.1. Lineage (GTDB taxonomy): Bacteria > Pseudomonadota > Gammaproteobacteria > Burkholderiales > Burkholderiaceae_E > Zeimonas. The sequence goes on along the minus strand of DAIUFU010000087.1, from coordinate 6,439 downwards.
AGCAGGCGCAGATTGGCGCGCGTGCCCTTGTTCCAGGCATCCAGCTCAAAGGCGCGCGTCAGCGACTCCCAAGCGTCGTCCAGATACCCGGCTCGCAGCTGCGCATAGCCGAGGTTGCTGAACACGTGCGCGCGCGCCGGCCCGGACGCCAGCGTCGCCCGAAACGCTGCGATCGCATCGTCATAACGCCCCTGCTGGCCGTACGCCACGCCCAGGCCGTTGCGCGCGTCGGCGAAGTTCGGATCGAGCCGCAGCGCATTCCGGAACCGGCTGATCGCGTCCTCGACGCGCCCGGCCGCCAGGTCCATCCGGCCCACCGCGTACTGGCCGGCGGCGGTGCCGGCCGGCTGCTCGACGCGGTAGACCGGTTCGACGCGCGGCGCCTGCAGATCGGCGGTGCGGTCGGTGCTCGTGGCGCAGCCGGTGATCAGGCCGGCAACACACGTGAGCGCGAGCAATCGCTGAGAGTTGTCCTGCATGGCAATCACCTCCCAAAAGTGCAGCGGGTACGCTTCACAGCACTATGGACAGTATCCGATTCCGTAAGGACTCGGCTGTCCCGGTGGCGAAACGGAAGAGTCAGACAAATCATCTCCGCGGACAGGCAACCAGAATTCCACTGTCTCGGAAGCTTCCGTTCCATCCGGGATCAATGCGCTCACGCGCACCTTCACCGCAACCCAGCCTCCACGATCGCGGAGATAACGAACCCGCATGACGGCGCTGCCCTTATCGTCTGACGTACCCAGTACCGTGTCTCCGGTCGGGCCAAAATATGTGGCGGCCACATTGCCAGGTGTCAACATTCCATCCCGATTGAGATCCTCGCCGGGATCAAGCAGCAGATTCTCATTGATATCTTCGCTTCGACAGACAACCACGGGAATCAAAGTGGACGAAACAGACGAAGCCGAATTGAATTGCCGCCACAGCGCCTGAAAGTCTGAATCCGATTGCGACCCCATCGTATATTGGTAGAAACCCTTCTTATAACCCGTATTGACAACCGTCGCACTCAATTTCACTCCGGGGACCGGATTTCCGGCCGAGTCAGTCACGATCACTCCATACGGAAGTTCGTTATAGACCGCATCGACGGCATAGACTTCATTTCCTGTCCCGATCCGTACCTGCATTGCGCTCTTGACTGCCGTCAACAGCGTCTGATCCGTAGCCACTACACCAGGCGCGCAGGTGGTCGCAACGCAGTCGATCTGTCCGGTGATACGAATCTGGTTGGTACCCGTCGGCAACGGTCCGGGAAAGAAACTGACACTTGCAATTCCCGAATCATCGGTGATTGCAAATGCACTCGACAGGCCGATGCCTCCACTGGGGTCGATCGTGGCGAAGTTCACCCGAACGTTCCGGATCCGGTTATCGGCGGCATCGCGCACAACCGCGATGACCTGACTCGAATTGAACGACGTCCCGGGCGGATTTACGCGTACGGCAGAAGGTGATGCCTGCACCTGGATCTTGATCGGCTGACGCCCGATGAAATACAGTTCCCGCACATCGAGCGTTCCATCCCGTGCAGTGGCGGTCACCAGTGAACGTCCGGCACGATCGGAAGAAATTTCTGCGACCGCACGTCCGTCCGCGCCGGTCAAAACCGTCGAAGCGCGAGTCTGTCCGCGGGTTGCCACAACCTGGATCGGCGTACCCGCAGGCGGCGGCACGCCGTCGACGAGCATCTGCACCACCAGCGGCGTCCACACCGGCGCCGTATTCGGGCTGATGACGTGTTCGGAGAGCGCCGCGGGCGACTCAAAGCTGACGGTTGTCGATCCGACGCGAACCGCTCTTTCCGCAGTGGCACCCGCAGCCAGAACGCTCAAAGTGAGTTCCCCCGCAGCCGACGGTGCCAGAACGATTTCGGCACGCCCCTGAGAATCGGTTCGCGAGAATGTAAGGGTGGCGCCCGTCGGCGGCGACGAAATACGAACCGGCATACCGACGACCGGATTCCCCGACGAATCGGTCAACAACGCGGTAAAGCTGCTGGATTTTCCGATCGATACGGCCGAGGGACCGCTGAGCGCCACCGTGGTGCCGACCACAGTTATTTCGGTGCTCGCCTTGCGTGACTGCGCACTGCCGCTTACCGAAATGACGCGTAACGTCGGATCGCTGATCGACAATACGGCTTGCGCCTGCCCGCTCGAATCGGTCACTCCGTCGTCGACGGGTACGAGAGTCACTCCAGTGCCCGAGGCGGAAAATGCAACCGGAACGCCGGCCAGGGCCGAGTTTCCGGAATCCTTGACCGTCGCGAACAGGCGAACCACTTGCCGACCATCGGAACTGATCGTCGACGAGCTTTTCGTCAGATCGATTCGCGCCGCGGGGCGCGGTGCGGTCACATCGCCCGAATTGCTCTCGTTACCCGAACCATCGAACTCCCGCTCGCCCCCACCGCCGCCGCACGCGGCCAGAAACACCGCGGCCACCATTCCGACCAGAAGCATCCTGACTGTTTTCATCTTGTTCCTCCGCTCCCCCGTGTCTTTCGCCGCCCCGCCGCCTTCGCGCGTATCGGCCGCCGGCCTCAACCCCCGCCACCCATCGTCGGCAGCAGCGTACGATAAATCTGGATCATCGCCGGGCCCATCAGCACGAGCAGCAGCGACGGAAAAATGCAGAAAATCAGCGGAAACAGCATTTTCAGCGGAATCTTGGCCGCCATTTCCTCGGCGCGCTGGCGCCGGCGCACGCGCAGCGAATCGGCCTGCACGCGCATCGAATCACCGATACTCGTGCCGAAGCGGTCGGCCTGCAGCATCATCGCGACGAAGCTGGCGATTTCGTCCAGGCCGGTGCGCGTGGCGAGATTGCGCAGCGCGCGCTCGCGCGTGGCGCCCAGGCGCAGTTCCATCCCGACCAGCGACAGCTCTTCGGCCAGGTGCCGGCTGCGCACGTGGATCTCGGCGGCGGTGCGGGCGATGGCGGCATCGAGCGACAGGCCCGACTCGACGCAGACGATCAGCAGATCGAGCGCATCGGGAAACGATTCGAACAACTCGCGCTGACGCCGTTCGGTCAGCCGCGCCAGGATGACGTTGGGCAGGTAGTAGCCGAAGGCTGCCGAGCCGAGCAGTCCGACCAGCGGCAGGTTGCCTTTCCATTCGCGCAGATCGCCGAAGAAAACCAGCAGCAGCGGCAGCGCAATGGCCAGCGCAGTCTTGGCGCCGAAATAGATGATCGGCGCCGATTCCTCGCGAAAGCCGGCATTCATGAATCTGGCGCGGACGCGGCCGATCTCTTCTTCTTCCTTCGGTGCAGCCAGTTTCGCCATCGGACGGGCGGCCCTGGCCACGCGCCTGCGCCACTTCGACGTCTCGGGCGCGCCTTCGAGCGCCGTGCGGCCCGCCACTTCGTGCAGGCGTTCCCGCACGTCCCGGCCGCGACCCAGCAGCCCGCCCACGCTGTAGACGAAGCCGAAGACCGCAATGAAGGCAGCGCCCAGGGCGAGATACAGGGTATTGAGTTCCATGACCGATCAGACGCGGATCTGGACGATGCGCCACAGCCAGAAAATGCCGATCACCATGGCCACGAGAGCCATCGCGATCAGCTTGATTCCGGCCGGGTCGTTCCACAGCACCGACATGAAGCCGGGGCTGACGAGATTGAGCACCAGCGCGGCGGCAAACGGCAGCAGCGTCATCACCCAGGCCGACGCGCGCCCTTCGGCGCTCAGTACGCGCACGCTTCCGTACAGCTTGAAGCGCTCGCGGATCAGCTTGCTGATATTGTCGAGAATCTCGGCCAGGTTGCCGCCGGTTTCCCGCTGCAGCACCACGGCCACCACGAAGAACCGCAGATCGTCGACCGGCACGCGCGTGGCCAGATTGAGCATCGCGTCCGAAATCGGCAGACCGTAATTGACTTCCTCGAAAGCCAGCGCGAATTCCCCGCCCAGCGGATCGGGCAGTTCCTCGGCGACCATCTGCAGCGACGTCGGGAAAGCGTGCCCGGCGCGCAGCGAACGCGCAATCAGCTCGACGGCGTCGGGCAGTTGCGCTTCGAGCCGCTTCAGGCGCCGGCTGCGCGCGCGGCTCAGCCACAGAAACGGCAGCAGCACCGAACCGAGGCCGACCATCGTCGCCAGCCACAGCGGCTGGCGCACCACCAGCAGCACGAGAAACACCGCGACCATCAGCATCGCCGTGGTCATCAGGAAGCGCGACGTCCGCATCTCGATGCCGGCCTGCTGCAGCGATTTCTCGAGTGTGCCGACCCGCGGCAGCGCGAGCAGCAGCTTGCCGAGCACGCCCACCTGGTCGGCCTCGCGCGCCTTGATCAGCGAGGACGCTTCGGTGCCGTGGCCGCCGGCGTGCAGCGCTCGCAGACGGCGTTCGAGCTGGCGTACTTCGCGGCTGCTCGTATCGCGCCACAGCAGGAAAACGCCCTCGAGCAGCAGCACGACCGCCAGGAAAGCGGCCAGCAGATAGATCGCGTAACCCCAGTCCATCACTGCCCCCGTGTCCGCCCGCTGGCCGGCAGAGATCTCATTCGTAGACCCGCCCCGGATTGAACATGTCGGCCGGCAGTTCGACACCGCGCACGAGCAGCCGCTCGATGAATTTCGGCCGCACGCCGGTGGCGTGGAAGCGGCCGAGCACCTGCCCTTCCGGGCCGATGCCGGTCTGGCGAAAAACGAAGATCTCCTGCATCGTGATGACGTCGCCTTCCATGCCGGTGATCTCCGACAGGCTGGTCACCTTGCGCTTGCCGTCGCTCAGGCGCGCGACCTGGAGCACGGCGGTCAGGGCCGAGGCGATCTGCTGGCGCATCGCCTTCTGCGTCAGCTGCATTCCGCCCATGCCGAGCATGTTTTCCACGCGCGTGAGCGCGTCGCGCGGCGTATTGGCGTGCACGGTGGCCATCGAACCCTCGTGGCCGGTATTCATCGCCTGCAGCATGTCGAGCGTTTCGGCGCCGCGCACCTCGCCGATGATGATGCGGTCGGGGCGCATGCGCAGGCTGTTGCGCACGAGCGCGCGCTGCGTCACCTCGCCCTTGCCCTCGATGTTCGGCGGGCGCGTCTCCAGCCGCACGACGTGCGGCTGCTGCAGCTGCAGCTCGGCGGCATCTTCGATCGTGACGATGCGTTCGCTGGGCGGAATGAAGCTCGACAGCACGTTGAGCAGCGTCGTCTTGCCCGAACCCGTGCCGCCCGAGATCAGCAGGTTCAGCTTCGCCTTGACCATGCCGCCCAGCAGCGTCGCCACATCCTCCGGCAGCGAACGGTTGCGGACCAGATCCTCCACCTTCAGCGGCACGACGGCGAAACGCCGGATCGACAGCAGCGGCCCGTCGATCGCCAGCGGCGGAATGATTGCGTTCACGCGCGAACCGTCGGGCAGGCGCGCGTCGACCATCGGACTGGATTCGTCCACGCGCCGGCCGATGCGCGAGACGATCTTGTCGATCACCTTCATCAGATGCGTGTCGCTGTCGAAGCGGATCGTCGTCCGCTCGAGCCGCCCGTCGCGCTCGACGTACACGGCCTTGTGCGTATTGACCAGGATGTCCGACACCGTCGGATCGGCCAGCAGCGGCTCGAGCGGCCCGAGCCCCATGATCTCGTTCTGGACGTCGACGACGATCTGCTTGCGCTCGGCCGCATTCAGCGCGGCGCCGGCCTCGCCGATCAGCCGCTCGACCAGGATGCGCAGTTCCTCGCGCAGCCGCTCGGGCGACATCTTCCCCATCACCTCGATGTCGACCCGGTCGAGCAGCTGCGTGTGCAGATTCGCTCGCAGCGCGCGATAGGCGGCGCTGTTGGTATCGACGCCGGCCGGGCCGGCGCCCGGCGGCGTTGCCTGGATCGTCGTGAGCCGGTCGCGCAGTGTCATCGCCCGGACCTCACGAAGACAGGCCGAACCAGCCGCGCCGGCGCGCCTGTTCCTGCGGCGCAAGGC
>DAIUFU010000087.1:0-444 GCA_036844405.1 Burkholderiaceae bacterium | reverse complement strand
GTCACCGCGTCGCGCGGCGCACTGCGAAGGATCGGCACGCCGTGGTTGATCGCCTGCGCCACAGCCGGGAAACTGTTCGGCACTTCGACGTCCACCGGCGTACCCAGCGCTTTCTGCACATCGGCCGACGTGATCTCGCCTCCCTTTTCCCAGCGGTTGACGATGATGTGCAGCTTGTCGCGCGAATAGCCGAGCTTGTCGAGCAGCGTCAGCAGGCGCCGCGCGTCGTGGATGAAGGGCAGCGTCAGCTGCACCGTCACGTAGACCGCGTCTGCCTGGTCGAGCGCGCGCACGGCCGCGCCATCGAGCAGGCGGCCCATGTCGAGCAGCACGAAATCGAAACGCTCGCGCGCCAGGGTCAGAATGCGCTCGACCGCCGCCGGCGTGACGTCCATCGCGCCTTCCGGCGTATCGGGCGCGGCCAGCACGTGCAGATTGGGCGCC
>DAIUFU010000086.1:0-8815 GCA_036844405.1 Burkholderiaceae bacterium | reverse complement strand
GTCGCCGATCTCGACGAAGGCCGGTACCTGGATTTCGTAGCCGGTGGGCTTGATGCGTGCCGGCTTCATCACCTTGCCGGACGTGTCGCCCTTGACCGCCGGTTCCGTGTATTCCACTTCACGCACCACGCTGGTCGGCATTTCGATGCCGATGGCGCGTCCGTCGTAGAACGTCACTTCGCAGGGCAGGCCGTCGTCGAGGTAGTTCAGGACTTCGCCCATCGTCTCCTGCTCGATTTCGTACTGGTTGTATTCGCCGTCCATGAAGACATACATCGGATCGGAGAAATACGAGTAGGTGACTTCCTTCTTGTCGAGAATCAGCGTCTCGAACTTTTCGTCGGCCTTGTAGACCGGTTCGGAAGCGGAGCCGTTGAGCAGGTTCTTCAGCTTGAGCTTGACCACGGCCGCGTTGCGGCCCGATACGTTCAATTCGGCACGCAGCACGACCATCGGATCCTTGCCGATCATGACGACGTTGCCGGTGCGCAGTTCCTGTGCGAGTTTCATGTAGCTGTATGCAGACGTGTGCAGGATTTCCCCGGAGGATGTTCCGGGCAACCCGTCATTATAGTCGTTCCATGCAGAATTCGACGAAGCGTGTGCACAGATCGCTTTGTGCGCCCAGTTGCGCGCTCCAGCGGGCGTACGCCGCCTCCTGCGCGTCAAAACCGGCTTCAAGGGCCTGCCAGGCGGCTGGCCAGTCCCCACGGCCGGACCAGGCCGACATCGCATTGCGGATGAGCGGGCCGGCCCGCATGGTGTGCAGAAAGGCGTCGAGCTTGACCAGGTGCCGTTCCTGTGCCTGCCGGTACGGCTGCCACACGAAGGGTCGCCCGGCCCATTGCGCACGCACCCAGGAGTCTTCGCCGCGCACGAAATTCAGGTCGGCGCTCCACAGCAGGCGGTCATAATCGTCCTGGGCAAGAAAGGGGATCGTCTGCACCGTCAGACGACCGCAGCGCAGTCGCTGCGGGTTCCCGTCGATCCGTGTCGGCGCCGTGTGGTCGCGGTCTGCGCATTGCGATCCGGTCGATCGGCATCGGTGCGTCCAGCGTTCGATCTGTTCGCTCGCCACGCCTTCGGGGACGACCACCAGCCACGGGTGCGGCCCGTCGGCCAGGCAATCGAACCACGCGCCCACCGGCGCGTCGGGATAGCAGAACAGACTGGCGAGCCGCTCGTCTGGCCGCCGTTCGATGGCGTGCGCCCGCAGCCAGGCCTGCTGCTCGTCCGAGGCACGAAAGGCATCGCGGCGGGCGAACAGTCCGGCCTCGCGCAGCAGGCCGCCGGTGTCCGGCCCGAAGCCCGGATAGTAGAAGTGTTCGACTGCGCCGTCGGCCGGCTTGGGTGAGCGGGCGCCGTGATGGCGGCTCACCCAGTCCTCGGCGCTGAGATATTCCAGTTGCACCCAGAGTGGGCGGCGTGCGCCGCCGGCCAGGGCATGGCGCAAGGCCGCGGGCGGCTCGGCACCGAAGGCGCTGATGAGGACGTCGATGGCTGCCGGATCGAACGGGCCGTCGCTGCTGTCGGCGTGCCACGGCTCGATCGTTACGCGCTCCGCAGTGCCGTTTTCGATCGGACGGACGCCCAGCCGCTCGAGTACCTGCGGCTGATCGATGGCCAGGCGGACCTGCCAGCCATGCTCTGCGGCCAGTTGCCGCGCGAAACGCCAGCACACGCCCGCATCGCCGTAGTTGTCGATCACGCGGCACAGGATGAGTGCACGGCATCGTGCGGATACGACAGCGGTCATTGTCCTGCCGCCAGCCCTTCACGGCGCGGATCGGCGGCCCCTTCGAGAACGCAGTCGCGCGGGGTGCCGCACTGCAGGCGGATCACGTGCAGTCCGCTGGTCATCTCGCGCCAGTGGATGTCGTGTCCGCGGGCGGCCAGCCGGTCGGCCAGCGCGGCCGGCACGCGGGCGCGCTCGAGCACGGTCTGCGCCTGGCGGCTGCCGAAGTTGGGCATGGCCAGCGTCTGTCCGAGACCGACGCCGTCATCCAGCAGCGAAATCAGCGTGCGCGCGACATAGGAGATGATCGCCGGACCACCCGGTGAGCCGAGAACGAGAACCGGCTGGCCGCTGTCGGCATCGAACACGATCAGCGGCGACATCGAACTGCGTGGACGCTTGCCGGGCTGCAGGCGATTGGCGACCGGACGTCCGTCGTGTTGCGGCACGAACGAGAAATCGGTCAGCTGGTTGTTCAGCAGGAAGCCGCGCACCAGCAGGCGCGAGCCGAAGGCATTCTCGATCGATGAGGTCATCGACACGATGTTGCCGTCACGGTCGACGATCGACAGGTGCGTCGTCGAACGCGGCTCGAATGCCGGCGCGGGCGGCGGTGTCTGCGGTGGCGTCCGCCGCAGTGGCGTCCGCGGTGGTGTCCGCGGATGGCCGGCCGCGACGATCGGTCGTGCGTTCGGCCCGATCCGCCGTGCGCGCCGTTGCAGGTACGCCGGGTCGAGCAGGGTGCCGGGTCCGGCCTTCACCGCTTCGCCCGGGGCCTGGCCCGGCAGCGCGACGAAATCGGTATCGGCGACGTATTCTGCGCGGTCGGCAAAGGCCAGGCGTTCCGCTTCGATGAAGCGGTGCATGCCGTCGACGAGCAGTGTGCCGTCCGGCGTCGACAGATGCACGACGGGCCCGGCGAGTTGCCAGAAGGCGAGCATCTGCGCCAGCGCGATCGTTCCCGAAGATGGTGGCGGCATGCCGCAGATCCGGTATCTTCCGTGGCGAAAGCACAGCGGCTCGCGCTCGAGCGGCTGCCAGGCGGCCAGATCGGCGGCGCTCAGCATGCCCGGATTCGGATGCGTCCGGACCGCCGCGACGATGTCGTCGGCAATCGGGCCTTGGCGCAGCGCCGCGCTGCCGTCGCGGGCGATCCGCGCGAGCGTGTCGGCCAGCGCCGGATTGCGCAAGCGGTAGCCGGGCGGCCAGGCGCGCTCGTTGCGATCCAGGTACAGATCCGCCGCGGCCTTCTGTCCGGGCAGCCACGGGTCGGCGTCGAGCAGCGCATGCAGGCGCGCACTGACCGCGAAACCGTCGCGTGCCAGCCCGATGGCCGGCTCGAACAGGCTCGCCCAGTCCAGGCGGCCGAAGCGTCGGTGTACCTGTTCGAGCATGCCCACGACACCCGGCGCACCGACCGCGCGTCCACCGACGGCCGCTTCGAAAAAATCCATCGGCGTCCCGTCGGCGTGCAGGAAGAGTTCGGGCCGGGCCTGTGCCGGTGCGGTCTCGCGGCCATCGAAGGCATGGGCCCGGCCGCTGGCCGCGTCGTACAGAACCAGAAAGGCGCCGCCGCCGATGCCCGACGATTGCGGCTCGACCAGTCCGAGCACCATCTGCGCCGCGATCGCGGCATCGACGGCGTGGCCGCCGCGCTCGAGCACGGCGACGGCCGCCCGCGTCGCGTGCGGATTGGCGGTCACCGCCAGAAATTCGTGCGCTGCGACGGGTGCCCGCGCGCGCCATCCGCTGGCCGCCTCCGGTTCGGCACGGGCAGCCTGTGTCTGCGGCGCGCGAACCGTTGTGCCCGGTATCGGCTCCGTCCGGGCCGACGGCGCCGGTGGTGCGAGCGCATGTGCGGTGGCCGCCGCCACGAGCAGCAGGCAGGCCAGGATCCGCACCGGGATGCGCGTCGGAATGCGGGGCCGGCAGCGCATGATGCGTGTGCTGCCGCACCCGGTGGAGTGCGCGTCGCTCGTGTCCTCCCGTCGATCTGTCTGCACGCGTTGTCCGGTCCCCTCGGCGATCATTGCATCATAGTGCCGTGTTTCCGCCATTCCGGGCCCGCTGCCATGAATTCTTCCCCGTCTCCTCACCCCGTCGGATCGTTGACCGGCGCCACCGTCGGCTCCGCCGGGGTGCCATGGGCGTCGATCCGCAGGCTGGTGGCGGCGATGAGCGATGTGCCGGGGCTCGCCGCCACGCTGCTCGAGCAGGCGAGAGAGCAGGCTCTGCACCATGCGCGACTCAACGCGCTTGCCTGGGTCGACTGGGAGGCGGCAGCGCGCCAGGCGCGTGAACTCGACGACGAGGCGCGGGCCGGACATCTGCGCGGTCCGCTGCACGGCATTCCGTTGTCGATCAAGGATCTGTACGCCGTGCGCGGGATGCCCCTGCAGGCCGGCACACGGGCCGCGCTGCCCGTGCCGCAGGAAGAGGAAGCGGTGCTCGTGCAGCGCCTGCGCGCGGCCGGGGCACTGATTTTCGCCAAGGCCAACATGCACGAGATCGCGCTCGGCTGCAGCGGCGAGAACGAATGGACGGGCGATGGCTGCAACCCTTTCGATCCGGCCCGTCAGGCCGGGGGCTCGTCCAGCGGTTCCGGCGGCGCCGTCGCGACCGGGATCGGCCTGGCCTCGATCGGCAGCGATACCGGCGGCTCCGTACGCATTCCGGCTGCCTTCTGCTCGGTGACCGGCTTCAAGCCGGGTGCCGGGGCCATTCCACTCACCGGGGTGATCCCGCTGTCGTGGACCTGCGACCATGCCGGTCCGCTGGCGCGCAGCGTCGACGACTGTGCCGTGCTTTACGAAGTCATGGCGCAACGCCGTACGGGGCACGGCGCCGCCATGCGCCGGCCGCGCCTGCACATCCCGGCGGCCTGGCTTCAGGGACGACTCGAGGCGCGCGTGCGCGCCTGGTTCGAGCAGCTGACCGGGCTTCTGCGCGCACACGGTGCCTGGATCGACGAGGCCGACGTCCCGGGGCTGCGCGATGCCTGGGAGATCTACACGCCGATCGTGCGCGCCGAAGCGGCGTGGGTGCATCGTGCCGCACTCGATCAGGGCGGCACCGGTTTTTCCGCCACGGTGCTGCAGGCGCTCGAAGCGGCCCGGCGCATGCCGGCGCGTGAATACATCGAGGCGCTGCGCGGTCGCGACCGGCTGGCGGCCCGGCTCGACGCGGCGCTGCACGACTGCGACGCCTGGATCCTGCCGACGACCACGGTCCTGCCGCCGTTGCGCGGGCAGGCGACGGTGGACGTCGAAGGCGGCAGTCTGACGGTGCGCGAAGCGGTACTCGGCCAGACCCTGCCGTTCTCGCTCTGTGGTCTTCCGGCCCTGTCGGTGCCGGCGGGCCTGGTGGACGGCCTGCCGGTCGGCCTGCAGATCGTCACCCGGCGCGATGCCGATGCTTCGCTGCTGGCTCTCGGACGCTGGGCGGAGCGGGTTGTCGGGGGTGCGAACGGCGGCTGACAGCGGCGCATTGTCGCGGGCAGGCACTGGGGGGACGGCTGCGGGGAAAGGGCGGACGCCGACGGCGCTGCGGCCGGCCCTGAGCTTCCCCGCGGCCCGGCGGAAAACGAAACGGGCGCCGAGGCATTCTTCATGCCCCGGCGCCCGTTTCAGGGTTCTGCGTTCTTGTTGCCCAGTGTCGTTGCTCAGTGCACGTACGCGATCAGCGGAACGATCAGCAGCGCAACGATGTTGATGATCTTGATCAGCGGGTTGACGGCCGGGCCGGCGGTGTCCTTGTAGGGATCGCCGACGGTGTCGCCGGTCACCGATGCCTTGTGCGCTTCGGAACCCTTGCCGCCGTGGTTGCCGTCCTCGATGTATTTCTTGGCATTGTCCCAGGCGCCGCCGCCGGTACACATCGAGATGGCGACGAACAGGCCGGTGACGATCGTGCCCATCAGCACGCCGCCGAGCGCCTCCGGTCCGAGCAGCAGTCCGACCAGCACCGGAACGACCACCGGCAGCAGCGACGGGATCATCATTTCCTTGATCGCCGCACCGGTGAGCAGGCTGACCGCACGCGAGTAATCGGGCTTGGCCGTGCCTTCCATGATGCCGCTGATTTCGCGGAACTGGCGGCGCACTTCCTCGACCACCGAGCCGGCGGCGCGTCCGACCGCTTCCATCGCCATGGCGCCGAACAGGTACGGGATGAGTCCGCCGATGATCAGGCCGACGATGACCATGTGGTTCGACAGGTCGAAGCTGGCGGCGATGTTGACCGATTCGAGGGCGTGCGTGTAGTCGGCAAAGAGCACGAGCGCGGCCAGGCCGGCTGAACCGATGGCGTAGCCCTTGGTGACGGCCTTGGTCGTGTTGCCGACGGCGTCGAGCGGGTCGGTGATGTTGCGCACCGAATCCGGCAGTTCCGCCATCTCGGCGATGCCGCCGGCGTTGTCGGTGATCGGCCCGTAGGCGTCGAGCGCGACGATGATGCCGGCCATCGACAGCATCGAGGTGGCCGCCACGGCGATGCCGTACAGGCCGCTGAGGCCGTACGAGGCCATGATCGCCGCACAGACGAACAGCACCGGCCAGGCCGTCGACTTCATCGACACGGCAAGGCCGGCGATGATGTTGGTTGCGTGTCCGGTGGTCGAGGCCTGCGCGACGTAGCGCACCGGCTTGTATTCGGTGCCGGTGTAGTACTCGGTGATCCAGACGATGAGCCCGGTCAGGACCATGCCGACGACGACGCACAGCCACAGGTTGGTGACCGAAGTGCCGACGCCCGACAGATCGCTGTCGCCGAACACCCACGAGGTGAGCGGCCAGGCCACGATGGTGGCGATGCCGCCGGCCCAGATCAGTCCCTTGTACAGCGCGCCCATGACGTTGGTCTGTCCCGGCGTTGCCTTGACGAAGGCCGCGCCGATGATCGAGGCGATGATCGACAGGCCGCCCAGGGCCAGCGGATAGATGACGGCTTCACTCTCGGCGCCCTTGATCATCAGCGCACCGAGCAGCATCGTCGCGATCAGCGTGACCGCGTACGTCTCGAACAGGTCGGCCGCCATGCCGGCGCAGTCGCCGACGTTGTCACCGACGTTGTCGGCGATCACCGCCGGGTTGCGCGGATCGTCCTCGGGGATGCCCGCCTCGACCTTGCCGACGAGGTCGGCGCCGACGTCGGCGGCCTTGGTGAAGATGCCGCCGCCGAGACGCGCGAAGATCGAGATCAGCGAAGCGCCGAAGGCGAGCGCCACGAGCGCGTCGATGACGAGGCGGCTGTCAGCAGCATTATCGGCAATTTTCACGAGGTAGTAGAAGAAGCCCGCGATCGCGAGAAGCGCGAGACCGGCGACGAGAAGGCCCGTCACCGCACCCGCGCGGAACGCCATCGTGAGGCCCTGCTGGAGCCCGCCGCGCGCCGCCTCCGCCGTGCGCACGTTGGCGCGCACCGAGATGTTCATGCCGATGAAGCCGGTGAGGCCCGAGAGCACGGCACCCAGCACGAAGCCGATGGCCGAGGTGATTCCGAGAAAATAGCCGACGAGCGCCGCAACGACGACGCCGACGATGGCGATGGTGCGATACTGGCGGCCGAGATAGGCGCCCGCACCCTCCTGGATGGCGCCCGCGATCTCCTGCATTTTTTCATTGCCAGGTGATGCGCTTGTTACGCTCTTCGTGGTGACTATGCCGTAAAGCACGGCCGCGAGGCCGCACAAAATGGCGACGACAACAACGTCCATGAACGAACCCCTGCTGCTCGCCTTGCCCACCCTTGCCGGGCGGGAAGGCGTGTTTCCCCAAGTTTGACTCTATGTCGGGGGCGAGCATTGCAAATGGAAATCAAACAGGCAAGCGCCGAGGATCAAACGGGAACCGCCGTGAGGATGCGGATCTGCCGGATGTTTTCGGGGCCGAGCGCAGACTGCGCCGCAACGAGCAGCGCCGCGCGGATCCCGTCGATGTCGAAACGGTCGCCGCTTGCCGCCGCAAGGTCCGATCGCCACGCCGCGGCGTTCACCGCGTGGCGGACCTCCGGCACCCGGTCGCGGACCCACGCGCGGCGGGCGCGCGGCACCTCCAGCGTGAATTCGACGACGACATAGCCCTGCGGTCCGCCCGCACCCATGACCGGCAGCGTCATGCGCTGGACGGGAATATAGGCGACATCCGACGCCTCCGCCGTCTGCCGCCGAAAGCGCTCGCCGCCGAGCACGGTCGCGGTGACGAGCACGCCGAGCAGCGCGCCGGCGAGACCTGCAAGCAGCGTCCGCCTCACCTGCCGCGCTTCACGCCCCATGCTCATACCCCAGACGCGGCACCGGCACGGGCGCACCGTCCCCGCCGATCACCGAGAACCCCTCGCCCGCCTGCACGCGGCCGACGCGCGTGAGCCTAAGCCGGGCGCCTTCTGAAAGCGTTAAGAGCGCGGCGCGGCGCTCCGGCGGCGCGGCGATCAGCAGCTCGTAGTCGTCGCCCGACGTCGTGGCGGCGAGGCGGCCCGCATCGCCCGGCGCAAGGCGTGCAACGGCAGCATCCGAAAGCGGCACGTCGGCAAGCGAGACCTCGATGCGCACGCCCGACGCCTTCGCCATGCGCGAGGCGTCGATGAGCAGGCCGTCCGACACGTCCATCGCCGCGTGCGCGCCTGCATCCGCGAGGCCGCGCCCCGCCGCGAGCCTCGGCGCGGGCAGGCGGTAACGGCGCAGCAGCGCGGCATCGGCGGGGGCTTCACCGCGTGCGATGGCGAGGCCCAGCCCGGCATCGCCGACGGTGCCGGTGACGTACAGGTCGTCCCCCGGCTTCGCTCCCGTGCGCGAGAGCGACCGGCCGCGCGGCACGTGCCCGATCGCCGTGCAGCCGAGGACCGCGGACGCCGCGCCGGTCGTGGTGTCGCCGCCGAACAGCGCGGTCCCATGCTCCGAAAGCACGCGGGCGAGGCCCGATGCGAAGCGTTCGAGCCAGGCGTCGTCGGGCCGTGCGAGGCCGAGGCCGATCAGCACGCCCGCGGGCTCCGCGCCCTTGGCGGCAAGATCGGAGAGATTCACCGCGACAAGCTTCCACGCGAAGTCGGAGGGATCGTCCGAGCCGAGAAAGTGGACGCCATAGG
>DAIUFU010000085.1:7620-8979 GCA_036844405.1 Burkholderiaceae bacterium | reverse complement strand
GCGCTCACGTGCACGACAGCGGCCCGTCCGAGGACTCCGTAGAAGGCACCGACCGGACAGACGTGGCCGCACCAGCCGCGCGGCAGGATCAGGAGATCGAAGAGAAAGACGGCCAGTGTCACGCCATAGCCGCCGACCAGTCCGAAGATCAGTGCGCGGTGCAGGAGAGTGATCGGATTGACAGTCTCCCAGGCCACCGTGCCGAGTGTGGCCGAGAGGATCAGCACGACCACCAGGATGCCGTAGCGCAGGCGCCGATCCGGCCGGTGGCGTGCGAGCAGCGCCGGCAGATACCATTTCGTGCGCAGCCAGGCAGCCAGGTCGGTGACCGGACCGATCGGGCACACCCAGCCACAGAAGCTGCGCCCGCCGAGCAGGGCCCAGACGGCCGCCACCAGGCAGGCGCCGAGCAGGGCCGGAGCGGCCAGCGTGTGGTGCGCCAGCAGCGCCTGCAGGGCAACGAAGGGATCGCTCAGCACGATCGCACCGAACCATTCGCTGGCCGCCAGCGTGCCGCGTGCCAGCCACAGGCCGGTCCAGGGCCCGAGCAGGAACGCCGTCAGCACGAGCAGTTGCACGGTGCGCCGCGCCAGCAGCCAGCGCTGTCGTCGCAGCAGGGCACGACGGCCAGCCGTGCGCGACGGGTGATCAGCGATGGCCTTCATGATTGGCCCGTACGGTAATGGCGGCGCGATCGTCAACGATGCACGCCTGCTCGCACAGCCCGCAGCCGGTGCAGTGGTCGGAATCGACGACCGGCCGGAAGAATCCGCCGCCTTCGGTGCGACCGTACTGCATGCGGATGGCGCGATCGGCGAGCGGGCAGGCCTGGTAACAGGCGCGACAGAAGCCGGCGCCGCTGTAGCTCATGCAGCGTTCCGGTGCGCTCAGATGTGCCGTTCCCATCCGCGCGCGGGTGATATCGACCAGCAGGGGATCGAGGGCGCCGGTCGGACAGGCCGGCACGCAGGGGATGTCGGCACACATCCGGCAGGCGTCCGTGCGGGCACGGAAATACGGGGTGCCGGCGGCGATGCCATCGCCTGCCGCGGCCAGATGCAGGACATCGTACGGGCACGCCTGCACGCACAGGCCGCAGCGGATACAGGCCTCGAGAAACTCCGGTTCGCGCAATGCGCCCGGCGGCCGGATCCGGTCCGCCGGCAGCGTGGCAGCCTTTTCCTGGCGGACATGCACGCCGAGCAGGCCCGCCGCCGCGCCCAGCGCCAGCACGCTCTTCAACGTCCGGCGTCGCGAGTGGTGCGCCGACGCCTGTCGCCCCGGTCGGCTGTCCGGCCTTCGGGCGGCCGGATCTTCGCGATCCTCTGGAGCGATCGGGTCGTGCGGGACAGACATCGG
>DAIUFU010000085.1:0-7520 GCA_036844405.1 Burkholderiaceae bacterium | reverse complement strand
AGGCGCGGCAGGGGAATGCCCTATGATTTCCGCTGATTGTCGATGATCGGCCATTCCGGCCGTTCGCGAAACCCTGCGGGATGACTGACGATGCAGTTTCACCTCGAAGGTTTCATGCCGGGCGACCCACGCAAGACGGTGGCGGCTCCCGATGTGTCCGCGCACAGCGACAAGCTCCCGGAGCGACTCGATGTGCTGATCGTCGGCTGCGGACCGGCAGGTCTGACGCTGGCTGCGCAGTTGTCGGCCTTTGCCGATCTGCGCGTTGCGATCGTCGAACAGAAGGGCGGACCGATCGAACTGGGACAGGCCGACGGCATTGCCTGCCGCACGATGGAGATGTTCGAGGCCTTCGGCTTTGCCGAACGCGTGCGCCAGGAAGCCTGCTGGATCAACGAGGTCACGTTCTGGAAACCGGACGAAGACGCGCCGGATCGCATCGTGCGCCACGGCCGTGTGCGTGACACGCCGGACGGGCTGTCGGAGTTCCCGCACGTCGTGCTGAACCAGGCACGCGTGCATGATTTCTGGCTCGACGTCATGCGCCAGTCGCCGCGGCGACTGCAGCCGTATTACTCGCATCGCCTGCTCGATCTGGTGGTCGACACTGCAACCGCAGACCATCCGGAGAAAGTTCCGCCCGGGCGTACGGAGAACGGCGCCGCTGACGATCATCGTGTCACGGTCCGCCTGGAGCGTACCGATCCGGCGCATGCCGGCGAGATCGTGACGGTGCAGGCGCGCCACGTGGTCGGCTGTGACGGTGCGCGCAGTACCGTGCGCAACGCGATCGGGCAGCAGTTGCGGGGCGATTCATCCAGCCAGGTCTGGGGCGTGATGGATCTGCTGGCGGTCACCGATTTTCCCGACATCCGATTCAAGTCCGCAGTGCAGTCGTCCAGCGGCAACCTGCTGGTCATCCCGCGCGAGGGCGGCCATCTGGTGCGCCTGTACGTCGAACTCGATCCGCTTGCCGCGGGCGAACGCGTGCGCGATCGTGGCATCACGCTCGATCAGCTGATCGCTACCGCCCGGGCGATCCTGCATCCGTACCGGCTGCAGGTGAAGGAAGTGCCGTGGTGGTCGGTTTATGAAATCGGGCAGCGCATCTGTGATCGCTACGACGATGTGCCGGCCGGAGAAGAGGCCGTGCGCCTGCCACGCGTGTTCATCGCCGGCGACGCCTGTCATACGCACAGCCCGAAGGCCGGGCAGGGCATGAACGTTTCGATGCAGGACAGCTTCAATCTCGGCTGGAAGCTCGCTGCCGTCCTGCGCGGCCAATGCGTGCCCGAGGTGCTGCACACCTATACCCGGGAACGACGGGCGGTGGCACAGGAACTCATCGATTTCGATCGCGAGTGGGCGCGGATGTTCAGCGATCGTCCGCGCGGAGCACTGGCGGCGGCGCCGGGCGGCGCGGCTGACCGGCGCACGGACGCACGTCCCGGGGACGGTGGTGTCGACCCGAAGGAATTCCAGGCGTATTTCGAGCGTCATGGCCGCTTCACCGCAGGGGTCGAGACATATTACCCGCCGGCGCTGCTCTGCGGTGCGTCGACGCACCAGTCGCTTGCGGCCGGCTTCACGATCGGCATGCGTTTTCATTCGGCACCGGTCATGCGCGTGTGCGACGCGCGGCAGATGGAACTCGGGCACGTCGCCCGCGCCGACGGGCGCTGGCGCCTGTATGCGTTCGGTACGCACGACGATGTGCTGCAGGACGGTTCGGGCCTGCACCGCCTGTGCCGCTTTCTCGACGAGTCACCGGCGTCGCCGGTGCGCCGGTATACGCGCCCGGACGAAGATCCGGATGCGGTATTCGATCTGCGCGTCATCGTGCAGGCTGCACACACCGGGCTCGACGTTCATGCCAGCGGCCTGCCGATCCTGCTGCCGGCCAAGGGGCGCTACCGGCTGATCGATTACGAAAAGGTCTTTTCGGCCCGGCTGACGAAGGGCGAGACGATCTTCGAGCACCGCGGCATCGATCGCACGCGCGGCGCTCTCGTCGTCGTTCGCCCGGACCAGTACGTGGCACATGTGCTGCCGCTCGATGCACACGAGGAACTGGCGGCTTTCTTCGACCGGTTCATGCTGTCGCGCCCGTGAGCATCGGGCCATCGGCATCAACCGGTTCCGGCGCCGGCGAGGCGCCGGCGGAGACGGCCTCCCCGCCGGCAGTGCGCCGGGTTCCGGTGTTTGTCACCGTGGCGCTCGCCTTGCTGATGATGTCGATCGACTCGACGATCGTCGCTACCGCGCTGCATTCGATGCAGACCGGGCTCGGCGCCTCGATCAACTGGGCCGGCTGGACGATCACCGCGTATTCGTTCGGCTTCGTGCTGATGCTGCCGGTCAGCGGTCGGCTCAGCGAGCGCTACGGGCGCCGCCGCGTGTTCCTGGCTTCGGTGGCGGCGTTCACCATCGCGTCCCTGCTCTGCGGGCTGGCACAGGACATTTTCACGCTGATCGCGCTGCGTGCCGTACAGGCGGCCGGCGGCGCCGGTTTCACGCCGTCGGCGACCGGCATCATCGTCGATCATTTCGGCGATCAGCGTGATCGCGCGGTCAGTCTGTTCGGCAGCATCTTCCCGATCGGAGCGATGATCGGCCCGATCTTCGGCGGCCTGTTCGTCACCTACTGGACCTGGCGCGGCGTGTTCTTCGTCAACGTGCCGATCGGGCTCCTGATCGTCCTGCTGACCCTGCGCTACGTCCCGCGCGATCGGTCGCGAGCGGCGGATCGTGCGTCCGCGAGCGATGACGACCGGATGGATGTCGGCGGCATGCTGCTGCTGGGTACCGGTCTGCTGGCCGGCATGCTCGCCGTCAGCTTTCTCGGCGAACGCGGGGCGCATCCGTCCTCGCTCGAATTCGTCGTGCCGGCGCTGCTGGCGATCGCACTGCTGTGGTGGTTTTTCCATCACATCGCGCAGTCGCGGCATCCGTTCATCGCGCCGCGTCTGATCCATGGCAAGGGCTTCGGCGCCGTCAATCTGGTCAATACCTTCTACGGTGGCGTCACCAATGGCGTCGTCACACTGATTCCGCTGTATGCGGTCAGCCGCTACGGCATCGACGACCTCGGCTCGGGCACACTGCTGATCGCGCAGGCGGTCGCCGCCGTGCTGCTGTCGGTCTCGGCCGCGCTGGCCCTGCGCCGCACCGGGCATCGGCTGCCACTGTATGTCGGCGGCTCGGTGATCGCCGCCGGCATGTTCCTGCTGGCGCTGGAGCCGCCGGCCGCGCTCGGCCCGTGGACCTGGCTGGCACTGGCGGCCTTTGTCGTCGGCGCCGGGCGTGGTGCCATCAATCCGGCCAGCCG
This sequence comes from Burkholderiaceae bacterium, assembly GCA_036844405.1. Lineage (GTDB taxonomy): Bacteria > Pseudomonadota > Gammaproteobacteria > Burkholderiales > Burkholderiaceae_E > Zeimonas. The sequence goes on along the minus strand of DAIUFU010000085.1, from coordinate 4,192 downwards.
CAACGCCGGGCTGCAACTGGCGCCGGAGCACTCGTCCACACTGGCCGCACTGCGTACCGCGTCGCTGCAGATCGGCTCGATCACCACGGTGTCGATCGTGACCGCGGTCCTGGCCGTCTCGGGCGACCCCGGTGCGGTCCAGGCACGCGTATACGCGCTGACGGCCATTTTCCTGCTGGCGCTGTTTCCGCTGATCGTGCGCGTGCCCGAACACCACGGCTCGTGGTGATGCAAGGGCGTCCCCCGCGGCGCCACGACGGCGCGTCGATGGCCGCACGCGCCTGATCGCTTCACACGTTCTTAGCTGCTCCGGGCATGATCGCCGGGCTGGTAATGCCCGGGTTCCGAGCGAAAGGGAATTGCCAGCCGGTTCCAGCCGTTGATCGCGATGATCGCGAGCGACAGGTCGGTGAGTTCCTTCTCGCTGAACTGCGCGCGTACTTCCTCGTAAAGGGCGTCCGATACGTCGGCACCGGCGATGCGCGTCAGGGCCTCGGTCCACGCCAGTGCCGCGCGCTCGCGCGCCGTGTAGAAGGGCGCTTCACGCCAGGCGTCGAGCACGTACAGGCGCTGCTCGGTCTCGCCGGCCGCACGCGCATCCTTGCTGTGCAAGTCCAGACAATAGGCGCAGCCATTGATCTGCGATGCGCGCATCTTCACCAGTTCGAGCAGCGAATGCTCGAGGCCGCAACTCTCGACGTGTTTCTGCAACTGCAGCATCGCATGCATGCCCTGCGGCGATGCCTTGTAGTACTCCATGCGTTGGCTCATGACATTTCTCCCCGTCAGAAAGCGTCCACTCATGGTAAGACGCCGGCGGATCCCTTGCTGCGAGCGCAGGTTTGGCGGGCTGCATGCAGCCTGACGGGCCGGCGGCATCAGGACGGGTCGTCCGATCCCCGTATGATGTCGGCTGCAGTGAAACCAGCCACTCCGTCGATGGACATGGATCACGAATTCTGGTTGCAGCGCTGGCGCGAGGGCCGGATCGGCTTTCATCAGGGCACGGTGACACCGGTGCTGGAACGGTATCGCGCAGCCATGGCCTGGCCGGCCGGCAGTCGCCTGTTCGTGCCGTTTGCCGGCAAGACGCTCGACATGCCCTGGCTGGCGGCGCACGGCCATCGCATTCTCGGCATCGAACTGTCGCCGATCGCCGTCGAGCAGTTCTTTGCCGAACATCGGCTCGTGCCCGAGGTGCGGCGTTCGCGCTACGGCGTGCATCACGTCGCCGGGGCCATCGAAGTGATCCAGGGCGATGCTTTCGGACTCGATGCCGCGGCACTGGCCGACTGTGTCGGAGTGTTCGATCGGGGCGCGCTGGTCGCATTGCCGCCGGATCTGCGGGCGCGCTATGCAAACGAGGTGTATGCCGCCCTGCCGGCCGGTTGCCGCGGTCTGCTGCTGACCTTCGAGTATGCGCAGGCGCAGATGCCGGGACCACCGTTTTCCGTGCCGGAAAGCGAGGTGCGCAGTCTCTTTTCACCGCACTGGTGCATCGATCTGCTGGAGCGTCGGGATATCCTCGCAGAGGAGCCCCGGTTTGCTGCTGCCGGTCTCACGGCGCTCGATGACGTGGCCTGGCGACTGGAACACACGGCGGATCCGGGTCGACGATGAGCGCCGCCGCTTCGACGCGTGCACTGAGCACGCTCGCCTTTGCGACGCTGATCTTCGTTGCCTTCCTGATGGGCGCCAATCACGTGGCCGCCCGGCTGGCGTTCGACCATGGAGCCGACGTCGCGACCGCGGTGGCCACGCGCAGCCTCGTGACGGCCATCATCACCGGCACGCTGGTCGTCGCCGGCGGCGTGTCCTTCGGCGTGAATGCCCGTCAACGGCGCGCATTGCTGCTGATCGGCAGTCTCGTCGGTATCCAGAGCATGTGGATCTATGCGTCGGTGGCGCGTCTGCCGGTGGCGCTGGCACTGCTCGCGTTCAACACCTATCCGCTGACGACCGCCCTGTGGGTGCGTGCGCTCTACCGGCAGCAGCTGGAGCGTCGTCTGCTGGTCACGATGGGCGTTCTGCTGATCGGGCTCGCGCTGGCGCTGGACGTCTTCGGCGCCACTTCGGGGCTGGGTGCGGCCGAGCAGTGGCGGCAGATGGGCGTCGGCGTCGGCTTCGCGCTGGCGGCCTCGCTGACCTTCGGCCTGGCGCTGGCGCTGACGCAGTATGAGGCCGGCAGCGTCGACGGACGGCTGCGCAGCTTCGTCATCATGGCCATGGTCGGTCTGTGGGCGCTCGGTGGCGTCACCTGGCAGGGCGGTTTCCACTGGCCCACGGCCGCCGCCGGCTGGTGGGGGCTGGCCCTGCTCAGCCTGTTCTACGGCACCGGCATCACGATCCTGCTGACCCTGTTGCCGCGCTGGGGGGTCGTTGGCAATACGGCGATCATGAACGTCGAACCGGTGTTCGCGCTCGTGCTGGCCTGGGTGATTCTGGATCAGCGTATCGCACCGATCCAGATCGTCGGCGCCTTGATCGTCGTCGGCGCCGTGATTGCGCTGGGCATGCGCTCGCGCCGTCCGGCCGCCGTGCGTCAGGCGGATTGAAGCCGGCCGCTGGCCGGTCATCCGCGCCCCGGTTTCGTCTGCCTGCCCGCGCCCAGCCATCCGTCGTCAGGAGGATCAGAACATGTCTGCCGTTCCCGAAACCCGTCGCGCCAGCATCGCGCATTTCGATGCAATCGCCGCCCGCTGGGAGGAAAGCCCGACGCGCATGGCGATCGCCCGCGCGGTGGCGGATGCCATCGTGACGCTGCTGCCGCCGTCCGGCGTCGGGCACGCGATGGAATTCGGCGCCGGTACCGGGCTGGTGACCGCATTGCTCGCGCCGGCCGCCCGGCAGTTGACGGCGGTCGAGCAGTCGCCCGGAATGATCACGGCGATGCGGCGCAAGCTCGACGAGCATGGCATCGGCAACGTGCAGGCCGTCGAGGGCGATGTCGAGCAGCAACTGCCGGCCGGACCCTTCGATCTCGTTTTCAGCAGCATGACGCTGCATCACATCGCCGACGTACCCGCCCTGTTCGAGCGCGTGCATGAGGTATTGGCGCCCGGCGGACGGATCGCCATGGCCGATCTGCTGAGCGAGGACGGCAGCTTCCACGGGCCCGAGGTGCCCGGCGTGATGCATCACGGCTTCGGCGTGGATGAACTCGCGGGCTGGCTGCGCACCTCCGGCTTCATCGACATTGCGGTTCGGGAAGTCCACCGTATCCGGCGAGTACGGGAAGACGGAACGCAGCGCGAATATCCGGTGCTGCTCGCCACCGGACGCAAAAGCGGAACCGACTGATCCGGCTTTGTCTTCGGGTGTCACGGCCGGGCCTGACATGTCGGGCGTTGGCGGTCGGCCGCCACCGACCTCAGCTTTTCCGGCGTCGGGCAGCCGCCAATCGTCGGCGCAGTACACGGATCTGCGCGCTGGCGAGCAGGGCCGTCACCGGCAGCAGCAGGGCCAGGAACACGAGGCCGAAACCGTCGGCGGCCGGGTCGCGCCCGGGCAGGTAGTGCGCCAGGCTGGCGCCGAAGGCGGCGATGATCGGCACGGTAGCGACGGAAGTCGCCGCCGGGCCGCTGTCGAGCGCGAGCGGAACCAGTCCACGCGGGGCGCGAAACATCAGTACACCGGTGAACAGCAACAGGGGCGCGAGCAGTTGTACCCAGGCGAAACCGCTCAGGATGCGGAACGTGCCCAGCGCCAGGCCGGTGGCCATGCCGATCGCGACGATGAGCCGGAATGCCGTTGCGGACAGGCCGGTCTGTGCGGATTCCCCCGGGTGCCCCGGACCTTCCGGGTCGGCCTGTCGTTCCAGTTCCTCGATGCGTTGCGCGATGCCGGTGAGTGTCGGTTCGATCAGGGCCGCGGTCAGCCCGAGGGTGGCGGCGAAGGCCACCAGCCACAGCGAATTCAGAACGGTCGAATGCTCGGGTGCAATGATCCGGGCCGCCAGATGCCGGGCCAGATCGTCTCCCATCGGAATGAGCGACAGGGCGAGCCCGGCGCGGAAAAACGAGATGCCGAGCACGATGGCAATGAAGCCGCCGATGATGCGACCGGTTTGCGGCGGCAGGCGGCGAAACGCCCACGCCTGGAAGACGACGATCACCAGCAGGATCGGCAGTACGTCGTAGTACGTCTGGCCGAGCGCGTCGACGAGCACGGTTGCGGTGGCTGGCATCGCGTT
>DAIUFU010000084.1:0-9098 GCA_036844405.1 Burkholderiaceae bacterium | reverse complement strand
CGGCCGGTGTGACTGTCAGCATCCCTTGGGAGGACGTACAGTGCCAGTGACACCCGTAAGGGCCGAGAACAGAATTACCGATTTCCGGTCCCCGGTGCCAGGTGCGATACCGATCAGCTAGTGGTATAGCTCTTCGATGTCCGCTGTCCGGGTGAAACGACTGGCCGTCTCGAACACCGCGCAGGGCAGGGGCCATGACGAACTGCTGCCGGGCCATGCGGTCAATCTGGCCCTACCCGTTCAACAGACGATGGGTGTGCCGATTGCGGGCACCAGGAATGTGCAGGCGGTGGCGTTCTGCGGAAGGTTCGGCTTTCGTGGTACGGTCAGTGCAGCGCAGACGCTGTATTTACCGATTTCGGCAGCGCGACGTGGAATGCTTCGCCGTTGCCTGCCGCACTACCTCCCTGGGTGTCGGTCGACTCACAAGTTTGATGCGTCGCGCGGCCAGCAGACCAGGTACGACTCATGAGACCAGAAATCTTGCCAAAGACAGTCACCATCACCTCACTCGTTGCCGCGCTCTTCCTGATCTCCGCGTGCGACAGCGGGAACAACGACACTGCGCAACAGGACGCTCCCGCAGTCGCGCAGAGCAGCAGCGAAGCAGGCATCAGCCCGAGTCAGGCCGACACGGCGCCCGCGCCGGATCAGGCCGCTTCGAGCACTCCTTCGGATTCCTCCGCGGAGACGACACCCGATACGGAATCCGGCACGACAACCGCCACGGCAACGGACAGCACAACCAGTTCGAGCGATGCCACGCAGGTTGCCGCAGCGGGTGACCCGAAGGTGTTGATCAAGCGTTACAACTGCGTTTCCTGCCACGCGACCGACAAGAAGCTCCTGGGCCCGGCGTACAAGGAGGTGGCGGCCAAATACAAGGATGAGGCCGGTGCTGCCGATACGCTCGTCGCCAAGGTGAAGGAAGGCGGCTCGGGCGTTTGGGGGGCCATCCCGATGCCTCCGAATCCGGGGGTGCCGGACGGCGATGTTCGCTTGATCGTCGACTGGATCCTCGCTGGCGCCAGTTGACGAGGGGGCAACGCCCGCCCGGCCATCCATCAATCCTGAAAAGGGACTACAGACGCAAGGATGGGTGTGATCCAGTGAAAGTGGCGGTGACAAGGGACCGACCCGCTCACCCCTCCGCCTCCCGCCGCAGCAATTCACGCTTGCGGCTCACGCCCCAGCGATAACCGGCCAGACTGCCATCGCGGCGCACGACGCGGTGGCAGGGGATGGCCACGGCGATATGGTTCGTCGCACAGGCCCGGGCCACGGCACGCACGGCGCGAGGCGATCCGATGCGGCTGGCGATTTCGGTATAGGTCGCGGTCGTACCCGGCGGAATCTCGCGCAGCGCGCGCCAGACACGTTCCTGGAAGGCCGTGCCCTGTATGTCCAGTGGCAGATGCAGGCCCACCGAAGGCGCTTCGATGAAGCCCACGACCCGGGCGATCAGCTGCTCGAATTCGCGGTCGCAGCCGATGAGTTCCGCTCTGGGGAACTGGTCCTGAAGATCACGCACCAGGCGATCGGGGTCGTCACCCAGCAGGATGGCGCAGATGCCGCGCTGGCTTTGCGCCACCAGGATGGCGCCGAGCGAGCACTGGCCGACGGCGAAGCGGATGACGGCGCCTGAGCCGCCGGCGCGGTAGTCGCGCGCCGGCATGCCCAGCAGGTGATCGGCGTCTTCGTAGAACCGGCTGCTCGAGTTGAACCCGCTGCCGTAGATGGCGTCGGTGATCGATGCATCCGGACGGTCCAGTTCCCTGCGCAGCCGACGGGCACGCCAGCCCGATCCGTACGCCTTGGGCGTCAGGCCGGTTTCGGCCTTGAAAAGGCGATGGAAATGAAACGGACTCATGCCCGCGGCGGCTGCCAGTTCGGCGAGCGGGGGTGGCGTTTCTGACGTTTCGATCATGCGACAGGCGCGCACGACCACGGCGGCGCGTCGGGCTGCCGTGCCGGCCTCATCATCATGAGCGCGGCAGATGCGCCCGTGCACGGCCATCCAGCGCTCGTCTTCGGTTTCGCCGGGAAGAGCGGTGTTCATGGCAGATGCCCGGTTCTCATTCATCACGCCATCAGAATACCTGTGCCGTAGGTCGCCGGCACTCCGGTTCTTGCGGCCGACATCGAAAGGAACGTACGAGGCGGCCGTCGGGACGCCGGCACAGCAGGATCCACGAGCGCGCGACATTGCGGAGCGTTATCCCTTTCTGTATATTACGACAGGAATTCCGGGCGGCCGGTTTTTTGAAGTGTCATGGACAAGTGACTATTACAACCCAGGTCACGGCGCAGCATTCGTCGCATGAAGAGGCGGCTCCCGAACAGGTGTCTTCGGTGGCCACGCGCGGGGATCCCGATCGCTGCGACGGCGAGACGATCGGTGATGCAGTGAACCGGCTCCCGGGCGTGGCGGTGTCGATCAGTTCGCGCAACGGGCAGATGGTTTGCCTGCGCGGCGACGAGCCGCGTCGGGCGCCGCTCTTCATCGAAGGCCCTCTGCAGACCAGGGCGGACCGGCATCGGAAACGCGATGGCGGCCACCGGCCCGGATCCGGCTGCGAGGGCACCATTCGTCCAGTTGTGCTGAAGAACGGCATTTCGTTCGCCGACGGCGCACTGCGGTCGCCCGGTCTGGGCCGGCACCGCCTGCGGCCGGAGCGTGTGGGTCCGGCAGTCCGGCCGGTCATTTCCAGGCGACGGGTTGCCGATGTCATCCGTTGACCGGGAGCGTCGCCGGCTGTTGCAGGCCGGTGCGCTGGTGCCAGCCGTCACCGGGCTGCGCCGGGCCTGGGCTGCCGACGGGGACAGTACGGTAAGTGAGGCGGGCGAAGCAGGCACAGGAGGCGAAGCGGGCAGCACCAGCACCATTGCCGCCGTCTTCGGCACGCTGCCGTCGCCGCAAAACATGCGCCGGGTATTCGCCGCCGGCCCACCCGCCGCCGTGCTGCTCGGCGTGCTCGCTCCCGACAGACTCATGGGCTGGCCGTTCCGGCTCCCGGAGTCGGCAGGACACCTGTTGTCGAGCCGCCTGCGCGGCCTGCCCGTGACCGGCCGGCTGGCTGGGCGCGGCAGTACGGTGTCCAGCGAGACGCTGCTGCAGTTGCGGCCGGATCTCATCGTCGATATCGGCACGGTGGACGACACCTACCGCTCCACGTTGCAGCGTGTGTCCACGCAGACCGGCTTGCCCTGCGTGCTGATGTACGGCCGGCTGCACGAACACCCGGCGCAGTTGCTGGAACTGGGCCGCCTGCTGGGAGTGGTCGAGCGCAGCCGGCAGCTGGCGGCCTGGGCGACCGATGCGCTCGCACTGGCCGGGCGTGTGCGCCGGAGCCGGCCGGCCGGCCAGCGCCCGCGCGTGTATTTCGGACGCGGCAGCGACGGACTGGAAACCGGACGCGCCGATGCGATTCACCTGGAGGTGGTGACGGCGGTCGGCGGCGAGAACGTTGCCGCTGCGACCGGGCAGGGCGGCCTCATGCGTGCATCCCTTGAGCAGATCCTCTCGTGGGATCCGGAGGTCATCGTGACCCAGGATCCGGAGTTTGCCCGCCATGCCCTGCAGGATCGCTCCTGGCGTACGGTGAGTGCCGTACGCAACGGACGCGTCCATCTGGCTCCGATCCTGCCGTTCGGCTGGCTCGACGGACCCCCCGGCGTCAATCGTCTGATCGGCCTGTACTGGCTGCTGGCGAGGCTGTATCCGGGCATCCCCGGAATCGAAGCCGATCTGTATCGTGCGACGGCGGATTTCTACCGCCTGTTCTACGGCGTCGCATTGTCACCCGATGCCGTGCGCGCACTCGCGGGGTCACCGGCATGAGTCCGGCACAGGCGGATGGCCAGGAGCTTCGTCTGAACCGCCCGTGGTCCGGGCGGCCGCTGGTGGCCGGGCGGCTTTCGGCGCTGGTGGCACTGCTGGTGGTCCTGGGCGTGGCGCTGGGCGCCGGCAAGTTCGCCGTCCCCGCGGTCGATCTGTTGCGCGTCTTTCTGGCGCCGCTGACCGGACACGATCCGGGGGTCAGTGAGATCGTCTACACCGTGATCTGGAACATCCGGGTGCCGCGGGTTGTCGCCGGCGTCGTCGTCGGCGCCGCACTGGCCGCTGCCGGTGCGGCCTACCAGGGGATGTTTCGCAACCCGCTCGTGTCACCGGACATCCTCGGTGTGTCGGCCGGTGCCGGATTGGGCGCCACCCTCGGGATCTATCTGGGCTGGTCCCTGGCCTGGGTGCAGTTGACCGCCTTTGCCGGCGGACTGCTGGCCGTGATCGTCGTCTACCGGCTGGCTACGCTGGTGCAGCGGCACGATCCGATGCTCGTACTGGTGCTGGCGGGCATCGCCGTCAGTGCACTCCTGGGCGCCGGCATTTCGCTGCTCAAGATTCTGGCCGATCCGTACACGCAGTTGCCGAGCATCACTTTCTGGCTCCTGGGCGGCCTCAATCAGGTGACGCTGGATGATGTCGCTGTGACCACGCCGGCGATGCTGATCGGCCTTCTGCCGCTGGCCCTGTTGCGCTGGCGTCTCAATCTGCTCGCCCTCGCCGACGAGGAGGCCGCTGCCCTGGGCCTGCAGGTCGATCGCCTGCGCCTCGTCCTGGTGGCGTCGGCGACACTGACCACGGCGGCGGCCGTATCGCTGGCCGGGATCGTCGGCTGGATCGGCCTCGTCGTGCCGCACGTCGCACGCTTGCTGGTCGGCCCGGATTTCTCGCGTCTGCTGCCGGCATCACTACTGCTGGGGGCCGGTTTTCTCGTCGTGACCGACACGCTGGCGCGTACGGTGACGTCCATCGAACTGCCGCTCGGCATCCTGACGGCCCTCGTCGGCGCACCGTTTTTCCTCTGGCTGCTGGCGCGCACCGGAAGGGCGCCATGATTCCTTCGCCGTCGCCGGTGCTTCAGGCCGGCGCACTGGCCATCGGCTATCCGGGAAGATCGGTGGCTGCCGACCTCAGCCTGCATGTCGATGCGGGCGAGGTCCTCTGCCTGCTGGGGCCGAACGGCAGCGGCAAGACCACCTTGTTTCGCACGCTGCTCGGCCTGCTGCGACCGTTGGCCGGGGACGTACGGGTGCTCGGACAATCGATCGCTTCCTGGCCGCGTGCGGCGCTGGCACGCAAGCTGGCCTGGGTACCACAGGCCCATGCGGCGCTGTTCCCGTTCAGCGTCCAGGACATCGTGCTGATGGGGCGCACCGTGCACATGGGCCGTTTCGCCACACCGTCGGCGCGCGATCGGAGCATCGCCGATGCATGCCTGCAGGCGCTCGGTGTGGCCTTCCTGCGCCATCGCATCTACACCGAACTGAGCGGCGGCGAGCGCCAGCTCGTTCTCGTGGCGCGTGCGCTGGCGCAGGAGCCGGCAGTGCTCGTCATGGACGAGCCCACGGCCAGCCTGGATTTCGGCAACCAGGTGCGGGTGCTGGAACAGGTGGCGCGTCTGCGCCGCAGCGGCCTGGCGATCCTGATGTCCACTCACCAGCCCGAGCATGCGCTGCGCGTCGCCGACCGCATCGCACTGCTCGCGCCCGGGCATCTGGTCGCCGTCGGTACACCGGCCAGCGTCGCCACCCCGGCGGCGCTGGCCGCTCTGTATGGCGTGCGCGAAGCCGAGGTGGCGGCCATCCTGTCGGTCGGGGCGCCACGATCTTCCGGCTGATCCCGTCCTTCGGCCGATCAGGTAAGGTTCATTCTTGCCACGGAACAGGAAGAGGAGACGAGGGATGGCGACAGCGGCGGAAGTGGTTTCGTTCTGGAAGAATGCCGGGCACGAAAACTGGTTCCGGAAAGACCCGGCGTTCGATGCCGATTTTCGTGAGCGTTTTCTCGCCGCGCACGAACAGGCGGCGCGCGGTGAACTCGATGCCTGGATGCAGACGCCCGAAGGCGCACTCGCGCTGCTGATTCTGCTCGATCAGTTTCCGCGGAATGCGTTTCGTGACACGGCGCGGATGTTCGCCACCGACGATCAGGCACGCGGTCTGGCCGAACGTGCGATCGCGCTTGGCCACGACCAGGCGATCGACGCCGAACTGCGCGTTTTCTTCTACCTGCCTTTCGAGCATTCGGAGAATCCGGCCGATCAGCAGCGCGCGGTGGAACTCGTCAAGCCGCTCGGTGGCGAATACGAGCGCTATGCCATCGTCCACCAGGACGTGATCCAGCGCTTCGGGCGTTTTCCGCACCGCAATACAATTCTCGGACGGGCGTCCACGCCGGCAGAGACCGAGTTCCTGAAGTCGGGCGGCTTTGCCGGCTGAGGTGTCGCCACCTCAGATACGGACGGCGACCGACCGGATCCCGCCCGCCGATCTCCAGGAGATCGCCTGGCGGTAATCGCCGGAGATGCCCGGACGGCGACCGGATATTCTCACTGACCGCGCAGTCGATACCACAGGGTGTAGGGCCAGCAGCCGGCGCAAAACGAGAACGCCCACTCGGCAAACGAAAAAACGACCAGTACGGCGACCGGAATCTGCCACAGCGTGCTGCCGGCCAGCCAAAGGGCGACGCTGACCGCACTGGCCAGGAAGAGCAGTTTCGCGGCGAACATCTTGGCGCCGGCGTTTTCCTGCTTGCCGCCCTGGCCACGTGCTTCCAGCAGCGCCGATACCGTGCGGTGCACCGGGCACAGACGATGCTGGAAGAAGCCGCGCAGCAGGCCCTGTACGGTGAGGACGAGCATCAGCCAGGGCAGGCTGAAGACCAGCGCCGCACCACTGATGAGAAAGGTGAGAACGGCGTCGATGCGGGTAGCGTTCGACCATACGGGAGGGACATCGAAGCGGAGCATCCGGATCTCCTTTTTCCTGGATTGCAGCCTGCATGATGCCTCGGCCACGTGCTCCGGTGCCTGATCAATATCAAACCCCTGGGGGTATATTGCCCTGACTCGTTCCGGCTCCGGATCTTTTCGCTCCACCCGGATTTTTCTATACCGCTTCCGCGGAGGTGCCGGTCGTATCCGCCGGGCGCCGTTCCCTCCCGGCTGGCGCTCCGCAGGCATGACAGAAACGGGCGAATGCGCTCTTGCGCGCCTGGCACTGTCCGCAGTGGTCGAACAGACCGATGCCGCAGTGCGGGCAGAAATCGGTCCTGCCGTCCTTGAGGTCCACCGGTCGCTCGCAGCCGGGACAGACGTTCTTGACCAGACGCGCCTGCGCCGTGTCGTAGGACATCGCCTGTCGGCGCGTCTGCTCGGGTTGCGCTTCCTCGGCACGCTGGCGTGCCAGGTAGCGGTTCAGGGCGAGGATGGCCTGGCGGCCGATGAGCACGGTGACGATGATGCCTACCGCGTAGCGCACATAGCCGCCATAGCTGGGCAGATAGGGCACCAGTTCGACGAAGAAGGCGAACAGGGCAAAAAGGATGAAGCCCCAGACAAAAGGCCACCAGGTGCCGTGGCGCTTGCGGGCGAAGAGCCAGCCCGCCAACAATAGCAGCGGCAGGGTCAGCGCCAGGCGGTAGCCGAAGACGCGCAGCTCCTGCATGCGCCGGGCCTTCTGGTACTCGTCGCGGGCCTGCGTCTGCAGATCCGCGAGTGTGCGGCGGGCCTGCTGCGCCGACTGCCGCGCCAGCAGCAGCGCTTCCTGGTCGTGTTCGACCTCGGCGCGAACGGCGCGCTCACGCGCCTGCAGTTCGTCCAGCGCCTGCGTGCGCGCGATCACCTCCGGATCCTGCTCGGCGCGCTGCGTTGCCTGACGCGTGGCGATCCAGTTGGTGAAACCCTGCCGCGCGGCACTGGCGTCGGACTGCGCCACCTGCAGCTTCAGGCGTGAGCGTGCGAGCTGCTCTTCGAGCTCCTGCGCCTGGCGCTCGCCGGCGGTGATGGTCGTGCGCGCTGCTTCCGCCGCCGCCGGGTCGATGAAATCGTCCAGTGTGCGGACATTCTCGACCTTGGGCAGATCGCCGACGATGGTGCCGCCCAGGCCGATCAGGAAGCTGGCGAAGACGAGCGCGACCAGCCACAGGCCGCGGCGAAACCACTTCTCGGAGAGGCGCAGGGATTTGCTCATGCTCGGTCGCGGTTCCCGTTCACGGATCCGTGCAGACTACCGCATGCCGGCAGATCCAGGAACGAGGCGCGGCCGGTCGCACGATCACGCCGGGGCAGGGCGGCGCGATCCGCTCCGTCAGTGCTCCGTGCCGTGCGCAGGCGCGCACGCCGATGTCAGCCCGGGCAGAAGAGTTCCATCCGGATGCCGCCGGGCTCGAAGAACATGCAATGCGTCGCCGGACCATTGCCAACCGGCTCCGGCGCGAATTCGACGCGCACGCCCGGCCATTTCTCGATTCTTGCAAACAGTTCGCGCAGATGGGCCTCGTCGGCGGTCGCCAGCGCGACGTGATGCATGCCGACGTTCTTCCTGCGGTCGAAAGGAGCGGCTTCCCGCCCGGCCTGCCAGAGCGTGAAGAAGGCGCTGCCGTTGGTCACGAAGCGCGCTGGATACTCGGGCACTTCGCGTGCCACCGTCCAGCCGAGGCACTCGGTGAAGAAGCGGCTGGTCTGCTCGAGGTCGGCAACCGACAGGCCGAGGTGATGAATGCCGAGAGTCGTCATGATTCCGTCCTTACCAGGCGCGCTGCTTCCACTGCCGGATCTCGATCGTCAGGCCATCCGGATCGAGAATCTCGCCGCGCAGCGAGTCGCCCAGATCCACCGGTTCGATCGAGATCGTCACCCCGTGTTCGCGCAGATGCCGGAGCGCTTCGTCCATGTCGCCGACTTCGAGCGCCAGCGCGCGAAAGCCGATCGGCCAGGCGGACGATGATTTCGCTTCGGGCGCCTCGACGTCGAGAATCTCGATCACGGTGTCACCAAGCCTGAGATAACTCACTTCGCGCAGCGGCGGCATCTTCACCGGCACGCGCTGTGCCAGGGAAAAGCCGAGTACGCCGGTATAGAAATCGATGCTGCGGGTCGCGTCACGCGGAACGATCTCGACGTGATCGACCCTCCTGAAAATATCTGCCGACATGCACACTCCGGAGGAAAGCGGCCGGGCCCGGAGCTGGCAGTCCGGGATCCGGCCGGGAGTGTCAGGATAAATCCATTTCGCGGAATCACCCGGCCAGG
>DAIUFU010000083.1:5408-9110 GCA_036844405.1 Burkholderiaceae bacterium | reverse complement strand
GCAGAATGGCCGCCTGGTTGCGATCATTCGTCTCGCGCGCCTGCTGCTCCTGGCGGCGTGCGGCGCTTTCCTGGCGTTCGGCCTCGAGCGCGCGCCCCTCGCTCTCGTGCAGGAAGGCGCGAAACAGACCGTACAGGGCCAGCAGGGCCAGCAGACCGAAGCCGACCGCGCCCACCATGTTCCACAGCCGCAGCGACTCGCGCGCCTGCAGCTTGCCGCGTACGGCGTCCAGCAGCGCCTGCACGATTTCGCTGTCGGCAAACACGTGACGCTCGGCCTGGCGGGCGCGCTGCAAGGCCGGCTGGCTGGCGAGGATCGTGTCGATCTGCGGGCTGAGCATGATCAGCGACTGACGCGCCTCCATCAGGGCCAGGCGCGTGGGTTCGTCTGCGATCCGGGTCAGCCCGTCCGCCCGGTTGCCATTGAGGAAGCCGTCGATCCCCTGGGCCAGTTCCCCGGTCGCCTGCAGCACCCGCGGCTCGATCGTCCGGATCGGTACCGAGCCGAGAAAGAGTTCGCTGATGTCGCTCATCAGGCCCTGCGTCAGGGTAACGAGTCGCATCGCCGCAGCCAGTTCACGCGGCGATGCGTTGGCCTGCAGGCGGTTCGCCAGCACGAGCTGCGCATTGGCCAGCAGATTCGACCCGACGCGGGTCGCATCGGTACGCATTCCGCTGATCGACTGCAGCAGCAGATCCTGGTCCAGGATCACCTTCAGGGCGCCATCGGACTGGGACCAGATCAATTGCAGGGTACGCAGATCAGGCGCCACCTGGGCCGGCACCGCGCGCTCGTCGTCGGTGCCGCGCGCCAGCGCCGACAGCGCCCCGGCCATCGCCGCGCGGCCGTTGCTCAACTGGCCAAAGGCCAGTGCGTCGCCGGCAATCGCCTGCGAAGCCGCCTTGGCCACCCGCTGCGACTGCATCTGCGCCTCACCGAGTTGGCGGTACCAGTTGGCCGCATCGCCCGCCTGGCGCGAATCGACCTGCAGCAGGACGAAGGTCACCGCCAGGGCGATCAGCAGGGTGGGCAGCCAGATCCGGATCTGCAATTTCAATGGCCAGGTCCCGAGCCGCGGCAAGCGCATGCCGGCCGCTGCCGAGGCGCCGGAATCGGCGGTCGCACCCCCCTCGGCCGGACGGATCGCTGCCAGTTCCTCGTCCTCCATGCGCGCGGGAACCCGCCGTACCTCCGGGCCGGGCGGCAGCTCGCGCTCGACGACGGTCACCTCGTCGAACATGGCGGTATCGTAAGTCGCGGTATCCGGCCCGAGCGCCACCGCAGCGTTGCGTCGCAGCCGGAATGCCGAAAGCGCGGTTGCCAAGGACATGTTCTTCTCCCCCGTGGTTGTCCGACCGGACCGCTGTCGAGCGCCGGGCCGGACGGACAAATGTTTTACTGATTTACCGCCAGGAAACGCTCGTTGGCCGAGAGTGCTTCCAGACTCAGCTCATCCCAGCGCTCGCCGTCATCGTCCAGCCAGCCACGCCCGCGCCAGGCAGCCCTCGGCGCGGCGCCATCGTTCATTTCCTGCCCGCCTTCCCCATCCTCGTCCGGTGTGATCTCGCGCAGGGCCGGCATCGCCTGCAAGCCGAGCGTGCGCTCAATCAGCAGGGCCGCATTCAGACCCAGGCGCGGCGCGAAGGCGAGCAGGCGGGTAGCGCGTGTCGGCACCAGCGGCGCACCGCCCTCGAACAGTCCCAGATCCGAGACGGCGTAGAGCGAGCCACGCAGGTTGACGAGTCCGCGGAACCACTCGCGCGTCAGCGGTACCGGCGTGACGCCGCCGGCAAACGGGACGATCTCGCCCACTTCGGACAGGTCGACGAGCAGATTGCCGGTGCTCACCCGCACCCCCAGCCGAACGGTCCCCATCGGCGCCGCCGCAGCCTGACGGATCCGTTCCGACAGGCGCAACTGGAATTCGCGCAGGCTCGAGGACATCGGTTCAATGCGCCAGTTCGGCCACGCAGGCCAGCAGCTCTTCGGGCTTGACCGGCTTGACGAGATATTCGCGTGCGCCCTGGCGCAGGCCCCAGATCCGGTCGGTCTCGGCACTCTTGTTGGTGCACAGCACGACCGGAATCGATTGTGTCTGCGGGTCACGCGCCAGCGCGCGCGTCAACTGGAAGCCGTTCTGTCCCGGCATGACGACGTCGAGCACGATGAGCGCGGGTTTTTCCGCCCTCACCTTGGCCATCGCATCTTCGCCATCTTCTGCGGTGACGACCTTGTAACCCTTCTTCGTCAACAATCCGGCGATGAAATGGCGCTCGGTCGGTGAATCATCGACAACCAGGATCTTGCGGGCGGACATGGCGGCTCTCGGGACGAATCCGGGCGGAACGCGCTCCGGACGGGTGTGCGAAAAATCGGAAGTGGAAGTGCTTGACATCAGGAATGAAGGGAATCGGGAATCAGCGGTTTCGGGCTGGCCGCCGCACTGCGTGCGCCCGGTGCACGGCGGGCGTGCTCGCGGGCGGCATGCAGCAGGGCGGCCTTGGTAAAGGGTTTGGTCAGGTACTGCTGTGAACCGAGCATGCGGCCACGGGCCCGATCGAACAGGCCGTCGCGGCTGGTCAGCATCACCACCGGCGTGGCGTGAAAACGCGGGCTCTGGCGGATCAGTGCGCAGGTCTGATACCCGTCCAGGCGCGGCATCAGGATGTCGCAGAAGATCAGGTCCGGATCGTGGTCGGCGATCTTGGCCAGCGCATCGAAGCCGTCCTCGGCGAGAATCACCTCGCAGCCGGTCGGCCCGAGAAAGATTTCGGCGCTGCGCCGGATCGTGTTGCTGTCGTCGATCACCATCACCTTGACGCCAGCCAGCGAATCGGCATCCGCCTCCGGGGTCAGGGCAGCATCGGCCATTCCCGCCTCCCGGTCACCTCTCCGCATGCTCCGTCACGTCCGGTCTCGTTGTGCATTCGTTCATCTCCCCCCTGACGCACCCGGAATGTCTGAAACCGTCAGGCCGCCTGCCGGTACGCCAGACCATCCCGGGTGGGTGCCCTCTGTCGAGAGCCGTTGCGCGACGATGGTACCCTCGCGAAAATGGCGTTCGGGCGCCGTGGCCGACCAATGGTTACAGGGCCGGGATGAACGAACCCGGGGTTCCGCCACAGGTGATGTCGGCCGTGGACAGCAAGCTCCGGCGGCATCGTTTCACCTTCGTATATCCACAGGGCTGCGCCGAGCGCACACACCGCCATCCGCGACAGGAGAACAACAGAATGAAGAGCGATGCGCAGATCATCGAGGCGCTGAACGAATATCTCGCCTTCGAACTGACCGGTCACAAGCAATACCTGCTGCACGGCTCGCTGTGCCGTCACTGGGGATTCGAAAAGCTGGCCGCGACCCAGCTTGCATACAGCGAGGAGGAAACGCGGCATGCCGGCGAAATCATGGCGCGCATCCTGCTGCTGGACGGTGTGCCGAGCATGGAGGAGCGGCGCGCGCCCGTCGGCGGACAGACGGTGCGTGAACAGCTCGAAAACGATGTCCGGCTGGTGAGCGACGCGATCGACCACCTGCGCGCGACGATTGGCGTGTGCGAGAAAACGCGTGACTATGTCAGCCGCGATCTGCTCGGCACGATGCTTGCCGACGAGGAACTGCACCTCGACTGGCTGGAGACCGAACTCGAGTTGATCGGCAAGGTCGGCCAGGAAAACTATCTGCAGGCAAAACTGTGACCCG
>DAIUFU010000083.1:0-5308 GCA_036844405.1 Burkholderiaceae bacterium | reverse complement strand
GCCAGCCTCGGGCCACGCGCCGTCATCGGCGTGTCCTGCTACGACAGTCTGCAACGGGCACTCGATACGCGCGCAGTGGCCGATTACTGCGCTTTCGGCAGTGTCGCACCGTCGACGGTCAAGCCGGCGGCCGTACGCGCCCCGCTGGCGCTCTTCGGCGAGGCGCATGCCGCCGGCCTGCACGCCGTCGCCATCGGCGGCATCGACGAAGGCAATGCGGCCGGCATCATCGCCGCCGGTGCGCAGGCGATTGCCGTCATCACGGCGGTCTTCGGCCCGGCCGGGCAGTGGTTCTCCGCGCCGGTGATCGAGGCACGCGCACGGGCGCTGGCAGGAATGTTCGGCCGCGGCTCCGCGGCCTGAGTACATGTGAAATCATCGGCCGGCCGCCCGGTCGCTGATCGCGCCAGCTTCGTCGGCACACCGGAAGCGCGGTCCGCCACGGCCTCCTGTCGTGGCATATCGATGACGATTTTCCGCATATGGATGCGGCGCAGCGAGCGCATTCCTAGAGTACGGCCCTTCATGAGAGGGATTGCCGTGAACGAATTGCGCAGACATCTGCTGAGAGCCGCCGGTGGCGGAGTCGTGGTTGCACTGTCGGGTGGAGCGGGCCTGTCGGGCATCGGCCCGGCGCAGGCCGCTGAAGCGGTCTCGGCGGCGGGCATCTCCGCGCAGCCCGGCATGCCACTGCCCGATGAAGCGGTTGCCGACACGCTCGAGCGCCTGTTCGGTGCCCGGCCGCTGGAGGACGCGGGCGAACGGATCCGCTTCGATGCGCCGCTGATCGCCGAGAACGGTTTTGTCGTCCCGGTGCGCATCGAGACCAGCCTGCCGATGACCGCTGACGATTACGTGCGCAGCATCTACATCATCAGCGACCGCAATCGGCGTCCGCTGAACGCGCAGTTCGCATTCACGCCGGCTTCCGGCAGCGCCTCGGTCGGGACCAATATTCGCCTGGCATCGTCGAGCGACGTGCGCGTCATCGCCGAAACCAGTACCGGCCGGCTCTATCAGGCACGACGCGAAGTGAAAGTCACCGTCGGCGGCTGCGGCGGCTGATTCCGGACCGGGCGCCCCGTTCGCCGCCCGGCACATTCATCGACGATCGACGGCCGATACCGGCAATCCGGCACGGATCCGCACATGCCGGCCGTCGGCAGATCCAGGAGAAATTCGATGGCGACAAGCACAGACGCCGCCGGCAAGGTGCGCATTCGCGTTCCGCAGAAAGTGCAGGCCGGCGACATCGTTCCGGTGCGCGTTCTGGTCATGCACCCGATGGAAACGATGCAGTTCCGGGACGGCAGGCCGGTACCGAAGAACTACAACTTCATCCACCGCGTCGAGGCGACCTACAACGGCGCGAAGATCTTCGAGGGTGCAACCACGCAAGGGGTGAGCCAGAACCCGTTCGTGTCGTTTTCCCTGCGCGCCGACGCACCGGGAACGGTCGAAGTGACCTTCCAGGATACCGAGGGCCAGACCTACCACGGACGGGCCGAGATCCGGTTCTGAACATCGATCGGCAGGGAACATCGTCCTCTCACCGGTCACGGGCGGCCTGGTGCGTCTGCCCTGCCGGAGAGAAGAACGCGCCGGGAAAAACCGACGAGCCGTGACCAGGAACGCCCGCAATGAAAAAAATCGTGCGAAAAATCAGACCGGCCGGATGGCTGGGCATCTCGATCCTGGCCGGCGTGCTGGTGGCCGCCTGTGCCGCCATCGAGCCGACCGTGACCTCGCGTACCTGGCAATCGCGTGCGATTCCGGCCTCGCAGGCGGTCGTCAAGGTGGTCGACGGCCAGACGATCCAGCAGCGCTATCCGTGGGGACCGTGGGGCACGACCAGTTTCGACCAGTGGCCGACGCACGCCTACGACAGCCCGGACTATCCGCCGCCAGAGGAGGCGCAGTTGCCGGCCGGCCTGCAGGGCGATCCCGACCGCGGACGGACACTTTTCGCCGACAGTCGAAAGGGCCCGTGCACTGCCTGCCATCTGATTCCGGATGCGGACATCTGGCCGATGGGCAACGTCGGCCCGGATCTGCGCACGATCGGTGATCGTGGCCTGTCGGACAGTTATCTGTATCAGGTCATCCATGACCCGCGCGTGATTTTCGGTGCGGACTCGCCGATGGCGCCGTTTGGTGCCTCGGGCATCCTGAGCGAGCAGGACATCACGGACATCGTCGCCTGGTTGCAGACACTCAAGGGCGATCCTGCGGGCGTGCCGCTGCAGGTCAGCGACGACCGGCAGTGGAATCCGTTCACGCGCGACATCGTGCGCCCGGACTACGGCGATTCACTCGATCCGACGGCCAATCCGGCGCTCGACATGACGGCCGACGTCGCCGTTCCACTGTGGGAGCGTGCCGGCCCGACCGGCCAATCCTGCGCCGGCTGCCACGGCGCCATCGGCGCCGCCGACGAAACCCGGCCGCTGGGCGTGATCGAGTCGATGGTTGGCGTCGGCGTGCGTTACCCGCGCTGGTTCGCACAGTACCGCCGGATGATGTCGATCGAGGATTTCCTGTCGGTGCATGGCCCCGAGACGACGGGTCATCCGCTGCCGACCCAGGGGCAGGAAAACCTGACGATGACGATCCTCGTCAAGATGCAGTCCAACGGCCTGCCCTACCGGCTGGACCTGGACGATCCGAACGTGCGGGCGGCAATCGCGCGCGGGCAGCACACCTTCGCGAAGCGCGTCGGCCAGCGCGGCCAGGCCTGCGTCGATTGCCATACCGAGCGCGGCGGTGCCGACCGGTTCCTCGGCGGGCGCCTGCTCGCCAATATCGACGAGAACATGATCATCAATCATCCGTATTACCGGACGTCGCAGGGCCGGCTGTGGGACATCCGCATGCGCATGCAGTTCTGCATGACGCCGCTGCGTACCAACATGCTGGCCGGAGACGCACCGGAATACGCCGATCTCGAGACCTTCCTCATCTACAAGCAGATGCAGCGCGAGGTGACGATGCTGGTCCCGAGGCATTACCACTGAAGACCATGAAGAACTCCCTGCGAGCGCTGGTCGTGGCGGTGTCCGCCGCCCTGCTGGCAATGACATCCGGCACAGCCCTTGCCGACACTTTCGTCGCCCAGCGCGCAATGAAGCTCGATACCGCGCTGGCGGTCGCCCAGGCCGTGCTTGCGGCCTGCCGCACGCAGGACTGGCAGGCCAGCGTCGGTGTCGTCGACCAGTACGGCAATGTGCGCGTGCTGCTGCGCGACGAACTGGCCGGACCGCATACCGCCATCAGCGCCGTCGGCAAGGCACATACCGCGCTGGTGTCGGCCACATCGACGCGGGTGCTGGCCGAGCGTACGCAGGCCGGGCGCGAGCTGTCCGGCATGCGCTTTCTCCCCCGGACGATCCATGAAGGTGGCGGCGAACTGATCCGTTTTCGCGGCGAGATCGTGGGCGCAGTCGGTGTCGGCGGTGCACCCGGACCGCACGCCGACGTCCGCTGCGCACGAGAGGGTCTGCAGGCGGTACGCACACGCTTCGGACTGGATGATGATGCGCAGGAGTGATGCACCGATGATGATGAAGAAACGGATGAACCGGCCCGGACGATTCCTTGCCGCGCTCGGGCTGATCGGCATGGCCGCCGCCGCCGCGCCCGCGTGGGGCGCCGCCCCGGTCGGGGCAGCCGCTCCAGCCGTTGCAGCCGGTGCGGCCGCTTCAGCCGCTTCAGCCGGGGCAGCCGGAGGCGTGGAGAATGCCTTTTTCAGCCAGCGCTCGCTGACGCTGGAGATGGCGCTTGATCTCGCGCATTCGGTGCTGGCCGCGTGCCGTGACGCCGGCTGGCAGGTGAGTGTTGCCGTCGTTGACCGGGGCGGGAACCTGCAGACCGTCCTGCGCGATTCGCGCGCTGGTGCGCGCACCACCGATGCGGCAATCGGCAAGGCGTACACGGCGCTTTCCTATCGCACGTCGAGTCAGGAAATGGCTGAACTCACGCAGGCGGGACTCGATCCGTCCGGCATGCGTTTTGTTCCGGGTTCGCTGCATGTGGGCGGCGGAGAGCGCATCTGGGCGCGCGGCGAGAACGTCGGCGCCGTCGGCGTGGCCGGCGCACCGACACCGGCCGATGACGTGCAGTGCGTGACCGGTGGCCTGGAAGAATTCACGATCCACCTCGACCTGGCGTCCTGATCAGGAGGCCGCGAGCTTCTCGCGCACGGCTGCGCCGAGCGTCGGCAGGAGCAGCGAATCGAAGGCCGCCGGCCCGAGCGCATGCGCGCGCAACCGGCCGTCGACCAGCAGCAGGAACGACGGCACGCCGCGCACCGGCATACCGCGCGCCAGCATGTCGTGCAGAACCGGATGCAGACGCGGCGGCGCATCATCGATGGCGAACGGCTTGCGCAGCGTGGGCAAGCGGATCGCCGTAAACGTGATCTGCGGCCAGAGCGGCGAGCGCGTGAGGCGGCCGTCCGGGCCGAGCTGGATGCCCTCCCATTGCCGGCACATCGAGCAGTCATGGGCCCCGATGTAGACGAACTCGATGCGGCTGTCGCGCCCGGCACGCAGCCCGGGCAGCGGCTGCCGCGCGGCATATTCATGAATTTCCGGCAACGCGGCGCGCACGAAGCGCAGCTCCGTTCCACCGGCGCCGTCATCGACGAGCACACCGTTCAGACTGCCGTCGGCACCACTCGCCAGCACGATCGGTGCTTCGTCCTTCGATGCCACCACCGTCACGAGCCAACCGCTATCGGCCCGGCGCAGGCTGATCTCGGCCGCCTCCGGCCAGATCGGCGCTGACGCCGGCCCGTAGACACCGGCCAGCAGCGCCGCGTCGTCTTCGACGAACAGTACATCGGTGATGCGCAGTACCCGCGCGCGGGCTGGATCCGGCGACACGGCAAACCAGTAGCCAAGCAGCGCTGCGGCGTGTGCCGTTGCTGCGTCGGCTGCAAACGCGCGGCGCAGCGGAAATCCGCTCAGTCCGGCCAGTGCAGCCGCCGTCCAGCCGGACGCAAATCGCAGGAGCTGGCGGCGGCCAGGCTCCAACCTTCGCAGATGACGCCCGGCCGGAATCCCGGACGATCGCGGGCCAGCGGGCCCGGGCAGAACCCGCCGATCGTTCCGGCCGGTACCGGTGCTCACCTTGCCGCCCGGCTCGCCGGCAGCAGCCTCAGGTCCTGGAAACTCGCCTGCAGGGCGTGCAGCAGACCCCGCTCATCGAGCAGGTGGTACTGGACCTTCATCGTCAGCGCGCTGCCGAAAATGATCGACGCCAGCGCGATGAACGATCCGACGGACAGCGTCGATGCGCCCGTCACGCC
>DAIUFU010000082.1:0-9283 GCA_036844405.1 Burkholderiaceae bacterium | reverse complement strand
AATGGCGGATGCCGTACCACTGCGTTTCCCATTTGCCGCGCCAGTCCGGCGTGCCTTCGATGACCCAGCGCCGCTGAGTCTCGCTCAGCTCGCGCCAGGGCAGATGCAGCGGCACGCCGGCGCTTTCGGCATAACGTTCGAGATCACGCTGGCATTCGGCGAAGCTCTTCGTCTGCCAGGGCCGCACGGCGCCTTCGGCAAGCGTCTTGCTTTCGTCCGGGATGACGAGCCCGAGATCGACGCCGATCACGCGGCCGAAGCCGCGGCAGTGCGGGCAGGCGCCGATCGGCGAGTTGAACGAGAACAGGCTTGGCAGCGGCTCGCTGTAGCCGATGCCACAGTCGGCACAGTGCAGGCCGGTACTGAAGCGCCAGCGTTCGCGCTCCTCGCCGTCGTTGTCGAGCACGTGTACGGTCAGGTGTCCGTGACCGCGCCGGAACGCGATCTCGATCGAGTCGCTCAGACGCTCGGGTTCCACTCCCGTCGTGCGAAAGCGGTCCTGGACGACGTGCAGGACCAGACCGGCATCCTCGTTTTCGTGATGCTCGCCGCGCCTGCCTTTACGTGTCGCGGCTATTTCCGTTTTGGTGACGTCCGCCTGCGCCTCTGTCTGCCTTTCATCCGTTCCAGTCGCCTCGCGTGCCTGGATGCGCGTATAGCCCTGTGCTTCGAGCACCGCCCGGATTTCGTCTTCGCCGAAGCTGGCCGGCACCGTGACCGGGAACGTGAGCACGATTCTCGGGTCGCCGGCCGCTGCCGCCCGTTCGATCAGGGTCTCGCGTACGCTGGAGACGGTGTCGCGGCGCACCGGTTGCCCGCAGTTGCGACAGTGCAGCGTGCCAGCGCGTGCATAGAGCAGTTTCAGGTGGTCATTCAGCTCGGTCATCGTGCCGACCGTCGAGCGCGACGTGCGCACCGGGTTGGTCTGGTCGATCGCGATCGCCGGCGGCACGCCTTCGATGCGGTCGACCTGCGGCTTGTCCATGCGGTCGAGGAACTGCCGTGCATAGGCCGAGAAGGTCTCGACATAGCGTCGCTGCCCCTCCGCGTACAGCGTGTCGAAGACGAGCGAAGACTTGCCCGAGCCCGATACGCCGGTGACGACGACGAGTTCGCCGAGCGGGAAATCGACGTCGAGGTTCTTCAGGTTGTTCTGGCGTGCGCCGCGGATGCGGATCGCGCCCGATGACTCATCGAGCGGCGACCCGCCTGCCGCGTCGGCACGCCCGGGTGCGGATTCGTGCAGCATCGGGTACGGAAGGGGTGAGAGGGAAGGGAAGCGGGGGAAACTGGAAACCGCGCGGAAACAGCGAACCGGGCGCCATGCCGGAACGTGACGGCATGGATGGACACGGCGTGACCGGTGCCGCTGGCCCGAATCTCGGGAACCGGATGCGGTCCGACGCAGGACAGCAAGGGAACCGATGTAAAGTCTACCGTTCCGTGTCAATCGACCGCCCGGTATCCGCATTGCCTGCGGTCCCTGCCTGCCCGATGCTGTCGCACTGTACGCCCGGATGGCGATGCGCAATCGCTCCGATGCATGACCACCCCGACGTTGCGTGCGTCGCGTGCGTTGCGTCCGTGGCGACGGTTGCGTCCGTCGCGCTGACCGCACCGTGATGAGTGCCGGCGTTCGTCACCGTTCACGCCTGGCCGCCGGCCTGCTCGCGCTGTTCGCCGGCTTCAGCGGTGCGCATCGTCGCTATCTCGAGGCATCCTGGTGGCCGGTCTATCCGCTGGTCGCACTGCCGGCGATCGGGCTGGCCCTGCGCTCCGACCCCTGGTACCGGCACTGGGGATTCTTCGTCGCCGCCCTGGTCGTCGTCGTGGCCATGGCCGAGGCGATTGCCTTCAGCCTGTGCCCGGACGAGCAATGGGACACGCGCCACAACCCGGGCCACGAAGGCCGTGCGCCGTCTGGATGGCTTCACGCACCGGCCGGCTGGCCGCACGTTTTTGTTGCCATTGCAGCTCTGCTGGGCGGCGCCATCCTCCTGATTTCGGTGATGGCGCTGGCGCTGGAAACCTGGTTTCTGCCGCCCGGCCCCTGAAAACCTGCAAAGTCATCGTCCGCAACCGGACATTTTCCGGCATGTCCATCGAGTCCGGACGATTCCCTGACTCGTTCCGATTGGTACGATGCACGCACACGACAGACCGGAGAAGTGATGAGCGCAGCAATGGATGCTTCGCCCGACGATGCCGTCGGGCAGGATGCGGCCGAGGCAACGCTGGAGCGCTGGCTGGCGCGCGAGCGGGAGGTGCGCCTGCTGGCCGGCGCCCCGGGCAAGGCGGCAGCCGCTGCAGTGGGAACCTGTTCCGGCATTGAATTTCTGCAGCGCATGGCGCGCGGCGAGCTGCCTTCGCCGCCGATCGCGCAGACGCTCGATTTCGTTCTCGTCGAGGCCGAGCAGGGTGCGATTGCATTCCAGGGAACGCCGAAGGCGGATTACTACAACCCGCTGGGCACGATCCACGGCGGCTATGTCACCACGCTGCTGGACTCCGCGCTGGCCTGCTCGGTACAGTCGGTGCTCGATGCCGGCATGGGCCTGACGACGATCGAACTGAAGATCAATTTCGTGCGCCCGCTGACCGACCGCACCGGTCCGGTGCGTGCCGAGGGCAAGGTGATCAGCGTGACCCGCCGCATCGGCGTGGCCGAAGCGAGGCTGGTCGACGCCGCAGGGCGCCTGTACGCTTGGGGCTCGACGACCTGCCTGATTTTTCCGATGCCGTCCGATGACCGGTCGGCGTCCTGATCGATATCCGTCCCGGGCCGGCATCCGGATCTCTCCCTCGCCTCCGATTTTTGCTGCTGCTTTCCGTTTTCTGCCTTCCCGATCCCGGCTTCTGTTCCAGTCCTTTCCCGTCCTGTCCGTCACGGAATTCGCATGAACGCACGAACGATCATCCAGCCTGCCGATGCGCCGGCCGCGATCGGCCCTTATTCGCAGGCCGTACGGGTCGGTGACACCGTCTGGCTGTCCGGCCAGATCGCGCTCGACCCGGCTGACGGCACCCTCGTCGAGGGCGGTATCGATGCGCAGATCGAACAGGTGTTTCGCAACATGAGTGCGGTGGCCACCGCCGCGGGCGGATCACTGGCCGACTGCGTCAAGCTGACGCTGTTCCTGACCGATCTCGCCGATTTCCCGCGCGTGAACGAAGCGATGCAGAAATGGTTCACGGCACCGTATCCGGCGCGTTCGACGGTCGGTGTTGCCAGCCTGCCGCGCGGCGCACTCTTCGAGGCCGAAGCGGTCATGGTGCCGGGCAGCTGAATGTCCCGGGCCGCGGGTGGGGATGCGGCGCGGTTCGCGAAGCTCGGCCTGCACACGGCGGCCGATTTCGTCCTGCATCTGCCGATCCGCTACGAGGACCGCACGCGCATCGTCGCGCTTGCCGATGTTCGCGACGGCCAGACCGTACAGGTCGAAGGCACGGTCGTGCGCAGCGAGATCGTCCCGCGCCCGCGCCGGATCCTGCAGGTCGAACTGCGTGATGCGGGCACATTGGCAGGCACATCGTCGGGGCCGGGCCTGGGACTGCGCTTTTTTCATTTCTATCCGTCACAGCCGAAGCAGTTCGCCGTTGGCCGGCGGGTGCGTGCGTACGGTGAGGTTCGCATCGGTCTGTTCGGCGCCACCATGGTTCATCCGCAGGTGCGCTTCGTCACGGCGGACGAGGCCCTGCCTGAGGCGCTGACGCCGGTCTATCCGACGGTAGCGGGCCTGTCGCAGGCGCGTCTGCGTGCCGCCATCTCGTCGGCGCTGGACGGGCTCGATGAAAGCGAGACCGTGCCGGCCGATGTCGTTGCGCGACTCGGGCTGCCGCCGCTCGCCGAGGCGCTGCGGACGATTCACCGGCCGGCACCGGGGGTGTCGCTCGATGCGCTGGCCGACCGCAGCGCGCCCGCCTGGCGACGTGTCATTTTCGATGAACTGCTGGCGCAGCGGCTGTCGCTGATGCGCGCCCGCCAGGCACGTGCACGGCAGCCGGCGCCGGTGCTGGCGGACGACCGGCTGGCCGCCTCCCTGCTGGCCACGCTGCCCTTTGCGCCGACCCGTGCCCAGACACGCGTCTGGCAGGAGATCGCAGCCGACCTGGCGCACGCGCGACCGATGAACCGCCTGCTGCAGGGCGACGTCGGCAGCGGCAAGACGCTGATCGCGGCGCTGGCCGCCCTGCAGGCGATCGGCAGCGGCTGGCAGGTGGCGCTGATGGCGCCGACCGAGATTCTGGCGGAACAGCATTACCAGCGCCTGCGGGCGCTGTTCCGGACGAGGGACGACGAAGCCGGGATCGGGGCGGAGCGGACCGTGTCGACGGCGACGGCGACCGATCCGACACCGACACCGGAAGAACCCGCGAACGGGAGTGCCAGGACGGCCGGCACAGCGTCCGCCGGACCCGAATCGTCAGCCCAGGCGGCGCTGTCGGCCGTGCGCGTCGGCCTGTTGACCGGCTCGCTGAAGGAGAGCGAACGCCGCAGCTGGCGCGCCCGGGCAACTGCCGGTACGGTCGATCTGCTGATCGGCACACACGCGCTGATCGCCGATGGCGTCGCCTTTGCCCGCCCCGGCCTGATGATCGTCGACGAACAGCATCGTTTCGGCGTTGCCCAGCGGCTGGCCTTGCGCGCGCAGATCATGCCGGAAGCGCCGGTCTTGCCGAACGCAGCGGACATCCCGAACGCATCGGGCATCCCGAACGCACCGGACGTCCCGAACGCGCTGGCCGCGCATCAGCTCACACTCAGCGCGACCCCGATTCCGCGCACGCTGGCGATGACGTATTACGCCGATCTCGACGTGTCGGTGCTCGATGAACTGCCGCCCGGCCGCACGCCAGTGGCGACCAGGCTGATCTCGCAGGAGCGCCGTGCCGAGGTGATCGCCCGTGTGCGCGCCGCCGCACAGGCGGGTCGTCAGGTGTACTGGGTCTGCCCGCTGATCGATGAAAGCGAGACACTCGATCTGCAGACGGCCATCGATACGCACGCCGCACTGACGCAGGAACTGGCCCCGCTCGGGGTCGGACTCGTGCACGGGCGCATGCCGCCAGCGGCCAAGCAGGAAGTGATGGCGGCCTTTGCCGCCGGACATCTGCCGGTGCTGGTGGCGACGACGGTGATCGAGGTCGGCGTCGACGTGCCCAATGCCTCGCTGCTGATCGTCGAGCATGCCGAGCGCTTCGGTCTGGCACAGTTACATCAGTTGCGCGGGCGGGTCGGCCGGGGCACCGTCGGCAGCGTCTGCGTGCTGCTGTATCGCGAACCGCTGTCGCCACTGGCGCGCGAACGGCTGAAGACGATGTACGAGACCACCGACGGCTTCGAGGTGGCCCGCCGTGATCTGCTCCAGCGCGGGCCGGGCGAGTTTCTCGGCGCGCGCCAGTCGGGCGCTGCCCTGCTGCGCTTCGCCGATCTGACCCGTGACAGCGATCTGGTCGAGGCGGCCCGCGCCGCGGCCGAACAGATGCTGCATGCCGGTGTCGATGGTGTCGACGCCCATCTGCGCCGCTGGCTGGGTGCCCGCGAGGAATATCTGAAGGCTTGAGAACACTTCCCCGCGCCCATGGCCCTGCCACTTGCTATCATTCCGGGCGCATCCATTTTTTCATCCCATGACCCTCACCGAGCTCAAGTACATCGTTGCGCTGGCGCGTGAACGACATTTCGGCCGTGCGGCCGAAGCGTGTCTGGTCAGTCAGCCGACACTTTCGGTCGCGATCAAGAAGCTCGAGGAAGAGCTGGGCGTGCAATTGTTCGAGCGCGGCGGCGCCGAGATCACCGTCACGCCGGTGGGCGCGCGCGTCATCGAACAGGCCCAGCACGTGCTCGAGCAGACGAGCGCCATCCGCACGATCGCCGAGGAGGGCAGGGATCCGCTGACCGGGCCGCTGCGCGTCGGCGTGATCTACACGATCGCGCCATATCTGTTGCCGCAGCTCGTGCGCCGCGTCATCGACAACCGGGCACCGCTGCAACTGCTCTGGCAGGAGAACTTCACCGTCCGGCTGCTCGAACTGCTGCGCCAGGGCGAGATCGACGTCGCCATACTCGCCGATCCGTTCGCCGATCAGGGCCTGATCACGCAGGGCGTCTACGACGAGCCGTTCGTCGTCGTCCTGCCGCGTGACCATCCCTGGGCCGAGCGTCGGCAGATCGATTCGATCGAACTCAAGGACGAAACGATGCTGCTGCTCGGGCAGGGGCATTGCTTCCGTGACCATGTGCTCGAGGTCTGCCCTGAACTGTCGCGCTATTCGCAGGCCAGCGTCGGCATTCACAAGACTTTCGAAGCGTCGTCGCTGGAAACGATCCGGCACATGGTCGCCTCCGGCATCGGCATCAGTGTCCTGCCGGCGACCGCGTGCAATACGCCGCGCGCCGACGACGACCTGCTGCGCTACGTCCCGTTTTCGCCGCCGCCGCCGGTGCGGCGCATCTCGCTGGCCTGGCGCAAGAGCTTCGGCCGGACCCCGGCCATCGAGTGTCTGCGCCAGGCGATTCTCGAATGCGGTCTCGAAGACGTGCATCCGCTGCCCGATGAGCGGTCGGTGGTGCATTGAGAACGTGCAAAGCCACCGCCCGCACCCGTCTTGCACGCCGGAAAGCGCCCGAGCATCGTTGCAAATGCTCGCCATATCAACCGATATGGCTGCGCTTTGCGCCTCGCTCGAACACTTTCCGGCGCGCCTTCCGGGCACGGTCGGTAGCTTTGCACGTTCTCGGAATGCACGAAGCCACCGTTCACGTCCGTCCTGCACGCCAGGACGCGCCCGGGCTTCGTTGCAAATGCTCGCCATATGAACTCCATGTGGTCGCGCGCTGAGACTTTTCTCGCCCGATCTGCCTGACATGACCACCTCTGCGCGCCGGGATTACGCGGTGATCGAGCAGACGATCGGGCGCACGCCGCTGGTGCGCCTGCGCCGCATCGGTACCGACGTGCTGGCCGGTCGCGGCAACCTCCTGCTTGGCAAGCTCGAAGGCAACAATCCGGCTGGATCGGTCAAGGACCGGCCGGCGCTCGCGATGATCGAGGGCGCCGAGGCCCGCGGTGAAATCCGTCCGGGCGATACGCTGATCGAAGCGACATCCGGCAATACCGGCATCGCACTGGCCATGGTGGCCGCCGCGCGCGGCTACCGGATGTTGCTGGTCATGCCCGACAACCAGAGTGCCGAGCGCCAGCGCTCGATGAGTGCCTACGGTGCCGAACTCGTGCTCGTGCCGCGCGCCGACGGCATGGAAGGCGCCCGCGACCTGGCCGAGCGCATGCGCGCCGAAGGCCGCGGTCATCTGCTCGACCAGTTCTCCAACGACGACAACTGGCGTTCACATTACGAGACGACCGGCCCCGAGATCTGGGCCGATACCGGAGGCGGGATCACGCATTTCGTCTCGGCCATGGGCACGACCGGCACGATTACCGGCGTATCACGCTACCTGAAGGAGCAGAACCCGGACGTGGAAATCATCGGCGCACAGCCGGCCGACGGTGCCGCGATCGCCGGCATCCGGAAGTGGCCACCCGAGTACACGCCGAAGATCCGCCAGTACGCGCGCATCGATCGATTCGAATCGGTCACCCAGCCCGAGGCCGAAGAAATGGCCCGTCGCCTGGCCGCCGAAGAAGGACTGTTCTGCGGCGTCTCCGCGGCCGGTGCCTGCGCCATCGCCCTGCGTGAAGCCGCGCGACTGGAAAACGCGACCATCGTCTTCATCGTCTGCGACCGCGGCGACCGCTACCTGTCGACGGATGTGTTCAGCACCGCCGCGCGCGGCTGACCACGCGCAGGGCGGTGGGACCATGCCTCGGCGTGCCACAGGCTGCACACGGGCGCACCACACCCACCCTCAATGAGCGGAATCGCTGCAGAAAACAGCATTTTTGGCCTGGAGAAGCAGTCTCACGGTGAAAACCGCTGCATTTCGCAGCAAAAAGTCATGTGGGGAAACGTCTGCGCCGACCGGCCGCGTCAATAGCCTGCTTCTTTCTGGTGCCGAAAGGCCAGAACATAGACCGTGTCGTCTGCCGGTTCATGGCGATAAAGAGCCACATAACCGGAATCTCCAAAGGCAATGATCAGTTCCCGCAATTCGGGCACTTCAGGAAATGGCCGACCGATATCGGGTGCCGTCTCAAGCAGCAGAAATTGCCGCTCGATCGCCCGGCCCGCGCGTGTGGCGGCATCTGGCGCTCTTTCGGCCAGAAACCGTCGGCATCGCTCGAGACCGTTCGCGGCAGCTTCGGTGATGATTACCCGTGGCACTCGGGCGTTGCCCGCTCGTCATCGGTGCCCCAGGTGCTCAACCAGTCGCGAGCTTCCTGGCCTGTCAGGTGACGGCCCGTTTTCTCGTAAGCCTTCCAGGACGCCAGAGCTTCCTGCTTGAAGCGCTGACGGGCTTCCTCACGGTCGACGTACTGCTGGATCGCTTCCAGCATGATGCACTCCAGCGAACGCTGACGCAGATCGGCGAGACGCCGGACACGGTCTTTCAGCCTGTCATCGATCTCGAGAGATGTCGCCATCGCGAGCCTTTTTCAAGGGGCGGTATCTCGCGATGATAGCGCCCCGTGTTGCTCGGTGGGCAGGACAGACCATGCCCCGGCATCCGGCAGGCTGTGTACCGGCATACCGCATCAGGCTCCGACGGACGGAATCGCTGCAGAACGCTGCATTATCGGTCTGGAGAAACGTTCCTGCAGCCGAAAACGCCGTGTTTCGCAGCATGCACAGGCACACGGGAATCATCCGGGAAGTCATGCGCGAAAGAGCGTGCGCATGCGCTGGTCGTGCTGACAACCGACTTCCGTGCGACCACGAGTATTGATATCTCGGTCAACGGCAACGATCCTGGCCAGTCCGGGAGGTGGGGCGACCGTAGACACTGCAAGAAGCAAAACCCCTGGTCTCGGTATATATTGTGATATATATCATAAAGATTTCAACCCTTGCAGAAGAGCCCCATGCAGACCGCCAAACTGTTTGCCAATGGCCGCAGCCAGGCAGTACGCCTGCCGGCCGAATTCCGCTTTGAAGGCAGCGAGGTCTTCATTCGTCGTGACCCGCTGACCGGCGACGTCATCCTGTCCAGCCATGCGGGCTGGACTTCCTGGGACGAATTTCTGGCCGGGCGTGATCTGGCCGCTGTTCCTGCCGATTTCATGGTCGATCGTCGGCAGCCGCCCGCACAGCCCCGTGAGTGGCCAGCGGATGAGTCCGACGAGAACCCATGACGGTGCGCTACATGCTGGACACCAACACG
>DAIUFU010000081.1:0-9558 GCA_036844405.1 Burkholderiaceae bacterium | reverse complement strand
CGTCCGACCCCTGCCTTCGGAGGGCAGTACTCTATCCAGCTGAGCTACGGGCGCGCGGTGCATGGGGTCCAGAAGAGGACCCCGACAGCAGCGCGCATTCTACGACATAAGCCACCGCACCAAATCCCGTCACCCGCCCGGGAATGCGTTTCCCCGCGCCGTCAGGCCCGGTATCCTTGCCGCATCCCATGCGCACGCTCACGCCCCAGCAGGCACTGCTGCTGTCCATCCTCGCCGCGCTGGCCACGATCGCCCTGAAGGCGGGCGCCTGGTGGTTCACCGGCTCGGTCGGCTATCTGTCGGACGCGCTCGAATCCCTGGTCAATCTGGCCGGGGCGAGTTTTGCGCTGGCGATGGTGCACTATGCGCGGATTCCGGCGGACGAAGATCATCCGTTCGGGCATGGCAAGGCCGAATATTTCTCTGCCGCCTTCGAGGGGGCGCTGATTTTCGTCGCGGCACTGGTGATCATCGTCTTTGCCGTCGAGCGGCTGCTGCATCCCCGGCCGCTCGGGGAACTCGGGCTCGGTGCGTTGCTGTCGGCGGTGTCGGCCGGCATCAACTTTCTTGTTTCGCGCGTGTTGACGCGGGTCGGGCATGCGCACCGGTCGCTCGCGCTCGAAGCCGATGCGCGTCATCTGATGGTCGATGTCTGGACGACGATCGGCGTGATCGCCGGTGTGGCGCTGGCCGGTGCAACCGGCCTGGGCTGGATCGATCCGCTGGTGGCCATCGCGGTGGCGCTGAACATCCTGCGCGAGGGCTGGTATCTGCTGCGCCGTTCGATCGGCGGGCTGATGGACGAGGCCCAGAGTCCGGCCGATGTTGCGCGCATCGAGGCGATCCTGGACGAACTGGTCATGCCCGAATGCCGCTACGCCAATCTGAAGACGCGGGTTTCGGGGCCGGCGCGCTTCGCGCACGTCAATCTGCACGTGCCGGGTGCCTGGAGCGTCGCGCGTTCGCATGCGCTCGCCGACCGCATCGAGCAGGCCGTCTGTCAGCAGACCGGCACGCGCATCATGACGCATGTCGAGCCGATCGAGGACCGGCCGGTGGCGGATCCGGACGAGCGTTGCGGACCAGATTGTCAGGCGGTTTGAGGTGGCAGGCGCACGGCGCAGACATGCATCTGGCACGGTCTCTGACACTATCGAAATCGTGATGGCTATAATTCATTGCCTTGATCCATCACGCTTCGACCCACCACGGGAGCGACCGACATGAGCGACGAACAGCAGTCCTTCATCAAGAGCCCGCGGCAATTGATCACGATCATCGTGCTCTCCTTTGTGGTTCCGGTCATTGCCATGGTGGCCATCGCCAGCCTGGTGAACACGACGACCCGCACGGGCGCGGGCGCCGACGCCATGACGCCGGAAGCCATCGCCAAAAGGATCGCGCCGGTCGGTCATCTGATCGTCGCCGGTGATCCGGAGGCGGCCGCCGAGGCCGAAGCAGCGACGAAGGCGGCGGCGGATCAGGCGGCGAAAGTGGCCGAGGCGGCACAGGCTGCGGCGCCGCAAGCGGCCGCCCCAGCCGAATCTCCGGCGGCTGAAGCGTCACCGGCCGGTGACGCAGGCGCCTCCGGCGCAAGCTTCGATCTCGCCGCCGGCGAGAAGGTCTACAACGGAACCTGCGGCGTCTGCCATAACAGCGGTGTGGCCGGCGCGCCGAAGCACGGCGACGCCAAGGCCTGGAAGCCGCGCCTCGAACAGGGCATTGCGGTGCTCGACAAGCACGCCATCGAAGGCATCCGCGCGATGCCGCCGCGCGGCGGCAACGGCAAGCTCACCGATGACGAGTTGCGCAACGCCGTGGCCTACATGATCGACGGACTGCAGTGATCCTGCCGGATGGCGATGACGGCTCGCAGGACTCCGCCGGTTCCGGCCGGGCGAGCAGAGTTCAGACCTCACTGAGGTGACCGGGCCGTGCAGCCCGGAAGATTGTCTGGTCAGGCCTCGTCAGGCCCGATCAGGTGTTCGGGGCTCCCACCGATACTTCGCGTACGCCGTCCATGCGTTCGAGCCGGCTGATCAGGCCGTGCGCGCCGAGGTCCACCGGGATCAGCAGGTCGAATGACACGGTCGCCCGTTCGCTGACCAGATCATTGCGGTATTCCGTGACGTCGAGGATGCGTGTGCCATGCGTGCGCAGTTCGGTGACGACAACGTCGATCGGGTTGGCAACGGCCGCCAGCAGCAGCGTGACCTTGCGTCGCACCAGGTGCTTGTCCTCGAAGCGGCGCAGCGCGGTCAGTGACAGCAGGCCGAGCGCCGTGACGAACGCGCCGATGTAATACATCCCGGCGCCGCAGCTCAGGCCGATCGCCGCGACCAGCCACAGGGCGGCCGCCGTCGTCAGCCCCTGCACGGTCGCTCCGGTGCGCAGGATCGAGCCACCGCCGAGGAAGCCGACGCCGGTGACGACAGCAGCGGCAATCCGCGAAGTGTCGACTTCGACCAGTTGCCCGGCAACGTAGTGCTGGAACCAGATGAAATGCGCCGATACGACCATGAAGGTCGCCGACGCCATGGCGACGATCAGATGCGTGCGAAAGCCCGCCTGACGACGGTGAATGTCGCGCTCGAGTCCGATCAGGCCGCCGAGGACCGCCGCGATCAGGATCCGCAGCAACATTTCCCACTGGCTGATCATCGTGTGACTCCGTTGCGCGCGGTGCCCGGACACTTCCTGCCGAGCCTTCCTGCTGCGGCTTGCGGCTCCATGTGCTCCTCAATGCACGTTCAGCACGCGCATGCCCAGCTGCGAACCGCCGGGCGCCTCGCGCACGCGCACGGTGACCTGGCGCGGCGCGAAACCGGCGGGCAGGGCGACGCGACCCTGCAGATGTTCATAGGACGCCAGATCGGTCCGGATCGGCTCCAGATCCACCGTCGCCTGCGCGCCGCCGGCACGTGTTCCGGCAACCGCAAATTCGATCACTCCGCGGAAATTCTTTCCGGCGCGGGCTTCGCGGGTCAGCAGGACGTGATATTCGAGTTCTCCGTCCCGCCCCTGGAAACGGGCTGCACGCACGCTGATCGCACCATTGCGCGGATCGGGTGGCAGCACTTCCTCGAACAGCGTGATGTCCTGCTGCAGGCTGACGATGCGGGCCTGCGCCGTTGTCAGTTCGGTCGTCAGGCCGGCGACATCGGCCTCGCTCTTCTGCAACTGCTCCTGCGTCTGTTCGAGGGAGCCCTTGAAGTGCGCCCGTTCGTCCTCGAGCTGCTGCACGCGCGTCTGCAACTGGCGCGACTCGAGCGGACTGAGGCGCGGCGGCAGATATTCTTCCTGCACGTAGAAGAGCCCGCCGGCACCGATCACGATTCCCGACAGCAGCAGCACCGCCCAGCGCGGAATGCCCCAGCGACGATGTCGCCGGTAGCCGTGCGGTTCGAAGACCACGGGTTTATTGCGTGAGAACAAGCCCATCGCCTGATACCCCAGCCGGGGGATCCTCCCTGTTCGCTTTCGAAGAGACGAAGAATAACGCGATGCCCGCGACTCGGCCAAAGACCGGCATCAGCCGCCGCTCAGCAGTGCGCGCAGCCCGGCCAGTCGCGCCTTGCCTTCGTCGCGGCCAAGCGTACGCTTCAACGGGGCCGATTCGAGCTGCATTTCCGCGAGAAAGCGCGACGGCAGCTGCGTGAAATGTTCCTTGCCGCGCTTGCGCTTGCGGCACCAGCTCAGCGTCAGGCTGCGCTGCGCGCGCGTGACGGCGACATACATCAGGCGACGCTCTTCCTCGATGCGCCGTTCCTGCGCCGCGTCGCCGGCCCCGGGGGCGGCGGCGTCCTCGCCGTCCGCGGCCGCCACATCGCCGCGATGCGGCAGCAATCCTTCCTCGCAGCCGACGACGAAGACGTGAGCGAACTCGAGGCCCTTGGCGGCGTGAATCGTCGTCAGGCGCACCGCGTCGGCATCGGCGTCGCGCCGGTCCAGTTGCGACAGCAGCGTGACGGTCTGGGCCAGCGCGAGCAGCGTCGCTTCATCCTCCTCGGCGCGCTTTTTCAGCCAGTCGGTGAAGTCGCAGACGTTCTGCCAGCGGCTGGACGCCTGTTTGTCATCCCAGGTCGCGAACAGATGCGCCTGGTAGTCGATGGCCCGAAGCAGGTCGTCGATCACTTCCGCTGCCGGTTCGCGCGCCGCACGCTCGTTCATCCGGTTGACGAACTGGCCGAATTCGCGCAGCGGCTCGAGCTGGCGCGCGGCGATGCGTGCTTCGAAGCCAACCTCGAAGAGTGCGGCGAACATCGACAGGCCGCGTTCGCCGGCATAGGTGCCCAGCGCCTGCAGGCTGCCCGTACCGACCCCGCGCCGGGGCGTCGTGACCGCGCGGATGAAGGCCGGGTCGTCGTCATCATTGGCGAACAGGCGCAGCCAGGCGATCAGGTCACGGATCTCGGCGCGCTCGAAGAAGGACTGACCACCGGACAGCACGTACGGAATCCGTTCCTTGCGCAGCATCTGCTCGAAGATGCGCGCCTGATGGTTGCCGCGATACAGGATTGCGTAGTCGGAGAACTTCGCCCGCCGCTCGAAGCGGTGCCCCTGCAGGCGCATGATGACGGACTCCGCTTCGCCTTCGTCGTCGTCGCAGCGCAGCACCTGCACCGGATCGCCCGGCCCGTGCTCGGACCACAGCGTCTTGGCGTGCAGTTTCGGGTTGTTGCCGATCAGGCGGTTGGCCGCCTGCAGGATATTGGTGCTCGACCGGTAGTTCTGTTCGAGCTTGATCACCCTGAGTGCCGGGAAATCGGTCTGCAGACGTTCCAGGTTCTCCAGCGTCGCTCCACGCCAGCCGTAGATCGACTGGTCGTCGTCGCCGACGGCGGTGAATGCGGCGCGTGGCCCGGTCAGCAGCTTGAGCAGCTCGTACTGGCAGGCATTGGTGTCCTGGTATTCGTCGACAAGCAGGTAGCGCAGCCGCTCGCGCCAGGCCTGCGTGATATCCGGATGCTCGCGCAGCAGTTGCACCGGCAGGCGGATCAGGTCATCGAAATCGACCGCCTGGTAGGCGCTCAGCGTCGTCGCGTATTCGCGGTACGCGCGTGCAACCGCGTGTTCGGCGGCGTTCGCCGCCGTCGCCGCTGCCTCGTCGGGATCGACCAGCGCGTTCTTCCACAGCGAGATCCGGTGCTGCGCCGCGCGCGTCGTCTTGCGGTCGACGGCACCGATCGCCTGCTGGATGATCTGTCCGGCATCGGTGGCGTCGAGAATCGAGAACGACTTCTTCAGGCCGAGCGCCGCCCCGTCGCGGCGCAGCATGCGCACGCCGAGCGAATGGAAGGTGGACACCTGCGGGCGCTTCTTCTCTGGCAGGCGCAGCAGCTTGCCCAGCCGCTCGCCCATCTCCTGCGCTGCCTTGTTGGTGAAGGTGATGGCGGCAATCGCCGCCGGCTCGAAGCCGGCCTCGACCAGATGGACGATCTTGTGCGTGATCACCCGCGTCTTGCCGCTGCCGGCACCGGCAATGACGAGGCAGGGTCCGTCGAGATAGCGGATCGCTTCGCGCTGCGCGGGGTTCAGGGTGGCGGACATCGGCGCGGAAAGCGGTGGAGTGGTGAATCCGGAACGGGGCGGCAGCGCATCGGGGAGGGCGCGATTCTAGACCATGACGTGACGCCGACACACACGGCGCCGCGGTACTGCTGCAAGCGTCAGCGCAGCGCTTCGCCGCGGCCGAGTGCCTGTCGTGCCGCTTCCTGGGCGGCCTCGCCCAGCGTCGGGTGCGCGTGAATCGTGCCGGCAATGTCCTCCAGGCGCGCGCCCATCTCGATCGCCAGCCCGAAGGCCGCTGCCAGTTCGGCAACACCGGTGCCGACCGCCTGCAGCGACACGACCAGATGATTGTCGGCACGGGCGGCGATGCGCACGAAGCCGCTGCCGTCGGCGATCGTCAGTGCCCGTCCGTTCGCGCGAAAGGGCACCATGCCGACCAGCAGGTCGGCATGAGTCCGGCGCGCCTCCTCGATCGGCACGCCGGCCGTGACGATTTCCGGATCACTGAAGCAGATTGCCGGGATCGCGCGCGGATCGAAGACGCGCCGGTGTCCGGCGACGAGATCGGCGACGACTTCGCCCTGCATCATCGCGCGGTGCGCGAGCATCGGCTCGCCAGTCACGTCGCCGATCGCGTAGACACCACGCATCGACGTACGGCAGCGCTCGTCGATGCGCAGGAAGGGGCCGTCGCGGGTCAGGTCGAGTTCCTCGATGCCGCTGTCGGCGAGCGCCGCCCGGCGGCCGACGGCGACCAGCACGCGATCGGCTTCGAGGTGCTCCTCGCCGGTTGGCGTGGCCAGCACGACGCGGCCGCGGCCGTCGAGCCCTTCGACCTGCACGCCGGTGCGGATCGTCACGCCCAGCGCCGCCAGCCGTCGGGCAACCGGGCGCGTCAGTTCGGCGTCGTAGCGCGCAAGGATGCGCGGCGCCAGATCGACCAGCGTCACCTC
Organism: Burkholderiaceae bacterium; assembly: GCA_036844405.1. Lineage (GTDB taxonomy): Bacteria > Pseudomonadota > Gammaproteobacteria > Burkholderiales > Burkholderiaceae_E > Zeimonas. Next base: position 3,094 of record DAIUFU010000081.1, on the reverse strand, counting down.
GACGCCGAATTTCGCGAAGACCGTACCCAGTTCGACACCGATGTAGCCGGCGCCGATGACGACCAGCCGCCGCGGCAATTCGGTGGCGGCGAGAAGATCGGTCGACGAGCCGACGATGCCGCCGAACGGCAATGGCGGCAGCTCTGCCGGCACCGAGCCGGTGGCGATCACGACATTCTCCGCGCGGATCACCTGGTCGCCGGTTTCGGTGGCGACGACGACGGTCTTGCCGTCGCGAAAGCGTGCCCGCCCGGAGACGAGCTTGACGCGCGCCTGCTTCAGCGCAGCGGTGACGCCGCCGTCGAGGCGGTCGACGATCGCATCCTTCCAGGCGATGGTCTGCGGATAGTCGAGTTCCACGCCGGCACAGCGCAGTCCGGCCTCGGATGTTCGCCGCACCCGCCGCTGCATCCGTTCGTATTCATCGGCCGCGTGGATCAGCGCCTTGGACGGAATGCAGCCGACGTTCATGCACACGCCGCCGGCGCGGCCACTTTCGACGACGACGGTGTCGACGCCCTGCTCGCCGGCGCGCACGGCACAGGTGTAGCCGCCCGGGCCGGCACCGATCACGAGCAACTGGCAGTGGATCTCGTTCATTGTCAGGACACGAACAGCATGGCGGGCGTCTCGATCAGCGCCTTGATCCGCTGCACGAAGACGGCACCATCCCAGCCGTCGACGATGCGGTGATCGAAACTGCACGACAGATTCATCATCCGGCGCGGGACGAAGGCGTGGCCGTCCCAGTGCGGACGCACGGCGATCCGGTTGACGCCGACGATCGCCACTTCCGGATAGTTGATGATCGGCGTCGACATCAGTCCGCCGAGCGGGCCGAGCGACGTCAGCGTGATCGTCGAGCCCGACAGTTCCTCGCGCGTCGCCGTGCCGCCCTTGGCCGCATCGGTCACGCGCGCGAGTTCGGCGGCACAGCTCCACAGGTCGCGGGCCTCGACGTGGCGCACGACCGGTACGACCAGGCCGGCGGCCGTCTGCGCGGCGATGCCGATGTGCACGCCGCCGTGCCGCCGCAGCACGCCGGCATCGTCATCGAAATGCGCATTCAGGCGCGGCTGCGCGGCAAGCGCGATCGCCATCGCCCGCATCAGGAACGGCAGCGGCGTCAGATGTGTGCGCCCACTATCATGATAGTGCTTGTTCAGCCGTGCGCGCAGCGTCTCGAGTTCGGTGACGTCGACTTCTTCGACATAGGTCAGGTCGACGACGCGCTCGTGGGCGATGCGCATTTTCTCGACGATGCGCCGGCGCAGGCCGATGACCGGAATGTCCTCGACGCTTTCGTCGGCCACGAGCCCCGTTCCGGCCGGTGCCGGCTGCGGCCCCTGTTCGAACAGGCGGTCGAGATCGTCGTGCGTGATGCGCCCGGCCGGGCCGCTGCCGGCGATCCGGCGCAGATCGACACCGGCTTCACGGGCGCGCAGGCGCACGGACGGTGAAGCAAGCGGGCGCTCACCAACCGGGCGCGGGAGAATCGGCGTCGCACCCGGACGCAGGCGGGGACCGGGCGCACCGGCAGACGGCGCCTCCCCGTGCCGAACCGGCAACGGTCGGTCAGCAGGGCCAGAAGCATGATCGGAAGACAGGCCCGGCAATCCCGGTGAATCGCCAGGCGTGGTGGACGCTGCAGCGGCAGCCGCAACCCTCCCGCCCGAAGCCCGCCCGGCCGGTTCCGGGCTGGCCGGTGCGTCGTGCGATACGGCAGAAACAGCCGGCCTGACCGCAGTCGGAGAAGACGCGGCAGCGGACTGGCGTCCGGCCACGTGCCCCGGATCAGGATCCGATGCCGGGCCCCCGGCATCGTCACCGTCTTCGTCAACCCGCAGACGGACCAGATCGCTGCCCGTGGCCAGGTTCTGCCCCGGTTCGCCCGCCAGCCAGACGACTTCACCGGCAATCGGCGTCGGCACCTCGATGCTGGCCTTGTCGGTCATGACGACTGCCAGTGGCTGCTCTTCCTGAACGTGATCGCCCACTTTCACCAGCCACTCGACCAGTTCGGCCTCGGCCACGCCTTCACCGACATCGGGCAGGCGGACGGCACGCTCAGTCATGCCGGCTCCCGGGAAGACGATTGCCCATGGCCATCAGTCCTCCAGCACGTCCAGCAGTGCGCGTCCGACGCGTGCCGGGCCGGGGAAATACTCCCATTCGTGCACGTGCGGATACGGTGTATCCCAGCCGGCGACGCGCCGGATCGGCGCCTCCAGCCGATAGAAGCAGTGCTCCTGCACGAGCGCCGCGAGTTCCGCGCCGAAGCCCGAGGTCAGCGTCGCCTCGTGCACGATCACGCAGCGGCCGGTGCGCTCGACCGAGCTGACGATTGCGTCGAGATCGAGCGGCACGAGCGTGCGCAGATCGATCACTTCGGCGTCGACGCCGGTTTCCTCGGCGGCGGTGATCGACACGTGCACCATCGTGCCCCAGGCGAGCACGGTCACGGCGTTGCCGGCCCGGCGCAGCGCGGCCTGTCCGAGCGGCACCGTGTAATGGCCGCTCGGGACGTCGCCGAGCGGATGCTTCGACCACGGCGTCACGGGACGCTCCGGATGACCTTCGAACGGCCCGTTGTACAGACGCTTGGGCTCGAAGAAGATCACCGGGTCGGGGTCCTCGATCGCCGCGATCAGCAAGCCCTTGGCGTCGTACGGATTCGAGACGACGACCGTCTTCAGACCGGCGACGTGCGTGAACAGCGCCTCCGGGCTCTGGCTGTGCGTCTGCCCGCCGAAGATGCCGCCGCCTGACGGCATGCGCAGCACCAGCGGCGCGGTGAAGTCGCCGTTGGAGCGATAGCGCAGCCGCGCCGCTTCGGAGACGATCTGGTCGAAGCCCGGATAGACGTAATCGGCGAACTGGATCTCGACACACGGTCGCAGGCCCCAGGCCGCCATGCCGATGGCGGCGCCGATGATGCCCGACTCGTTGATCGGCGTATCGAAGCAGCGGTCGTGGCCGTATTTCTGCTGCAGCCCGGCCGTGACGCGAAAGACGCCGCCGAAATAACCGACGTCCTCGCCAAAGACAATGACCCGGTCATCGCGCGCCATCGACACGTCGAGCGCATCGCGCA
>DAIUFU010000080.1:0-9599 GCA_036844405.1 Burkholderiaceae bacterium | reverse complement strand
CTGATGAAGGCCTATCACGGCCACAAGGTCGTGCAGGACGTTTCCCTCGAGGTGGCCAGCGGCGAAGTCGTCGGACTGCTGGGCCCGAACGGTGCCGGCAAGACAACCTGTTTCTACATGATCGTCGGGCTTGTGCCGTCCGACGGCGGAACGATCGAGCTGGACGGCACACCGATCGACCGCCTGCCGATCCACCGGCGGGCCCGGCTCGGACTGTCCTACCTGCCGCAGGAAGCCTCGGTCTTCCGCAAGCTGACGGTCGAGGAAAACATTGTCGCCGTGCTCGAACTGCAGACCGGCGCGGACGGTCGCCGACTCGGCCGCAAGGAGATCCGCAGCCGGCTGGAAGGGCTGCTGGCCGAGCTGCAGATCGACCATATCCGCTCGAACAGCGCGCAGTCGCTGTCCGGCGGCGAACGCCGGCGAGTCGAAATCGCGCGGGCGCTGGCCGGCGCGCCGCGCTTCATTCTGCTCGATGAACCCTTTGCCGGCATCGACCCGATTGCCGTCATCGAGATCCAGCGCATCGTCCGCTTCCTGAAGGAGCGCGGCATCGGTGTACTGATCACCGACCACAACGTCCGTGAGACACTAGGCATCTGTGATCGCGCCTATATCATCCGGACTGGTACCGTTCTTGCTTCAGGCCGGCCGGACGAGGTTGTGCAGAATGAGGATGTGCGTCGGTATTACCTGGGTGAGCACTTCTCCCTGTAGGGACGGGCGCCGCCATGCGGGCACTTCGGCCGGAAGCACCCGGTGAAACCGTCTCTCCAGCTCCGGCCGACACAGCAGCTGACGCTCACGCCGCAGCTGCAACAGGCGATCCGCCTGCTGCAGCTGTCCACGCTCGAACTCAACCAGGAGCTCGAGCAGATCCTCGCCGACAACCCGCTGCTGGAGCGCCTGGACGACCCGTTGGCCGAGTGCGTGCGCATCGCCGCCAGCGGTTCGCTTGACGGTTCGACAGGCACAACCGCTGCCGACACCGCGGAAACCCGTGCCGCGGATCATGACGGTGCACCGGATGAAGTCCCCGCTCCGGACGGCTTCGACGGTGAAGAGGCCTGGTCGCACGACACGTTCGAAGTCGGACGATCCGGCGCGTCAGCGCACGAATTCGACGGGAATGACGAGCGCGACTACCCGCAGCTCGCGGACTGCGAAACTTCGCTGCGCGAGCATCTGACCGGGCAACTGGCCGTGACCCGGTGCACACCGCGCGATCGCGCGCTGGTGCAATTGCTGATCGACTCTCTCGACGACGACGGCCTTCTGGAATCGACTCCGGCCGACTGGATCGACATTCTGCCGGCCGAGTTGCAGGTCACGAGCGAAGAGATCGGGACCGCACTGCGTCTGCTGCAAAGTTTCGACCCGGCTGGCGTCGGTGCGCGCGATCTGCGCGAATGCCTGCTCCTGCAACTGGATCGCCGAATGGCGGAACAGCGCCCCGATCCCGGCCGGCAAGCCGAAGCGGCGGCCGAAGCCGCCACCATCCGGCTGGCACGCAAGCTCGTCGACCATCATCTCGAAGCACTGGCAGCCAGGGATTTTGCGCGGCTGCGACGGGCATTGCGCTGCGACGACGACGCGCTGCGCGAGATCCAGGCACTGATTCTCAGCCTGTCACCGCGCCCGGGCGCGCGGTTCTCGACCGATCAGGCGGCAATCGTCATTCCCGACGTACTCGTGCAGCGTGGCCGCAAGGGCTGGATCGCCGTGCCCAACCCGGCCGTCATGCCGCAGATCCGGGTAAACGACGGCTATGCGCAGATCCTGCGGCGCAACCGCGAGGCCGGGCCGGAACTGTCCCGCCGGCTGCAGGAAGCCCGCTGGCTGATCCGCAACCTGCAGCAACGGTCGGAGACGATCCTGCGGGTCGCGCAGGCGATCGTCGATCGGCAACACGCATTCTTCACGCACGGGGCCGTCGCCATGCGCCCGCTCGTCCTGCGCGAAATTGCCGAGACCGTCGATCTGCACGAATCGACGATATCCCGGGTCACGACGAACAAGTTCATGCTGACTCCGTTCGGCACCTTCGAGCTGAAGTATTTTTTCGGCAGCCATATCGCCACCAGCAGCGGCGGCGCGGCATCGAGCACGGCCATCCGGGAAATCCTGCGCCAGCTCATCGAGGCCGAGGATCCCGCTCACCCGCTGCCGGACGGCCGGCTGTCGGAACTGCTCGCCGAGCAGGGCTTCGTCGTCGCGCGGCGTACGGTGGCGAAATACCGGGAATCGATGCACATTCCGACGGTTTCGAGACGAAAATCACTCTAGTACTGCAACCCTGTCCGTCCCCGACGTGCGGTGGACGGCTGCACGAAGGCTCCGATTGCGGCACACTCGATCATGACGAACCCGTCACCGACTCCGTTTCTCACCTTTCCCTCATTCCCGACAGGAACGTACGTATGAATCTTGCCATTTCCGCGCCAGCCATCGGCCTGACTCCCGCTCTTCGCCAATACGTGGAAACCAAGCTCGAACGAATCCAGCGTCATTTCGACGAGGCCATCGACGTGACCGTCAACCTGAGTGCCGACAAGCTGCTGCAACGCGCCGCCGTGACGCTGCACGTGCGCGGTAACGACCTCTTCGCCGAAGCGAGCGAACCGGACCTGTATGCCGCGATCGACGCGCTGATCGACAAACTGGATCGTCAGGTTTCCAAATACAAGACCAAACGCAGCGGCTTCGAACACGATTCGGTGAAGTTCCGCTCGCCGTCCTGAGTGGCCGTGCACTTGCATGCGATACCCGCCCTGCACGCCGGATACCGGACACAAGACATGACACCCGGCATTGGTGCGGTTGTCCGCATCCGCCGCGATGGCTATCATCCGCATTTTCCGGCGCCCGCAGCGGCGGGTACGATTCCATGGTGCAACGCAATACGATGGCCGTCGCCACGGGCGATCTTGCGATGAATCGCATCTCCGGCCTGCTCCCCGTCCAGGACATCCTGCTCGATCTGCCGGTCACCAGCAAGAAGCGCCTGTTCGAACAGGTGGGTCTCCTGTTCGAGAACAATCACGGCATCGAGCGCGGCAAGGTGTTCGACTCGCTGTTCGCACGGGAACGGCTCGGCTCGACGGGTCTGGGCGAAGGCGTGGCCATCCCGCACGGACGCATCAAGAGCCTGGGGGAAGCGCTGGCCGCCGTCGTGCGGCTCGAACAGGCGATCCCGTTCGATGCCCCCGACAGCAAGCCGGTGCGTCTGCTGATCTTCCTGCTCGTACCGGAATCGGCCACCGACGAACATCTCGAACTGCTGTCGGAACTCGCTGAACTGCTGGCCGACACAACGACACGCGAAGCGCTGCTGCAGTGCACCACGCCCGAAGAAATGCATCGCATCCTGTCGGGCGCGGCGCCCGGACCGGCAACGGCCTGAGCAACGTGCAGGATCGCGCGCGCGACGGCGGATTCCGGCGATGAGCGTATCGGTTCGCACCCTGTTCGACCAGAACCACGAGGAACTCGGCCTGCGCTGGCTGGCCGGTGAGGCGGGCAGTTCGCGGACCGCCACGCCCGGATCGATCGAACCGGCCGATCTCGTCGGTTACCTGAACCTGATCCATCCGAACCGGATCCATGTCTTCGGTCAGGCGGAATACCGCTATACCGAACGGCTGGACGAGGGACAACGTCAGTCCCTGATGACCGGACTGATCCGCGGCCGGCCGCCGGCCGTGATTCTCGCCGAGGGCCTGGATGCGCCGCCGGCGCTGCTGGAGGCCGCCCGTGGCGATGATCTGCCCGTCATCGGATGCCCGCTTCCTGCCGCCCGGGTCATCGAATCCCTGCGCGCCTACCTGACCAAGGCCATCGCGCCGTCGTGCACGAAGCACGGCGTATTGATGGACGTACTGGGCACCGGCGTACTCATCAGCGGCGAATCCGGGCTGGGCAAGAGCGAGCTGGCGCTCGAACTCGTCAGCCGCGGCCACGGCCTGGTCGCCGACGACGTGGTCGAACTCGCACGGATTGCGCCGCATGCGATCGAAGGCCGCTGCCCGCCGCTGCTGCGCGACCTGCTCGAAGTACGCGGCCTGGGCCTGCTCGACATTCGTACCATCTTCGGCGAGGCGGCGATGCGCCGCAAGATGACGCTCAAGCTGATCGTCCACCTGGACCGGCGCAGTTCGCTCGACACCGAACACGAACGCCTGCCGCTGGAGGCGTTGAGCGAGGAAGTGCTCGGCCTGCCGATCCCGAAAGTGGTCATTCCGGTGGCTGCGGGCCGCAACCTGGCGGTCTTGACCGAAGCAGCCGTGCGCAGCACGATCCTGAAACTGCGCGGCTTCGACACGACCGGCGATTTTCTCGCCAGGCAGCGCCGGATGATGGAATCCTGATCCGATGCATGTCGTACTGATCACGGGAATTTCGGGTTCGGGCAAGACGGTGGCTACCCGCATCCTGGAAGACGACGGTTATTTCTGCATCGACAACCTGCCGTCGTGCCTGCTGGCCGGAGCGATCGCCTCGCTGCGCGACAGCGGCCACACCCGGGTGGCCGTATCGGTCGACGCGCGCAGCGGCGATTCCGTCAGCGACCTGCGCCAGGTCCTGACTGCGCTGGCGCAACAGGGCCATGACGTCAAGGTGCTGTTTCTGAATGCACGCACCGACACGCTCGTGCAACGCTATTCGGAAACCCGCCGGCGCCATCCGCTGTCCCTGCGCAAGCGTGCCGACAGCGAAACCCCGACCCTGACCGAGGCCATCCAGCTCGAACGCGAGCTGATGTCGCCGCTCGAGAGCCTGGGCCTGACGATCGACACGAGCGACATGCATCCGAATGCGCTGCGCACCTGGGTGCGCGACGTGGCCGGCGCCGATCGCGCCTCGATGACGATCGTCTTCGAGTCGTTCGCCTACAAGCACGGCGTCCCGCTCGACGCCGATCTGGTCTTCGACGTGCGCTGTCTGCCCAATCCGTACTACACGCCGGCGCTGCGCCCGCTGACCGGCCGGGATGCCGAAGTGGCCGGATTCCTGCAGTCGATTCCATCGGTCCAGCAGATGATCGGCGACGTCGCGGCCTTCCTGACGACCTGGCTGCCGCACTACATTCTCGAGAACCGCAGCTATCTGACGATTGCAATCGGCTGCACCGGCGGACAGCACCGTTCGGTCTACTGCGTCGAGGAACTGGCGCGGCGTTTCCGCAGCTTCGAACAGGTGCTCGTGCGCCACCGCTCCCTGCCGGCGGCAACCCGGCCCGGGCCTGGCAGTGCCTGAGCCGCTCGCGGCCCGATCCGGAAACGTCCGGAACGATGAAACCGCCCTGCGTTTCACCACGATCCGCGCGGCCGCACGGGTCGTCAGGCCAGCGTCTTCAGCAGGGTCTTGACGGGTGCCGGCAAGGCGGCGGTTTCCGCCTGGGCCGGCGCGATCCAGCACAGGCCGGACGACGCGTTGCCAGACGACGCGTTGCCAGACGACGCGTTGCCAGACGACACGTCCACGTCGCGTTCACGGCGTGACTCGAACAGTATGGGCCGGGCATGCAGGCGGAAATGCGTGAACGCGTGCTCGACCGGTTCGAGCACGCCGTATTCCTCGACCTCCAGTGCGAAGCGCTGCCGGATCTCGCCCGCCAGCGCGGCGCGGGACGCGGCGGTCGCCTCGGGCAGACTCCACAAGCCACCCCACAGACCCGGCGCCGGGCGTTTCTCCAGCAGAATCGTGCCGGACCGACGCACGACGAGCCAGATGGATTCCCGTACCGGCAGCGGGCTGCGCGAACGGCCCACCGGGATGACGCCGGTGCGTCCGGTACCCAGCGCGACGCAATCGTCGGCCAGCGGGCACGAGCCGCAGGACGGTCTGCTCCGGGTGCACACGCTGGCGCCCAGATCCATCAGGCCCTGGGTGTAGGCCTCGAGCGACGCCCGCGGCAACTCGCGCTCGGCCAGTTCCCACAGGGTCCGCTGCACGTCCGGCTGCGACACCGGCTGATCGACGCCGGCCCAGCGTGCCAGCACCCGGCGGGCGTTGCCATCGAGGATGGCCGCGCGCCGCCCCCAGGCGAAAACCGCGATCGCCGCCGCGGTCGAACGTCCGATGCCGGGCAGGTGCTGCAGAACGGCGGGCTCGCTAGGGAAAACACCCCCGTGCACGGCCATCACCTCGCGCGCGCAGCGCAGCAGATTGCGTGCCCGGCTGTAATAACCCAGCCCGCTCCACAGCGCGAGCACCTCTTCTTCTCCGGCCTCGGCCAGTGTGGCGAGCGTCGGAAAACGTGCAATGAAACGCTCGAAATACGGGATGACCGTGCTCACCCGCGTCTGCTGCAGCATGATTTCCGACAGCCAGATCCGGTAGGCATCGCGCGTGCCCTGCCAGGGCAGATCGTGGCGGCCATGACGTTGCTGCCAGGCAACCAGGCGCGATGCGATGCCGGCGCTCGTCGATCGTGCGCGGCTTTGCGTCGTCGTTCTCAACGCTGGCAGCGCGGGCAGAAAAAGGTCGAACGCCCCTGCTGGCGGATCATCTGCACCGTCGCGCCGCACCGGCGGCACGGCTGACCGGCGCGCCCGTAGACCCGCGTGACCGCCTGGTAGCAGCCGGCCGCGCCGTCGCTGGCGACAAAATCGCGCAGGCTGCTGCCGCCGCAGTCGATGGCTTCGGTGAGGACAGCACGAATCGACGTAACCAGACGCTCGCAACGCGGCTTCGACAGCGTGCCGGCAGGCGTCACCGGCCGGATTCCGGCACGAAACAGGCTCTCCGAGGCGTAAATATTGCCGACGCCGACGACGACCCTGCCGGAGAGCAGCACCGACTTGATTCCGGTCCGGCGCGCGCGCAGGGCCTGATGCAGCGTCGGCGCATCGAAATCCGGCGAGAGCGGCTCGACGCCCAGCGCACGCAGCAGTGGATGTGCCAGTACCGGCCCGGCCGTGGCCTCGTGCCAGAGAATGGCACCGAAGCGACGCGGGTCGTGATACCGCAGCAGACCGTGCTCGAACTCGAAATCGATGTGGTCATGCCGATCCGGCTCCGTCTGCTGGCCCGACTCCAGAAAACGGAAATGTCCGGACATGCCGAGATGAACGATCAGGAAGCCGTGACCGAAATCGAGCAGCAGATATTTGCCCCGGCGCACAACCGCCCGCAGGGAGGCTCCCGGCAGACGGGATGCGATCGTCTCCGGCACGGGCCAGCGCAGACCCGGCTCGCGCACCTGTACCCGATGCAGGCGACGCCCGTTCAGACGTTGTTCAAGCCCGCGCCGGACGATCTCGACTTCGGGTAGCTCAGGCATCGCTCAGGGGGTTCCAGCACGGCGGGAAAGCATCGGGTATTCTCGAAACCCGGACAGCCGAGCGTATCACCCGATGACAAAGACCAGTCCGCGGCAACACCGAGGCGCCTGTGCGGCAAAAGGCATCCCGTCAAGCCACGGCCTTTCTCCCGCCGCCGCAGCCGACAGGCGCCTGCCGCGCAGATTCCCCTTCCCGCGTCGTGCCTGCGCGCGTGCGGGCGAAGCCATGTCTGGCGTCCTGTCCGGCACCCTGGCCGCCACTCTGGCGACGCTGCTGATCGCGGCCTGTTCGCCGTTGCCGCCGCAGCCCGGCCCCCCCTCCGGCGAGGCACCTGCAGCGGACAGCGCGCCGATCGCGGCGGCACCATCCGACAGCGCGGAAGACGGGACGGAGCCGGGGCCCGAAGCCGGGGAATCCGACGAGGCGACGCTGGCCGCCCTGCCGGCGGTGGAAATGGACCCGCAACTGATGTACCAGTTGCTCGCCGCCGAAATCGCCGCACAGCGTGGCGCCGGCGCCGATGCCGCGGCCACCTTTCTCACGCTCGCCAGGCAGACCCGCGACCCGCGTCTGGCGCGGCGGGCGACGGAGCTGTACCTGTCCGTGCATGCGCTCGAGGACGCGACCCGCGCGGCACGACTCTGGCACGAACTGGTTCCGGATGGATCACTGCCGTCCCGAACGCTGGCGGCCCTTTTCCTGAGTACCGGACGGCTCGACGAAGCCGAGCCGCTGCTTCGCGGCCATCTCGCGCAGGCGGCCGGCGCGGACGAGCGGGCTGCCGTCTGGGAGAGCATCGCACGCGAGCTGATGCGTGCACCAGACCGGACAGCCGCCTTTTCGCTGCTGGAGCGGCTGGCCGCAGGCGACGCCGGCAACGTGGCGGCGCGCCTGGCGCTGGCAAACATGGCGCATGCCAGCGGCGATGATGCGCGCGCGTCCGACGAAGCGCAGGCCGCACTGGAACTCGATCCGAAAAACGCGCGTGCCGCCCTTCTGGTCGCCCGCCACCTCACGGCCGGCACCGACGGGGCCGAACGCGCTGCCGACCTGCTGCGGCGCTTTCTCGAACACTCGCCGGAGAACCTCGACGTACGCTTTGCCCTGGCCCGGATCCTGGCGACCGGCGACGAACCCGCGGCGGCGCGCGAACAGTTCGAGATCCTGCTTGGCCAGGCGCCCGACAACCCGGCGATCCTGCTGTCTCTGGCGCAGCTTTCCTGGCAGATGAAGCAGCCTGAAGAAGCCGAAAGCCAGCTGCGCCGTTATCTGGCACTGCCCGACAGCGTGGTCCGCGACAATACGCCGGCCTGGCTGTTCATGGGCCAGTTGGCCGAGGAGGCCGGACGGACGCAGGAGGCCATCGACTGGTATGCGCGCGTCGACCACGGCGAGCAGTTCGTGCCGGCGCTGACCAGACGCGCACTGCTGACGGCACGAAGCGGACATCTGGAGCAGGCCCGCGCCCTGCTGCGTACCGCCGTCGCGCCCGACGCACGCACGCGTGCGCGCCTGAGTGCCGCCGAAGCCCTGATCCTGCGCGAAACCGGTCATCCGCAGGAAGCGTTCGAAGTCCTGACGCGAGCGCTGCAGCGCGCGCCGGAAAATATCGAACTGCTGTACGACCACGCGATGGCGGCCGAACGGATCGAGCACCTCGATGCCATGGAGAAGAGCCTGCGCCGGATCATGTCGCTGCGCCCCGACTTCGCCCATGCCTACAATGCACTGGGCTACTCGCTGGCCGATCGTGGCCAGCGGCTCGAAGAGGCGCAGGAGCTGATCGAAAAGGCGCTGTCGCTGCAGCCGGACAATGCGCAGATCCTCGACAGCATGGGCTGGGTCCTGTTTCGCCGGGGCCGCATCGATGCCGCGATCGAACAGCTGGAGAAAGCCTGGGCACTGGAGCCCGAAGCCGAGATCGGCGCCCACCTGGGCGAAGCACTGTGGCAGGCCGGCCGCCTGGACGAGGCGCGTGAAATCTGGGACCGGGCGGCCCGGGACGAGCCGGACAACCGGGTGCTGAACGAGACGCGCGCGAGATTGCGCAGCGACCCGTGAGGCGGATCACGCGAACGCAGCACGCAGTGCGGCCGCATGGCGACACCCGCCGGCGGCTGTGCGGCGCCATGCTCGTCGCCGGCGCCCTCGTCGCGGCCTGCGCGAGCCCGACGCCGCCCGTGGCCACTGCGCCGTCGACGGCACCGGACTTCTGGAGCGGGCGTTTTGCCGTCACCTGGTCCGCAAACCGCTACCAACAGGGCGAGGAGCACGCCAGCGGGCGCTTCGAACTGCTCGCACGCGACCGCCGCT
>DAIUFU010000079.1:0-9659 GCA_036844405.1 Burkholderiaceae bacterium | reverse complement strand
GGCCGGACTGGCACGATCAGATACAAGGCCTTCCTTACCGACCTCTCCCGGCGCACACTGTACCGCAGAAACCCAGACCCTTCGAAATGATCCGCCTGTTCAACCATTACCTGTCGATCCGGGTACTGCTGCTCTCGTTCATCGAGGCGCTGGTGCTGTTCCAGGCAATGGTGCTGGGCTTCGGCATCCGCCTGATGGACCAGGGCGCGCCACTGCCGGTTACCCAGGCCGGGTTGTTCGCACTGCTGATGCTGCTGATGATGACCGGGCTGGGCATGTACCAGGCGCAGAACGAGCCGTTCCGGGTCACGGCGCAGCGCCTGGTGATCGCCTGGTTCCTGTCGCTGGCCATCATGATGGCCCTTTTCGCCTCCCTCTCCGGCTTCCTCGCAACGCCACAGGTCGATCCCTTCGCCCTGGCGACCACGTCGGGCTTTGCCGTCGGCGGCGTGCTGCTGCTGCGCGTGATCTTCTTTCACGTGAGCGACATCGGCCTGCCCAAGCGGCGCGTGCTGGTCCTGGGCAACGGCGCCGAAGCCGAAGACGTGATCCGCTTCCTGCACGATGCGCAGCGCGGGCGCAATATCCAGTATGCCGGCGTGTATCCGGTCGTCGCCGAGCGCGTCCTGCCCGACGGCGAGCGCCGGTTCAACCACGAGCATCTGGTGCGCACCGCGCAGGAACTGCGCGTGTCCGAAATCGTGCTGGCCGTGCGCGAGCGGCGCGGCGGCGTACTGCCCCTGCGTCAATTGCTCGACTGCAAGCTGCGCGGGATCCGGGTCATGGATCTGACGTCGTTCTACGAGCGCGAACTGGGCATTCTCAAGCTGGACAATCTGCGTGCCAGCTGGCTGATTCTCGGCACCGGTTTCGATCAGGGCCTGTTCCGCGACATGATCAAGCGCACCTTCGACATCCTGGTCAGTCTGCTGCTGCTGATCACGACGTTGCCGATCCTGCTGCTGGCCATGCTCGCCATCTTCCTGGAAAGCGGCCTGCCGGTGTTCTACCGTCAGGAGCGGGTCGGCCAGGGCGGCGTTCCGTTCACGATCCTGAAGCTGCGCACGATGGTGCGCAATGCGGAAAAAGACGGCAAGCCGCACTGGGCCGGTGTCAACGACGACCGCATCACCCGCGTCGGACGGTTTCTGCGCCGCAGCCGCATCGACGAACTGCCGCAGTTGTTCAACGTGCTGCGCGGCGACATGAGCTTCGTCGGACCGCGCCCGGAGCGACCATTCTTCGTCCAGCATCTGCTCGAGGACATCCCGTATTACGACGTACGCCACAGCGTCAAGCCCGGCGTGACCGGCTGGTCGCAGGTGCGCTATCCGTATGGCGCGTCGGTGGATGATTCACTGGCCAAGCTGCAGTACGACCTGTATTACGTCAAGAACCATTCGTTGTTTCTCGACCTGCTGATCCTCGTCGATACCGTCCAGGTCGTCCTGCTGGGCAAGGGAGCCAGGTAGTGCGGCAGCGGATATCCTGCACCCGAGACCGATGCGGCCCCACGGCCCCGGAGGGGTCGGCACGGGAGCCTGCCCGCACCGGTAGCCCATGACCCTGGGCGCGCTGGGACTGGCCAGCTTCGGAGCAGCGGCGCTTGCCTGGCTGCTTCTCGGCATCCTGCTGGCCAGCCGGCGCGCTCCGGATCGAAGCGGACACCTGCTGCTCGGCGCCATTGCCGCCCAGACGCTCTGGGCCGGCGCACTGGTACTGTTGCTGCTGCCCTGGCCGGCCGTCACGGCCGCCGTGCCCGTTCTCGAAGCCATCCGGCCACTGGCCTGGATCGGCTTCCTGCTGCATCTGCTGGGCAATACCGGCGCGGCCGACCAGAGAGCCGGTGCCGTCGACCGTCAGGGGCTTCCCGAGCGGATGGACCGGAAATCCACGGGGCGGACGCCCGCGCGCCATGCGGGCGGCGTCGACGATCCCCGGCGCACGCGTCGGGCGATTCTTGCGCTTGCGATCGCGCTGACCCTGGCATCGATCGCCGCCGATCTGCTGCACAGCGGCTCCCAGATCTCCTTTGCCCTGAAGACGCTGCTGGCCGTCACCGGTCTGGTCTGCGTGGAACAGGTCTACCGCAATTCCGGAGCGGCATTTCGCTGGAGCCTGAAGCACCTCGTCATCGCGCTCGCAGGTCTGTTCGCCTTCGATCTGCTGGTCTACAGCGAAGCCATGCTGTTCCTGCAGCTGAATCCGGCCTGGTGGATCGCGCGCGGCTTCGCCAATGCGCTGCTGGTGCCGCTGGTGGCCATTGCCGCTGCCCGCAACCCGCACTGGCGGCTCGATGCCGGCATCTCGCGCGCCGTGGTCTTTCATTCGGCGGCCCTGTTCGGCGCCGGCATCTATTTGCTCGGCTTTGCCGCGATCGGCTATTACGTCCGCTTCTCCGGCGGCCAGTGGGGCGAGATCGTCCAGTCTCTGGTGCTGTTCGGAGCCGCACTCGGACTGGTCGTGATTCTCGCCTCCGGCACGGTGCGGGCGCGTCTGCGGGTTTTCCTCGCGAAGAATTTCTTTTCCTACCGCTTCGATTATCGGGACCAGTGGCTGCGGCTGACACGGGCGCTGACAGGCAGTCGCGACGCGGCACCCGGCGAGGCGGACGAGCCGGGGCAGAAGCAGGGCGTCACGGACGATCTGCCACGACGGGCCCTGCTGGCACTGGCCCAGACGATCGACAGCAACGGCGGCGCCATGTGGCTGCGCGATGGCGACACGCTGCACTGCGTCTATCACAGTGTCTACCGCGGCCCGTGCGCGCCGGTGCCGGGCTCGCACCCGCTGATCGCCTTTCTGACCGAGCGTGAGTGGATCATCGACCTGCCGGAGTGGCGCCGCCAGCGCGAACACTATGACGGCCTCGAGCTGCCGGAAGAATTTGCGCATGCCGGCGCAACAGAGACCCCGGACTGGCAGCGGGGCCGCTTCATCGTTCCGCTGATGCTCGATCGCGAATTGCTCGGCTTCGTGCTGCTCGGACCGACGCTGGCGCCGACGACGCTGGACTGGGAAGTGCGCGACCTGCTCAAGGCCGCCGCCCGCCAGGCGGCAAGCTATCTGGGCGTACAACGCGCCGTCGAGCGGCTCGTGCAGGCGCAGCAGTTCGAATCGTTCAACCGCATGTCGGCCTTCGTCGTGCACGACCTGAAGAACCTGGTCGCGCAACTGTCGCTGATGATGCGCAATGCGCAGCGCCACCGCGACAACCCCGAATTCCAGGCCGACATGCTCGCCACCGTCGAAAATGTCATGGAGCGCATGCAGGGCCTGCTGCTCCAACTGCGTACCGGCGCGCGTCCGGTGGAAGCCCCCGCGCCGGTGGCGCTGGCGGAACTGCTGCAGCGGACCATCCACCAGCGCCGACAGCCGCAACCCGAGCCCATCCTGCAGACCGACCCCTTGGTTGCATCCGGATCCACCGTGGCGGGTCACGCCGACCGTCTGGAGCGGGTGATCGGCCATCTGTTGCAGAATGCCGCCGACGCTGCCGGACCCTCGGGCAAGATCCGGGTACGCGCATCCACGCGCGACGGACAGGCACTGATCGAGATCGAGGACAATGGGATCGGAATGAGCGAGGAATTCATCCGCACCGGGCTCTTTCGGCCGTTCACGTCGACCAAGGCGCACGGCATGGGCATCGGTGTATTCGAGAGCCGCGAATACGTGCGCGAACTGGGCGGCTCGATCGAGGTCGACAGCGCACAGGGCCGGGGCACGACGTTCCGCGTCGTGCTGCCGCTCGCCGGCTCATCGCAGAGCATCGATACGTCGGCCGTCGCAGCGAGTCCGACGGGAAGCTGAATGGCCGACGAGCGTCCCATCCTGCTGATGGTCGAAGACGATCCGGGGCTGCAAAAGCAGTTGCGCTGGTCGTTCGACCGCTATGAGGTCGTGCTCGCCTCGAACCGGGAACAGGCACTGGCTGCGCTGCGGCGCCACGAACCGGCGGTGGCGACGCTGGATCTCGGGTTGCCGCCGGATGCCGACGGCACAAGCGAAGGGTTTGCCACCTTGCAGGAAATCCTCGCGCTCGCGCCCACGACCAAGGTCATCGTCCTTACCGGGCAGAACGACCGCGACAATGCCCTGAAGGCCGTGGCGCTCGGCGCCACCGACTTCTTTGCCAAGCCGTTCGAAGCGGAACTGCTCGGCACCGTGATCGACCGGGCCTTTCGCCTGGCCGATCTCGAACGCGAGAACCGGCAACTGCGGGCGCGTCAGGCCGGTGACTCGCCGCTCGATGGCCTGCTCACGCGCGATCCGGGCATGCTCAAGCTCTGCCGGCTGATCGAACGGGTGGCGCCGACGATGGCCACGGTGCTGCTGCTGGGCGAATCGGGCACCGGCAAGGAGGTGCTGGCGCGCGCGCTGCACGAACTCTCGCCGCGGCGCGAACGCCGCCTGGTGGCGATCAACTGTGCCGCGATTCCCGAGAACCTGCTCGAATCCGAACTGTTCGGCCATGAAAAAGGCGCCTTCACCGGCGCGATCAAGCAGACCCCGGGCAAGATCGAGACTGCGGATGGCGGCACCCTCTTCCTCGACGAGATCGGTGACCTGCCCCTGGCGCTGCAGGCCAAACTGCTGCGTTTCCTGCAGGAGCGCACGATCGAACGCGTCGGCGGGCGCAGCGAGATCCCGGTGGACGTGCGCGTCATCTGTGCCACCCACCGCAATCTGCGTGATCTGATCACCGAAGGCAGTTTCCGCGAGGACCTCTTCTATCGCCTGAGCGAGATCATCGTCAACATCCCGCCACTGCGGGACCGCACCGGTGACGCCAGTCTGCTGGCACATGCCTTTGCGCAGCGCTTCGCGCGCGAAAACGGCCGCGAACGGCTCACCCTGGCGGACGACGCGCTCGACGCCATCGACGCGCACCAGTGGCCGGGCAATGTGCGCGAACTGGAAAACTGCATCAAGCGTGCCGTCATCATGGCTGATGACCAGGCAATCACGGCAGAGGATCTCGGTCTGGCACCGACGGACGAGGTGCCTTTGCTCAATCTGCGCGCGGTGCGTGAAGAAGCCGAACGGCGAACCGTCCTGCAGGTGATGGCACGCGTCGACGGCAATGTCGCCCGGGCAGCCGAACACCTCGGCGTCAGCCGTCCGACTCTGTACGATCTGCTCAACCGCTTTGGTCTGCGCTGAGAACCGGAAACGCGCCAGGAATGCGTGCATCCGTATCCGCACGAAGCGCTGAAGCGAACAACTCTGGAAAAACCGGCATGAAACGATCTGTTTTCCTCACCCGCGCCCTGTCGGCTGCGCTGATCACGCTGTCGGTCACCGCCTGTTCCGGGAACGAATCGAGCGAAGCGCTGCTCGGCAAGGCGCAGGAATCGCTGCGCGCGGCCGATCCGGCCAGCGCCGAGATCCACCTGAAGAACCTGCTGCAGAAGGACGAGGACAACGCCGAGGCGCGCTTCCTGCTCGGGCAGCTGTATCGTCAGGCGAACAACCTGGTCGCCGCCGAACACGAACTGCAGCGCGCCGTCGATCTCGGCTTCGATCCGGCCCGCGCCCGACCGGAGTTGCTCGAAACCATGCTCGTGCTGGGTCGCGATGCCGAGTCGATCGCAGCGGCCGGCAAGGACTCGACGGGCGATCCGCTGGCCGATGCACGCATCCGTACCGCGGTGGGTCAGGCCCGATTGCAGCAGCGCGACCTGGATCAGGCGCGCACGGCCTTCGAAGCGGCACTCGCCGCCCGACCCGACTACGTGCCGGCGCAGGTCGGCCTGACAAGGTTGCAGGCATTCGGCGACCGCCAGGCGGCACGCTCGGGCGTCGATCAGATTCTCGCGAAAAATCCGGACTCGGCCGAAGCGCTCCTGCTCCTGGCCGATCTGCAGATCGCCGATCGCCAGCTTGCCGCCGCCCGCGAGACGCTGACGAAGTTCATCCAGCAGCGGCCGAACGACGTCGTCAACCGGGCCAAACTCGTCTCGGTCTCGCTCGATCTGAATGATCTCGAGCAGGCGACGAAGGATCTCGCGAGTCTGCGCCGGCTCGCGCCGAAGGCCCCCGCGACGCATTATCTGGCGGCCAGCGTGCTCAGCCGCCAGAACCAGCTGGAGAAAGCGCGTGAAGAGGCCGAGGAGGCCTTGCGCCTGGCGCCGGGCTATCTGCCGGCGCTGAGCCTGGCTGCCGGTCTGAGCCTGAACGCCAATGCGCTCGAACAGGCCGAGCGCTATTCGAAGCAATTGATCGAACGGCTGCCGCAGAATCCCATCGGCTATCGCGTGCTCGGTGCCACGCAACTGCGCCACAACGAAGCACAGAAGGCACTGGATACCGTCCGGGCCGGACTCGAGCACCTGCCGCAGGATGCGCCGCTGCTCGCACTGGCCGGGGAAGCCTCGCTCAAGCTGAATCAGAACAGGGAGGCGACCGGATATTTCCAGCGCGCCTCGGAACTGGCTCCTGACAACGCACGCACGCGCACCGGTCTGGCCTTGTCGCACATCGCCGCCGGTGACACGGATACCGGCATCGAGGAACTCGAACAGGCCACCGAACTCGATGCCGGCAATCTGCAGGCCGATGTCGCGCTGGTCGCCACCCTGCTGCGCAACCGGGAATTCGACAAGGCACTGGCGGCCATCGAACGGATGGAGAAGAAGGCACCGGCCACCAGTGCCCTGCCGATGAACCTGCGCGGCACCATCCTCGCCGCAAAAGGCGATCTGCCCGGAGCGCGGGCAGCCTTCGACAAGGCGCTGGAGATCGATCCGACCTTCCTCGCCGCGGCGTCCAACCTGGCAACGCTCGACCTGCGCGAAGGTCACCCGGGCGACGCCCGCCAGCGGTACGAGACGCTGTTGGCCAGGGACCCGAAAAACGCCGGGGCCGCCGTTGCACTGGCGGTGCTCACCGCTCGCACCGGCGGCACGCCCGACGAAGTGTTGCCGTTGCTCAAGCGCGCACGTGAAGCCGATCCGGACGCCGTTCTGCCGATTCTCGCCAGCGCACGCTATCTGATGCAGACCAATGCGCCACGCGATGCGATTCCGATGCTCCAGGAAGCGGCCAACCGCAACCCGAACGATGTCCGCATCCTCGATCAGCTCGCGCAGGCCTTCCGTCAGTCCGGACAACCGACGCAGGCCATCGCCAGTTGGGAAAAGGCGCTGCGCATCGATCCGAAGCTCGGACTGGCGCAGTTCCGCATCGGCGAGACGCAGCTCGGCCAGGGCGATCGCACGGCGGCGCTGGCCAGCTTCCGCAAGGCAGCCGCCCTTTCGCCCGAAGCCGTCGAACCCAGGGCAGCCATGGCC
The DNA here is from genome assembly GCA_036844405.1 of Burkholderiaceae bacterium. Taxonomy (GTDB): domain Bacteria; phylum Pseudomonadota; class Gammaproteobacteria; order Burkholderiales; family Burkholderiaceae_E; genus Zeimonas. The sequence goes on along the minus strand of DAIUFU010000079.1, from coordinate 2,364 downwards.
AGCCTGCTGCAGCAGGACGGCAGGAAGGACGAGGCGATGGCGATCGCCGCGGAATTGCGGGGCGACGAGAAAACGAAAGTCGCCGGGTTGATCCTGCAGGGAGATCTGAACGCGGCCAACGGGAAGCTGCCTGCGGCCATCGACGACTTCCAGCAGGCCTATGCCGTGCAGCGCTCGCTGCCGGTCGGTACCCGCCTGCACCGTGCGCTGCTCGCCGCGCAGCGCGAGACGGATGCGGACCGGATGCTGCACGACTGGATCCGCAGCGAACCGGAAAACCTGGCGCTGCGCATGTTCGCCGGGGAATCGCAGACGGCGCGCCGGCACTGGAAGCAGGCATTCGAGCAATACGCCGTCGTTCTCGAGAAGCAGCCGGACAATGTGGTTGCGCTCAACAATGCAGCCTGGGCGCTGCATGAACTGAAAGACGAACGTGCGCTCGATTACGGTCGGCGGGCCTACGAGGCAGCACCGAAGGCAGCCAATGTGATCGATACCTACGGCACGATCCTGGTCGCCCGCGGTGACCGCAAGGGCGTCGAGCTGATGCGCGAAGCGGTCTCCGTGGCTCCGGCCAATCCGCAACTGCGTCTGCATCTGGCGCAGGCGCTGATGCGTTTCGACGACCCGGCCGGCGCGCGCGCCGAACTGCAGACGCTGCTGCAGGCGACACCGGAAGGCCCGGCGGCCGAAGAAGCCAAAGGACTGCTGGAGAAGATCGGGGGCTGAGCCGAAGGCCCGGCCCTGAACGGCCGGCCGCGCAAAGCCGGCCGGCGCCGCACCCCGTACCGGACGAGAAAGGTGTCAGCGGCGGTGCCGCTGCACCATCGGATCAGGGGACGTGCGGGGAGTCTTCCCAGCCCGGCGAGCGCAGATACCAGTCGATCGAGTCGCGCAGGCCCCGCGTGACGTCGTGCGTCGGCTGGTAACCCAGCACCGTGCGCGCGTGATCGATGTCGGCCAGTGAGTGCCGCACGTCACCGGCACGGAAATCGCGGAATTCCGGCTGAACGGAACGCATCCGCTGCGTGAGGTCCGGGTTGTCCGTGCCGACGGCGGTCTGAATGGCTGCCCGGATCGCCGCAAACAGTTCGAGCAGTGTCGTACGAGCACCGACCGCAACATTGAACACGTCGTGCGCCACTGGCAGCGACTCGCACAGGGCGGCACGCAGATTCGCCTGCACGGCATTGGCGACGAAACAGAAATCGCGGCTCGTCTGTCCGTCGCCGTTGATCCACACCGGCTCGCCCCGCAACAGGGCGGCAACCCATTTCGGGATCACGGCAGCGTATGCGCCTTCGGGATCCTGGCGCGGGCCGAAGACGTTGAAGTAACGCAGGCCGACGCAGGACAGGCCATAGGTGCGCGCCCAGGTGTCGGCAAACAGTTCATCGGCTGCCTTGGTGGCAGCGTACGGTGACAGTACACGACCGGTGTTCGCCTCGACCTTGGGCAGGGCTTCGTGATCGCCATACACCGAACTGGACGAGGCATAGACGAAGCGACGGACACCGGCCTTGCGTGCCGCTTCGAGCAGTTTGACAAAGCCATCGACGTTGGCCGCGAACGATGCCTGCGGCTGCTCGATCGAACGCGGCACCGACCCGAGCGCCGCCTGGTGCAGGATGAAGTCGACAGCCGATCCGACGTCCTGTCCGGAACCCGGCCCCCCATCGTCGGGCCGCCGCGCGCCCGGACCCGCGGGCGCGTTGGCCACCACGTCCCGGCAGACCGCTTCGTCGCACAGATCGCCTTCGACGAAGCGAAAGCGTGCCCACGCCGGCTCGCCGACGAGCGAACGCACTTCGTCCAGATTGCGTCGATGACCGGTGGCGAAATTGTCCACGCCGACCACGCGCTGCCCCTCGCGCAGCAGCGTCTCGACGAGATTCGAGCCGATGAATCCGGCCGCACCGGTGACCAGCCAGGCACGCGATTTCGCGCGCAGCAGAGTGTTCACAGCCTCCACAGCCGCATTCCGGATTGCCGCACTTCACCAGGCTCCCAGGCCGATTTGACATCGATGAAGACGGCACCGGGTTGCGCGCGGGCAGCGATGGCCGCAATGCCCATCTCCCGATAATCCGCGTGCGAAACAGTTGCCACGAAGGCCGCCGCCGGCGGCAGTTCGTCCCAGGCGACGAGCGCCACGCCATATTCGTGCATGGCTTCGGCCGGGTCGGCCACGGGGTCGTGCACGCAGACCTGCGCACCGTAGGCCTGCAGTTCGCGGATGACGTCGATGACCTTCGAATTGCGCAGATCGGGAACGTCTTCCTTGAACGTGAGCCCGAGCACGACCACCGGCGAGTCCTTGATCGGAAAACCGGCGGCCGCCATCTCGCGCACCGTGCGCTGGGC
>DAIUFU010000078.1:5664-9686 GCA_036844405.1 Burkholderiaceae bacterium | reverse complement strand
ACATAATACACATTATGCGTAGTTAATCGTTGAAGTGACTCCAGCCGCATCGATGCCACCGAACCGCGCCTGTTGAATATCGCATTGCGGCTGGAACGCGCAAAGACACGATTGATCTTCCTGGTCGTGGCAAAGTCGCCACATCAGCAGTCTGGAATCCTTGTCGTCGGCCGCGCCATTCCTCCGCATTCTGCACGCCGGGTCGTCGCATGCGCGTCAGTCTTCGCACAGTCAGCCGTCCGGCTGCGAGTTACACTGCGCAGCGCGTCGGGACTTCGGCGCCAGTCATGAAGGAGGAATACGGATGAGTTTTTTCGGCAAGATTCTCGAGAAGCTTGGGATCGGTAGCGCCAGGGCAGCGGAGGCTCCGGCAGGTGCGGCTCCTGCGACGACCGCTCCGGCAGCGACACCTGCTGCTGCACCGGCTGCGGCGGGCGGTGCCATTCCGGTCGTCGATGTGGTGGCGCAACTCGAGCAACGCGCAGCCGCCAATCCACAGAAACTGAACTGGCGCACGTCCATCGTCGATCTGCTCAAGCTGCTTGATATCGACAGCAGTCTGACGGCACGCAAGGAGCTGGCGACCGAACTCGGTTGTCCGGCCAATCTGATGTCCGACTCGGCGCAGATGAACATGTGGCTGCACAAGAAAGTGCTCGAACGCATTGCAGCAAACGGTGGCAACGTTCCGGCCGATCTGTTGAGCTGAGAACGGGTGAAGCAATCTCCGCTGCCTGATTCTCTCGCAGGGATCCACCGGATTGTGCCCGATGGATCCCGCTTCGTTCTTTGAACAGTCTTCGCCGCTGTGGGCGGCGTTTGTTGCCAGTCTGATTGGTGGCGCCGGCGCCACGGCGCTGGGTGCGGTTCCCGTGCTGTGGATGAGGAAATCGTCGGCGCGGACGAACAACGCCATGTTGTCGTTCGCGGCCGGTGTGATGCTTGCCGCCACCATTTTTTCACTGCTCGTCCCCGGTCTGGAACTGGCCGAGGAACGGTATGGCAACCGGTTCGTGGCCGTGCTGGCCATTGTCAGCGCCCTGCTCGCCGGCGGATTGCTGATGGGTTTCATCAACCGCGTCCTGCCGCACGAGCATTTCCAGAAAGGCCCGGAAGGACCGGGCAGTGAACGGATCGCCCGCGTCTGGCTGTTCGTTCTGGCCATCACCCTGCACAATTTCCCCGAAGGCCTGTCCATCGGGGTCGGCTCGGCCAGCGGCAATGCACAGATCGGCCTGGGGGTGACGATCGGCATCGGTCTGCAGAATCTGCCCGAAGGCCTGGCAGTAGCAATGGCGATGGTGACGCTCGGTTATTCGCGTCCCCGCGCGTTCGCCGTTGGTGCGCTCACTGGCGTCGTCGAATTGGTCGGCGGGATGTTTGGCGCCGTCCTGCTCATTCTGTCGACCGCAATCCTGCCGTTTGCGCTGGCTTTTGCAGCCGGCACGATGCTGTTCGTCATCAGCGACGAAGTGATCCCGGAAACCCATCGCGAAGACTTCGGCGAGTCGGCCACGGTTGCGCTGTTTCTCGGCTTTGCGCTGATGTTCGTGCTCGACGTGTCGTTGCGCTGAGTCCGCCCGGATTGGCCGGATGATCACGCGGGCCAGGCTTTTCAGTCGCGCATGCCCGGCAGGCGCACCGGTGGTGGTGTGGCCCCGTCGCCCGGTTGGGTGCGGCTCGACTGCCTCTCGGCGTCTCCCGTCGAACCCGTCGAACCCGTCGAACCCGTCACGGCAGGCGGTGGGGCGAGCGGTTGTGTCGCGGGACTCCGATCGGGCTGCGCGGCAGGTGCCTGTCCGACGGATTTTCCTGCGGGTGCAGCAGATCTTTCCGACTTCCCTGCTTCTGGCACCCCTGCCCTCGCTCCCGGATTTTCCGGCGCTCGTGCCGCGGGCCTGCCCGGGCCACGGTACCGGCGCGCAAAGGCCTCGGCCTGCTCGCGCATCCAGCGCGCTTCTTCGGTCATCCGGTGCGACTCGAGATAGCGGGCGGCGTCGAAGCCGGTCTGGTTGCGCACGGTCGGATCCGCACCGGCCGCGACCAGCAGGCGCACGGCATCGATGTTCTCGTGTCGTGCCGCCATCATCAGTGGCGTGGTCCGGTTCGGCGATTCGGCGTCGATATACGCGTGCTGGTCGAGCAGGTACTGCAGCAACTCGACATTGCCGTCGGCGGCCGCATAGTGCAGCACAGTCCAGCCCGGCCGGTTGAGTTCAGCGCCCTTTTCGACGAGCAGGCGCACGATGTCGAGGTTTCCGCGCAGGGCTGCCAGCATTGCCGCCGTTTCGCCGCGCTCATTCGGTGCGTCGATCCGGGTGCCGACGATCCCGGCCAGCGTGCGCACCACGTTCCAGGCGCGTTCGCGTGCCGCAGTGACGATCGCCGGCCCATGCTGCGGATGGACGATGTTGTTGTCGATCCCGCGCAGCAGGAAGGTCTGCACCCGCGCCGCATCGTCGCGCGTCAGTGCATCCCAGAAAGCTTCCTCATTGGAGAGGCTCTGCCTGCTCGCCGGTGCGGCGGAGGCCGGCCGACTCGCCGCTTGCTCGGCCGGCATCGAGCGCGTGGCGGCAATGGCCGGGGCATGCACGGTGACTGTGGCGGCGAACACCGCGAATGCGGCGAACGCGATCGGCGTGATGCAGCGAAGCCGGAACGGACATTCCTGCCGGTCTGCGGAAGTGCCGGGCACCGGTGCGGCGCCGCTGCGAGCGTCGTGCATTTCAGCTCTCTGCAATGCGCTTCGCATCGCGGAACAGGCGGAAGAAATTGCCGGTGGTCTGTTCGGCGATGACGTCCAGCGTCGTTCCTCTGATCTGCGCAAGACATTCCGCCACATGCAGCACCCAGGCAGGCTCGTTGGTCTTGCCGCGCCGCGGTACCGGTGCCAGATACGGCGAATCGGTCTCGATCAGCAGACGATCGTCCGGGATGCGGGCCGCCACGTCGCGCAGGGCCTGGGCGTTGCGGAACGTGACGATGCCCGAAAACGACACGTAAAAACCCAGATCGAGCCCGGCCTTTGCCGTGTCCCAGTCCTCGGTGAAGCAGTGCAGTACGCCTCCGGCGTCGGCGGCACCTTCTTCGCGCATCAGCCGGATGGTGTCGGCCGCTGCTGCCCGCGTATGGATGATCAGCGGCTTGCTACTGGTGCGGGCCGCACGAATATGCACGCGAAAGCGCTCGCGCTGCCATTCCATGTCGCCCTGGCCACGAAAGTAGTCGAGCCCGGTCTCGCCGATGGCCACCACCTTCGGATCGGCAGCCAGCCGTACCAGCGTCTCGACGTCCGGTTCGGCGGCCTCGGGCGAATCCGGATGCACGCCGACTGACGCACTCAGTGCGGGGTCGCGGCGCGCAAGGTCGAGCAGTTGCGGGAAACGTTCGAGCGAAACGGATACGCACAGGGCGTGTCCGACATCATTGGCGCGCATGGCCGCCAGAACGTCATCGAAGCGATCGACGAGTTCCGGGAAGTCCGGATGGCAGTGGGAATCGACGAGCATGGGCAAGGAGGCGGACGGGACATCACGATCGACTGCTCACGATCGTCTGCCCGCTTCCGGCTCCCCGGTGCTGGCGGCAGATTCAGATCGTGTGCGTGGGCTGGCTCGATCCCAGTTTGGCGCCGAGAATCTCCTCGATGCGCACACGGGCGTTTCGGCCGGCTTCGTCGTTAGCGAATTGTATGCCGAGTCCCTGTTGACGCCTGGATGCGCCCGTTGGCGTGATCCAGACGACCCGCCCGCTGACCGGGATGCGGGCCGGATCTTCCAGGAGGCTCAGGATCAGGTACACCTCGTCGCCAAGGCTTGCCTGACGATGGGTCGGCACAAAGAGACCGCCTCTTTCCACAAACGGCATGTACGCAGCGTACAGGGCTGCTTTCTGGCGAATCGCCAGTTGCATCACGGCCGATCGGGTACCGGTGTCGGCCGTCTTGTCGGCGCCGGTGGAGGGGTCCGGATTGGTCCGGTTTGCAGCATTCAGAGCAGGCAAGGCGTGTCCTCCCGGCTTTT
>DAIUFU010000078.1:0-5640 GCA_036844405.1 Burkholderiaceae bacterium | reverse complement strand
CGTGATTCCTGTCTTTCCGCCCGCGCTCAGTGTCCTTGCCGTTGCTCCAGCGCCGAGCGGACCCGGATCAGCGCATCTTCGATCATCAGGCGCGGATTCAGCGAGCGCTCCGCGAACTGTGCGGCGGCCGCGATGTCCCGACCCAGGCGGGACAGAGCCTGCGGGGTGCTTCGCCGCGCCTGCACCCGCAGGACCGTCTCCTGTGCCGGGAAGAAACGTGGTCCGGCGCCGGCCAGACAACGCTGCAGATCGACGATCCACGCCAGCAGAACGGCACTCCACACGGCTGCTTCGACACCGGCAAGGCGGTCCGCCGCATCGGTGAGCGCAGTATCCGGCAGCCCGGCGAAGGTCTCCACGAGCATCCGATGAGTGGAACCCGTGGCGGGATCGGCGAGTTCTCTGGCCTGCAGCGGCGCGCCACCCGCAGCCGCCAGCCATTGCGCCGCCTGGCTCCGGTCCGTGGCGGTCGCGTCGGTGAGCCATTCCAGCGCCACGTCTGCCGGCGGCAGCCGCAGCGCCACCGACAGACAGCGCGAGCGGATCGTTGCCGGCAGTCTTTCCGGGCGGTCGGAGACGAGCACGAAGCGGGTGTGTCCTCCGGGTTCCTCGAGGGTTTTCAGCAAGGCGTTGGCCGCCGGCACGTTCAGGGCATCGGCCGGGTCCACGAGGACAACCTTGCAGCCCGACTGGTGTGCACTCATGCTGACGAACGGTTCGAGCGCGCGCACCTGATCGATCCGGATCTCGGTGGACGGCTTTCTGCGCCGGCTGCGCGCTGTCGTCCCGGCCGGTGTGTCCTCGTCTTCCGCTTCGGGGTGCAGGAATTGCAGGTCGGGGTGGTTGCCGCTTTTCACCCATTGACAGGCTGGGCATCGATCACAGGCCCTGCCCTGCGCATCCGGAGATTCGCACAGCCAGGCCTGCGCCAGCGCCGCGCCGAGTCGTGACTTGCCGATTCCTCGGGGCCCGTGCAGGAGCAGGGCATGGTGGGCACGCCCGGTCGTCCCGGAGAAAAGAGGCCCGAGATGTTCAAGCCACGGAAATATCATCTGTTACAAAGACTTGCAAGGTCATTTTCAAGCAATTTCTGAATTACTTCCATGCTCAATTCGGCATTGATCCGGACCATGCGCGTCGGCTCCGACTGCGCACGCAGGCGATATCCTTTGCGTACCCGGGAAAAAAAAGCTGCATCCTCGCGCTCGAAGCGATCACCCGGGCGCGCCGCAGTGCGGCGCATGCGGGCCGTTTCGGGGTCGACGTCGAACCAGTAGGTACGATCCGGCCGCAGCCCCCCCTGTACCCAGCTTTCAAACCACGCGATCCGCTCCCGATCCGCTCCCCGACCGGCGCCCTGATAGGCCCAGGTCGAGTCCGTGAAGCGGTCGCAGACGACCCACTGCCCGCGCTCGAGCGCGGGCAGGATCCGCTGCTCGAGATGATCGCGCCGGGCGGCGAAGACCAGCATCAGTTCGGTCTGCAGCGACATGGCCTGTTGCAGCAGCAGCGCGCGGATCATTTCGGCCAGTTCGCTGCCGCCGGGTTCGCGCGTGGCCACGACATCACGGCCGTGTCTGCGCAGCCATTCGATCGCATGCTCCAGATGCGTGCTCTTGCCGGCGCCGTCGATGCCTTCGAAGGTGATGAAGCGCCCTGTCACCGGCCGCCCCGCTGATATTTCGAGACTGCACGATTGTGACTGGCGAGATCGGCGGAAAATTCGCTGCTGCCGTCGCCGCGCGCGACGAAGTAAAGCGCGCGCGTGTCGGCGGGCTGCAGCGCCGCCGTGATCGATGCCTTGCCGGGCAAGGCGATCGGCGTCGGCGGCAGACCGGCCCGGGTGTAGGTGTTGTATTCGCTGTCGGTCTGCAGGTCGCGCTTGCGCAGATTGCCGTCGAAGCGTTCGCCCATCCCGTAGATCGTCGTCGGATCACTTTGCAGCATCATGCCGCGGCGCAGCCGGTTGACGAAGACGGCGGCGACGCTGGTGCGTTCGCTCTCCAGCCCGGTCTCCTTTTCAATGATCGACGCCAGCACCAGGGCGTCATGGGGCGTGCGATACGGCAGATCGGGCTGCCGCTCGGACCAGGCCTGCCTCAGGACCTGTTGCATCGATTCGTATGCGCGCCGGTAGATTTCCAGATCACTCAGGCCCGGCGAAAACAGATAGGTATCGGGGAAGAAAAGGCCCTCGGCCCGCTTCTCGGCGGCACCAATGCGGCGCAGGATTTCGGCCTCGTCCAGATCGCGCGAATCGTGCCGCAGTTCCGGTTCGGCATCGATCGCGGCACGCATCTGCCGGAATGTCCAGCCCTCGATGAAGCGGATCGGCACGATCAGCACGTCGCCTCGTACCAGCTTGTCGAGCAGTGCATCGATCGTCATCGGCGCGGCGAGTTCATAGGTTCCGCTCTTGATCCGGCCGTCCAGCCCGCGCAGCTTGTACCAGAGCCACAGTTCGGTCGGACGGATCCCGACTCCGTGCGCGCGCAGGTCACGTGCGACGGCGCGTACGTGGGCTCCAGGCGGAACGGTGAAACGAAGCTTCGCTTCCGGAAAGGCCAGCGGTTCGACCCGATAGTGGTGAAAACCCCAGGCCAGTGCCACCGCTGCGCCGATCAACGACACCAGGAGTACGGAAGCGAAAGCGAAAGCGGCGGAACGACCCTTCGACACGATACCTGTGGTTCGACAACCCGGGTGGAGCCTCCTATGATAAACGCTCGCATTTTGCCCATCTGGTCCATGTCTTCCGTACCGAATCTCCCGGCTTCCGATTCCCTGCCCGACGCGGCCGTTGCCGTTCCTGCCGCAGCACTGGCTGCGGCTCGGGCGTGCGGTCTGCAATGCATCGAGGATGCCTGGGGCGCACAGATGCGTCCGGCCGGGGCGGAGGCGCCGGAACGGTCCGCTGCCGTGCTGGCCGACGGTGCCCTGTCCTGGCTTGCCGACTGTTCGATCCTGCGCGTGCACGGCGACGACGCCATGCGTTTCCTGCACTCGCAGACGACCAATGATCTGCTTGGCCAGGCGCCCGAGAGCGCGCGCTGGCACGGTTACTGTTCACCCAGGGGTCGGCTGCTGGCCCTGATGCTGGCCTGGCACGGGGACGACGGCGTGCGCCTGATGCTGCCGGCGGGTCTGGCTCAGGCGATCCACCAGCGGCTTCGCATGTTCGTGCTGCGCTCGAAAGTACGCATCGCCGACGAAAGCGAGGCGATGGTTGCCTTCGGCCTGTTCGGCCGGCGCGTGCCCGCGGCACTCGGGAAGCTCGGGCTCGATGCGCCGGCGCCGATGCAGCTTGCCCGTGCAGAAGCGAAATTCGATCTGCCGCCGGAGCAGCCGGATCTGCCGTCTTCGACCTCGGAAGCCCCGGTGAACGGGGATCAGGCCGGGCAGGGAGCAGGCCGGTATCGCCTGACCGCGATCGGCATGCCCGCCGTTCAGGTAAACGCGCTGGCCGAGCCGACGGCAGCCGTGGATGCCGGTCGGATTGCGGTGCCCGTTGGTGCCTCGGAGGCGGTGAACGCAGGCGCGGTGAAGGAAGAAGCCGCCACGGATGCGGCGACCGAGGTGCAGCGCTGGCTGCTGGTGGTCCCGATGGCTGTGGCCGAGATCGTCTGGCAACGCTTGCAGGCGGAACTGGAACCCGTCGACAGCCGGTTGTGGCGCTGGACCACGATTCGCGGCGGCATCGCTTCGATCGAACCGGACACGAGCGAGCGCTTCGTGCCGCAGATGCTCAATCTCGACGCCGAGGCGCTTGCCGCAGTCAGCTTTACCAAGGGCTGCTATCCGGGGCAGGAAGTCGTCGCACGCAGTCATTACCTCGGCAAGGCGAAGCGCCGCATGTTTCTGGCGAGAATTCCCGCAGCGGATGGTCATGCGCCATCGGAACCGGCCCCGGGCAGTGATGTCGTCGACGCATCCGGTCGGCCGGTCGGCATCGTTGTCTCGGCGGCCACCTCGCCCGCAGGCGATGTCGACCTGCTTTTTTCGGGTCAGACCGACGCCTTCGAGCATGCACCCCTGAGGATCGCGCCTCCGTCCGCCACCGAACAGGCTCCTGGAACGCCGGCCGACGATGCGGCCGGACCGGCGACGTCCGCATCGTCGGCGAGCGGGTCGGCCCTGCAATCGCTGCCCCTGCCCTATTCCCTGCCCGCATCCTGAGGACATTCGACGCAGTCGTTCGTACCCTGCGTGTTTCCCCGGCGTGGCTGATTGTCTCTGCCGCACCGAGCCTCACCGTCGGCGCGGGGTACCCTCCGGCATGCAGGCCTGAACACAGGCACTGCGACCCCGAGATGAGTCCCGAGATGAATTCGATTGTCGTCCTGATCTGGTTTCGCGCCGAGCCGCGACAAAACGAGGACTGCGCCGGCGCACTGCGGGAACTGGCCGCACGCATCGAGCCGCGCTTTTCCGTCCGCGCCCGCTTCGGCTGGCGTGACGAGCCGGAGAAGAACCGCCGCACCTGGCTCGAGTCCTGGGAGCCGCTGGATGCCGGGCAGGAGCAGGCGTTCCTGGACGCACTGGCCGCCGAAGCGCGGGCGCTCGGCTTCGATGCCCTGGCTCCGGGAGGCCGGTATGTCGACGTCTTTCACTGGGCGCCCGACGCAACGCCGGCCGCACGCTGATGTGTCTCGTCGCCTTCGCCCTGGGCGGTCCGCAAGGACTCGCCGGACATCAGGATTACCGCCTCGTCCTGGCGGCCAACCGGGATGAATTCCACGCGCGCGAGACGGCACCGGCCGGCTGGTGGGATAGCGAACAGCAGGTGTTCGGCGGGCGCGATCTGCGTGCCGGGGGCTCATGGCTGGCCATCGACCGGCGCGGGCGTCTGGCTGCCGTCACCAATGTCCGTGAGCCCGATCCGCTGAGCGGGCCGCGTTCGCGCGGCGCACTGGTCGCGGATTTCGTCAGCGGCGCCGAAACGCCGGCAGCGTACGCGTCCCGCATCCTGCGCCACGGAGACGAATACGCCGGTTTCAACCTGCTGCTGATCGATCTGCGTCTGGACGAACCGGCGCTACTCGTGTCGAACCGCGATGCGCGACAGATCGAGCCGGCGGACGGGCAGGTGCACGCCTGGTCGAACGGGACACTCGATGCACCCTGGCCCAAGGTCGTACAGTTGCAGACGCGGCTGGACGAAGCCTTGCAGCAGCCGGCTTGCGAACTGGAACCAGCACTGTTTGCCGCGCTCGCCGACCGGACGATCCCGGATGACGCGCTGCTGCCCGATACCGGCGTCGGCCGTGAACGGGAGCGCAGGCTGGCCGCAGCGATGATCGTCGCGCCGGGTTCCGGCTTTGGCACGCGAGCCTCGACGCTGGTCGCCGTGCGTCGCGACGGCAACGTGCTTTTCGTCGAGCGCAGCTGGCGGCCGGCGGGTGACGATCTCGTTCTGTCCGGCGAGCGGCGGGCCGGATTCCATCTGGCGGCTTCTGCCCCGGCTTGATGCCGGCCGGCAAGTTGGTCAATAAGTTGGCCGGCAGGTTTGCAGGCCGAGGCGACACCATTGCACGACCGCCGTGCCGGGGTCATGACCGGCACAAACGGCTTCCGCCTTGCTGCGTTCAGACGATCTCGAACAGACCCGCGGCGCCCATGCCGCTGCCGATGCACATCGTC
>DAIUFU010000077.1:0-9732 GCA_036844405.1 Burkholderiaceae bacterium | reverse complement strand
CCGATCGCGTGGACGAATGGCTGCTGTCGTTCCTGACCGAATTCGATGGCAAGCCACTGGCCTCGGTGGCCCGTGGCGATCTGGAACTGGGTCAGCTCGAGGACGAAGCCGGGAAAAAGGCGGCCGAGCAGGTAGCCGACGAATGGCGCCCGCTCGTCGAGAAGATCGGGAAAGCGCTTGGCGACGAGGTGAGCGAAGTGCGGGTCAGCCATCGTCTGGTCGATTCGGCCGCCTGTCTGGTGTCGGGCGAACACGAGATCAGCGCGCATCTGGAGCGCATGCTCAGGCAGGCCGGCCAGGAAGCGCCGGCGCGCAAGCCTGCGCTCGAGATCAACCCCGACCACCCGCTGCTGGCGCGCGTGCGCGCCGACGAGGTGCACGTCGATGACTGGGCGCGTCTGCTGCTGGGGCAGGCCATGCTGGCCGAGGGCAGCGAACTCAAGGATCCGGCGGGCTTCGTGCGGCGGATGAACCTGTTGCTGACCGGTATCGATCCGGCTGCTGCCGGCAGCGGCGCGGCGGTCACGACAGACAGCCCGGTCAACGATTCAGTCGGTGACGAAACCGGTGACGGGTCGGCCGCGGCAGCCGGCAATGAGCCGGTCGCTGACGACATGATGTCATCGATGAAAACAGCCGCTCCGGCGGATGGCGCAGCCGACGGTGAGGCAGCTTCGGGCGCACGTGACTGAGCAGGCCGCGCTGCGCGGGCTGTCGCCCGTGATCGCGGCGCATTCGCGCCTGCTGGTGCTCGGCAGCTTCCCCGGAGAGGCTTCGCTGTCGGCCGGGCACTACTACGCGCATCCGCGCAATCTTTTCTGGCCCATCCTCGCCGAGGTGCTCGGCGAGCCGCTGGACGAAGGGTCGTTCGAGCATCGGTACGAAATCGTGCTCGCCCGGGGTCTTGCCATCTGGGACGTCTATGGTGCGTGCCACCGCGAAGGCAGCCTGGACAGCGCGATCCGCGGCGCGGCAAGCAATGATTTCGCCGTGCTGCGGCGCCTGGCGCCGCGGCTGGAAGCCGTGGTCTTCAACGGGAAGACGGCCGGACGGTTCGAACCGGAATTCCGTGCGGCGGGCTATCGCACGCGGGTTCTGCCGTCGACCAGTCCGGCCTATGCATCCCTGTCGCGCACGCACAAGCTCGCGGCGTGGCGCGAAGCCATCGAGACCTTGCGATGAAGCATGAGGAACCGGTCATCGTTCTGTCGGAAGCCGACGGGGTGCGCTATCTGCATTTCGATTCGGTCTGGATTCAGGGAGCGATGCGCATTGCACGCCCCTGGGACCTGGAACTCGATTACGCGCACGACATGATGGCCTGGCGGCTGTTCCTGGCCGCCCCTGACGAGATGCTTCATCTTGGACTGGGCGCGGCCGGTCTGGCGCGGCATTGCTGGAAGAAACTGCCGAAGACCAGGATCGTCGCCGTCGAGAACAGTCGGGCGGTGATCAACGTCTGTCGCAGCGCCTTTGCCCTGCCAGACGACGAACGCCTGCAGGTCATCCGCGCCGACGCCGGCGAATACGTGACGCGGCCGGAGACTCGCGGACGCTTCGGCGTCATCCTGGCCGATCTCTACGACACGAAGGCGCGCGGTCCGGTCCTGAATGACGTGCTCTTCTACCGTGACTGCCGCGCAGCGCTGGCGCCGGCCGGGATCCTCGTCGTCAACATCTTCGGCAGCGGCCGTTCTTACCCGGAGAGCCTGCGCAACCTGCGCCAGGCGTTTGACGGCCGGGTGCTCGAACTGCCGCCGGTGGCCGCCGGCAATGTGGCCCTGCTCGCGTTTTCCGGACCGCCGCTGGAAGTCTCCCGAGGGGCGCTGCAGGCGCGTGCCAGGCGTCTCGAACGCGAGCGGCTGCCCGTACACCGCTGGCTCGATGCCATTGAAGAGATGTGCGAGGATGTCGACGCGCCGTTCGTGATTTGACGGATGCCCGCCCGGGCATGCATCAGAGGAGCAGAGACGTAATGACGCATTTTCTGACAATCCGCCTGGTTCCCGGAATGTTCGCCATCCTCGCGATTCTCGCAAGCAGCACGCTGCAGGCACGAGAGGGCGAGCCGGTCAGCCCGATCGAGGCGGCCGTGGTGACCGACCCCGCACGAGTGGAACTTGGCAAGAAGCTTTTCTTCGATCCGCGCCTGTCGCGCTCGGGTTTCATTTCGTGCAACTCGTGCCACAACCTGGGCATGGGCGGCTCGGACAACCTCAAGACCTCGATCGGCGACAAATGGCAGAAAGGCCCGATCAATTCGCCCACGGTACTCAATTCCAGCCTGAATGTTGCACAGTTCTGGGATGGCCGTGCGCGTGATCTGCGCGAGCAGGCGGGCGGACCGATTGCCAATCCGGTCGAGATGGCCTTCACCCATGACCTGGCCGTCGACATGCTGCGCTCGATTCCGCAGTACGTTGCCGAGTTCCGCAGTGTCTTTGGCCATGACCGGCTGACGATCGACGAGGTCACACAGGCCATCGCCGCATTCGAAGAAACGCTGGTGACGCCCGATTCGCGTTTCGATCTGTGGCTGAAGGGCGATGACCATGCACTCCGTGCGGAAGAACTGCGCGGCTACCAGTTGTTCAAGAACAGCGGCTGCATCGCCTGTCACAACGGCCCCAATCTGGGCGGCACTTCCTTCCAGAAAATGGGCCTGATCGAACCGTACCGGACCGACAATCCCGCCGAGGGTCGCAGCGCGGTCACCGGCGAGGACGCCGACCGCTTCAACTTCAAGGTACCGACCCTGCGCAATGTCGAGCTGACCTATCCGTATTTCCACGACGGTGCGGCCGATACCCTGGCCCAGGCAGTCGACGTCATGGGCCGCATTCAGCTCGGGCGCAGTTTCAGCGAGCAGGAAAACGCCGATATCGTGGCCTTCCTGAAAACGCTGACCGGAAAACAGCCCGAGATCACCCTGCCGATCCTGCCGCCTTCGAGTGACCGGACGCCGAGGCCGCAGCCGTTCAAGTGAGCGGGTGGGCCATCGTGGGGGCTGACGCTTCCAGGCCCGGTCTGAGAACGATCCGGGCACTGCGACGTTTCAACGCCAGTCAGCGGTGCTTCAATGCTTGCAGATCAATATGAATTTGCTATCATTATCCGGTGAATTCCAGGCAGCGGCGAACGCTTGTGGCCGTTTGGTCGGATCCGGTCAACGGCAACATCGAATGGGCTCGAATCGAGTCCCTGTTCATCGCTCTGGGCTGTCGTATCGTCGAGGGGCCGGGATCTTCGGTGACGTTCGAATGGCAAGGCCAGCGAGCAACCTTTCACCGTCCGCATCCCGGCAAGGAAGCCCTGCGATATCGCGTCAGGGCAGCACGCGAATTCCTGGAACGGATGGGGGCCAGGCCATGATCAACACGATGACTTACCGGGGCTATGTCGCCAGCATGTCCTTCGATGCTGAAGACAGGATCATCGTCGGACGGGTTCTGGACATCGACGACATCATTTCGTTCCATGGTGAATCGGTTTCAGAGTTCGAAGAAAATTTCCATGTGGTCGTGGATGACTACATCGCGGCCTGTGAAAGACTGGGCGGTACGCCGGAGAAGCCGGCGAGTGGCAGACTCATGCTGCGCGTCGATCCCGGCGTCCACGCTGCTGCTCTCAAGGCTGCTGCCCGAAGCGGTACCAGCCTCAACAAATGGGCCGAACAGGCCTTGAGCAGGGCGAGCCGGGAAACCCCGGCGGCACGAGGATAGCGGGCGGAGTCTGACGCGCCGCTCGCCTACTTCGCCAGCTCGCGCATCGCCCGCTCCAGCCCGTTGAGTGTCAGCGGGTACATGCGGTTGTGCATGATCTGGCGGATGATGGCGGTCGACTGACGGTATTCCCAGACGCCTTCGGGCTCGGGGTTGAGCCAGGCGAATTTCGGGAAGCGCTCGACCATGCGGCGCAGCCAGACGGCGCCGGCTTCCTCGTTGTTGTATTCGACCGAGCCGCCCGGCTGCAGCACTTCGTAGGGGCTCATCGTGGCGTCGCCGACGAAGATCAGCCGGTAGTCGCTGTTGTACTTGCGCAGGATGTCCCAGGTGTCGAAGCGTTCGGCGTGGCGGCGGCGGTTGTTCTTCCAGACGTAGTCGTACAGGCAGTTGTGGAAGTAGTAGAACTCGAGGTGCTTGAATTCGGTCTTGGCGGCGGAAAACAGCTCTTCGGTCTGCTGGATGTGATCGTCCATCGTGCCGCCGACGTCGAGCAGCATCAGCACCTTGATCGTGTTGTGCCGCTCGGGAACCATGCGGATGTCGAGCCAGCCGGCATTGCGCGCGGTCGAGGCGATGGTGTCGTCGAGATCGAGTTCCTCGTGCGCGCCTTCGCGGGCGAACTTGCGCAGGCGGCGCAGCGCGACCTTGACGTTGCGCGTGCCCAGTTCGACCTGGTCGTCATAGTCGCGAAATGCGCGCTTTTCCCACACCTTGACGGCCGTGCGATGGCCGGCTGACGGACCGCCGATGCGGATGCCGGCCGGATGGTAGCCGCCGTTGCCGAAGGGCGAAGTGCCGTTGGTGCCGATCCACTTGCTGCCGCCCTCGTGGCGTTCCTTCTGCTCTTCGAGCAGCTTGCGCAGCCGCTCGAGCAGTTCGTCGAGGCCGCCGGCAGCCTCGATTGCCGCTTTTTCCTCGGGCGTGAATTCGCGCTGCAGGCGCCGCTTGAGCCAGTCCAGCGGCAGATCGAGATCGATGCCGGGAATGGCGCGCACGCCATCGAAATAGGCGCCGAACGCCTTGTCGAACTTGTCGAAGTTGCGCTCGTCCTTGACCAGCGTCATGCGCGAGAGAAGATAGAACTCGTCGATCGACGGACCGATCACCTGCTCGCGCATCGCCTCGAGCAGCAGCAGGTATTCCTTGATCGACACCGGCAGCTTCGAGCTGCGCAGGTGCAGGAAGAAATCGATCAGCATGGGAATTCTCCGATGGCGCTGACCCGGGTGCGTTCACCCGGTGACGACCCGGCCGCCAGCGGGCTCGCGGCCATCATCGTCTCCATCATGGTGCTTGCGTCGCGTAGCCGCCTTTCAGCCGCGCGCGGTCAGCGGTTGTGCCGCGCCATGAAGATCAGCCGTTCGAACAGGTGGATGTCCTGTTCGTTCTTCAGCAGGGCGCCGTGCAACGGGGGGATCGCAGTCTTGCCGTCCTTCGCCTGCAGCGCCTCGGGCGGAATGTCTTCGGCCACGAGCAGCTTGAGCCAGTCGAGCAGTTCGCTCGTCGACGGCTTCTTCTTCAGCCCCGGCAACTCGCGCATCTGGAAGAAGGCTTCGAGCGCTTCCTTGAGCAGGGCCTTCTTCAGGTCCGGGAAGTGCACGTCGACGATCGCCTGCATCGTCTCCTTGTCCGGGAACCTGATGTAGTGGAAGAAACAGCGCCGCAGGAAGGCGTCGGGCAGCTCCTTCTCGTTGTTCGACGTGATCATCACGACCGGCCGGTGTCGTGCGCGCACCAGCTGGCGGGTTTCGTAGACGTAGAACTCCATCCGGTCGAGTTCGCGCAGCAGGTCGTTCGGGAACTCGATGTCGGCCTTGTCGATCTCGTCGATCAGCAGCACGACCGGCCGATCGGACTCGAAGGCCTGCCAGAGCACGCCCTGGATGATGTAGTTCTCGATGTCCTTGACCCGTGCGTCGCCGAGCTGCGAATCGCGCAGGCGCGAGACGGCGTCATACTCGTACAGGCCCTGCTGCGCCTTCGTCGTCGACTTGATGTGCCACTGCAGCAGCGGCATGTCGAGCGCCGAAGCGACTTCTTCGGCAAGCATGGTCTTGCCCGTGCCCGGTTCGCCCTTGATCAGCAGCGGGCGCTGCAGCTGGATGGCGGCGTTGACGGCAAGTTTCAGATCGTCGGTGGCGACGTACTGGTCGGAACCCTGGAAACGCATGATGTTCGGGAGGTGCGAAGGAATGAGCGTGGGAATGAGCCGAAGCGGGCTTCGGGCAGGGGCAGTGCGCGTCTGGCCGAAGCGGTCGGGCGGGTTGTCCGAGTATACGGGAACCCCGTTTGCAGTCCGAGTACTGGACGGACGTGATATCCGTCCATTAGAATCTGCCGATCAATAAGCATAACCGATAGCCCGCGTAACGAAGGATCTGTTGCGTGGCAGGCGTCGGCCGGAGACACATGAGCAAGAACAGATCGACCGGGACGGTTGTGACGAGTCTGGCGGCAGCAGTCGTGACCTTGCTGCTTCCGTATCTGGCATACGCGCAGGACCAGACCACTGCCGGCGATGCTGAAGCCGGGCGCCAGAAGAATTCGATGTGCGTCGGCTGTCACGAGATACCCGGCTACAAGTCGTCGTTTCCAAGCGTGTATCACGTGCCGCGCATCATCGGGCAGAGTGCCGGCTACATTGCCGCTGCCCTGCATGAATATCGCAGCGGCAACCGCAATCATCCGACCATGACCGTCGTCGCGGAAGGCCTGAGCGACCGCGACATTGCCGATCTTGCAGCGTATTACGGAAGCCGGTGACGGCATTCCGCCGTGCCGGTGCACGGATTGTTTCCGCTGGTTGATTCCGTTGCCGGAACCCGCTGGCGGGGCCGAACGAGAACATCTGAACACCTGTGAAGCGAGATCATCGACATGGATCTGCCCGCCGTAGCCGCATCTGAAGCATCTGGAAAAACCCGGGCGCTGCCCGGTTCGACGTCACGGGCGCGGCCGATCGCTGTCGGGCGCACCGCTGCCGCACTGGCCGCGCTGGCCGTGTCATCCGTCCTGGCGCTGCCGGCACAGGCGCAGGACATCGAGGCCGGGCGCCAGAAGGCTGCGGAAGTCTGCTTCGCCTGTCATGGCGAGGATGGCAACACGCCGCTGGACCCGTCGTATCCGAAGCTGGCCGGTCAGTACCAGGACTATCTGGAACATGCGCTGCTCGATTACAAGAACGACCGGCGCAAGAATCCGTTGATGGGACCGCAGGCGAAGTTGCTGTCGCGCGAAGAAATCCGTAATGTGGCGGCCTATTACGCCAGCCTGCCGGGGACGATCACCAACCGGCGCTGAAGGATTCCTGCCCGCCGATGACCGACACTCCGTTCTTCGCCACGACCGATCTCTGTGACGCGCACGAAGCGCGTCTTGCCGACGGCACGCTGCACGTGCTGCCGCCACTGTATCGCTGCTGGGGTGGCCAGCCGCGCTTTTGCGGGCCGGTACAGACCGTGCGCTGCTTCGAGGACAATTCGCTGGTGCGCACGGCGCTCGAGACCGATGGCGATGGTCGGGTGCTGCTGATCGACGGTGGCGGCAGCCTGCGTTGCGCCTTGCTGGGTGGCAATCTCGCCCAACTGGCCGAGCGCAATGGCTGGGCCGGCGTGATCGTGCACGGTTGCGTGCGTGATGTGCGCGAGATCGATGCCTGCGCCATCGGCGTGCGCGCGCTGGCAAGCCATCCGCGACGCAGCGAAAAGCGGGGTACCGGATCGATCGGCGAGCCGGTCGAGATCCACGGCATCCGCATCGCGCCGGGACACTGGTGCCATGCCGACGAGGATGGCGTGCTGTTCAGTCACATCGCCCTGTCGCTGCCGGCCGCAGCCTAGTGTCCCGAGTTGAAAATTCGCTTCATAAAGACGCGGAGAATCGCCGCCATGCGGCGTTGCAAATCCTCGCGATAGCTACGGCTATCGCTGTGGTTTGCGACTACAGCAATCCTTCGAAGGCGACGCAGTCGACCTCATCGCCGGCGTGTACCGGACCCTGATCATGGTGCAGGACGACGATGCAGTTCGCCTGCGACATCGAACGCAGAACCCCCGAACCCTGGTTGCCGATCGGGCGTACCTGCATGCGCCGGTCGCTGCCGATCTGCAGATGTGCCCGCTGGTATTCGGTGCGCCCCGGGCGCTTGCGCATGCCTTCGAGCGTTCGCGCGCGCACCCATGGCAGCGGCTGTGACGTGGCGCCCATCATCTGCAGCAGCGCATCGCGCACGATGAAGTAGAAGGTGACCATGACCGCGACCGGATTGCCGGGCAGGCCGAAATAGCAGGCCCGTCCGATGCGGCCGAAAGCCATCGGACGTCCCGGGCGCAAGGCGATCCGCCAGAAGGCGACGTCGCCGAGTCGGGCCATCACGTCCCGGGTGAAGTCCGCCTCGCCGACCGATACGCCGCCGGACGAGATGATCGCATCGGCCTCGGCAGCGGCGGTGCGTACCGCCTCTTCAAGCGCCTGTGGCGAATCGCGCACGATGCCCAGATCGACGACCTCGACGCCGAGGCGCGTGAGCATCGACCAGATCGTGTAGCGGTTGCTGTCGTAGATCTGGCCGGGGCCCGGAGCCTGACCAACCGGGCACAGCTCGTCTCCGGTGGAGAAGAAGGCCACGCGCAGGCGCCGATGCACACCCACTTCGGGAACACCGAGCGAGGCCAGCAACCCGATGTCGGCCGGTTCGAGCCGCTTGCCGGCTGGCAGCGCAGGCTCGCCGGCACGAAGGTCTTCACCCCGTTCGCGACAGTGCTGTCCGCGGATCTGGCCGACCGGAACGATCACTTCGTTGCCTTCGACCCGGACCGATTCCTGGATGACGACCGTGTCCGCGCCGCGCGGCATCGGTGCTCCGGTCATGATGCGCAACGCCTGGCCGGGAGCCAGTTCGCCTTCGAAGCCCCGCCCGGCGAAAGCCGTGCCGGCGATGCGCAGCCGTGTCGGCGCAGCGTCGGCCAGGTCGTCGGCGCGCAGCGCATAGCCGTCCATGGCGGAGTTGTCATGCGGCGGAACGTCGATGGTCGACAGCACGTCCTGTGCCAGCACGCGCGTCAGGGCAGTGCGGATCGGCACGTGTTCGACGAGCGTCACCGGTTCGATGAAGCCGCTGATGATCGCGCGTGCGCGCTCGATCGGCAGCCAGCTGGCCGGATCGGAGTCGACGATGCCGGCCTGGGTTTCGGCGAGGGTGCGCGGATGCGGATCGGTTGCGCTCATTGCGTGGACATTCCGTGCGGGCCGGAAGCGGACGCGTCTGGACCGGTTTCTTCGGAGCCGGGATTACCAGTGAGCTTGCCGGGGAGTTCTTCGTCGAGCAGTTCCTGGCGGGTATTGAGGTTGCGAAAGGGCGCCGGATCGCCGAAGTCGACTTCGACCACGCGCAGCGGCGCGTACCAGGCGTCGATCTTGCGCCGGCCCGAGGTCAGGAACTGTTCCAGATTGCCCAGCAGCGTCCGGTCCATGAGGGCGAAGACCGGATGTGCCTGCGCGCCCGTGCGTGCGACGGCCAGTTGCAACGGCGGCTCGCTGTGTGCGCCGGCCTGGGCTCCCGGGCGCAGGGCGGCAGCCAGCCGTGCGACCAGGTCGGTGGGGAAGAAGGGGGAGTCGCAGGGAACGGTGACGATCCAGCGCGTGCGCGCCCGCTGCATGCCGGCATGCAGGCCGGCCAGCGGGCCGGCGTAGCCCTCGATCGCATCCGGGGCAACCGGCCAGCCGAAGGCCTGGTAGCGATCGGCGTTGCGGTTGGCGTTGATGATGATCGTTGCGACCTGCGGCGCCAGGCGGTCGATGGCATGCGCGACCATCGCACGTCCGCGAAAGACCTGCAGGCCCTTGTCGACGCCCTGACCGTCGTCGCTCATGCGCCGGCCCAGACCGCCAGCGAGAATGACGCCGGTGATGTCTTCGCGCCGGATCGGTACTGTTGTTCGTACGGTTTCGCCAGCCGGGTTCGTCATGGCATCGCCTCGTCGGGTTGGCGCAGACTGCGGGGCCTGCC
>DAIUFU010000076.1:0-9782 GCA_036844405.1 Burkholderiaceae bacterium | reverse complement strand
TGGGCCAGTTCGCTGAAATCACCGCTTTTTGCCGAGAAGAGCGTCGAATACTGCTCGATGCGCCCTTCGCTCTGGATGCGCAGCTTGTGGTTCCAGACGACTTCCGCACCCTGCTTCGGAATCGGGAAGATGACGCCGCCGCCGACGGCGTTGTCGATCTCCCAGCCGCCTTCGCGTAGACGCGCGACCCGCGCGTTCTGCGCCGTGCGCTCGTAGACGCTGTCCGAATAGCCGCAGGAACGGTGGGTCGGATAGACGTCCATCCGATAGCCCGGCAAGGTCCGGATCAGGGTCTGCTGGCCTTCGGAGAGCTTGTCCTTGTACTGGTCGACGTTCGATGCATCGATCGAGAACAGCACCTTGTCATCGGCGTACGGGTCGACGCGCGGATCGGACAGTTTCCAGTTGGCGGGCAGTTGCGTGATGCCACCGTCCCACGCCGGGATGGTGCCATCCTTGTTGCCCGCCTTCTCGGCGCCCATCGGCGTGAGGTCCTTGCCCAGATGCGCTGCCTCGGCGTCAGACACGGCGGCCCACGACGGAGCTGCCGCGAACGCGAGGACCAGTGCTGCACAGACTGCCGTTCTTTTCATGTTGCCTCCCTTGTCAGGATTTTTCCGCGACGCCGACCAGCAGTGAGGCGGTGCAATGGAACATCGTGCTCGAACTGCCCATGCACCAGTTGATGTCGTTGTGCAGGGTGATCCGGTAGGCCGGCCGTTCGCCGAGGTTGGTGTTGCAGGCGCAACGCCCGCAGGCGTTCTTGCCGCAGCAGTCGAAATAGCTGACGAGATAGTCCTTGCCGTCGAAGGGATTGCGGCAGGTGCCGATCCACGAGACTTTCGACGGTTCGGTGCCGGGCGGGCAGGAGGTCACCGTGCCGCCGCAGCACGAGCACAGGAAGCCGTCGACGCCGCAGTATTTCCAGTAGTCGCACTGGGTGTCGTCGGTTTGCGGGCCTTTGTCTGCGTTGTTGCCGGACCCCGCCGCTTCGGCGGCACGTGCACTGCGATCGAAGGGCAGGACCGGCAACAGGACGGATGTTCCCATCAGCATCTGGCCCAGACGCGCAACCGCCGAACGGCGAGAGGTGCGGCGGGCGGCTGCGCGCGTCGATCGCTCGAATACGCCATCGAACCAGTTCATGTCCTGCGTGCCTCCATCGTTTGCATGCTTTCGCCACGGTCGCCGAGGAACTCCTGCACCGAGGCCACACCGAGATCCCGTGCGGTGAACAGGCTTTCCAGCTGTTCACGCGAATTGACCAGCCCTTTCGCGCGTACCTGTCCGCTTTCGTCGATCAGCACCGCGTAGGGAAGCTTGGCGATGCGCCAGGTCATGCCCAGTTCGGCCGACAGCAGGTACGGAAATGCCTCCAGCCCGGCGCGCGTGCGAAAGGCCTCGTGTTCATCACGCTCGCCGTCGCTGGCAAAGGCGAGTTCCAGCCAGCGGTTTTCGTCTTCCGCGATCCGTTGCAGGATCGGCAGCAGTTTCTTGCACACCGGGCAGGTCGGCGACAGGAAGAAGATCAGCAGATTGCGCGCGCGTGCACCGCCGGTAACGAAGGGTCGGCCGTCGATCGTGACCAGATCCAGCGCCGGGGCGACGTCGCCCACTTTCGGGCCGGCGTCAATCATCAGTGCGCCCATCGGCGCGATGCGTTCGTAGAGCACGCCGATCTGGCGGGTCAGTGCGTACACGGTGGCCAGCAGTGCAAGCACCGCCAGCCAGAGAACGATGTTCGAGACGATCAGTGCTTCGGTCATCAACGGGACTCCGGCGTTTGCAGTCGATCCGGCTGGCTGCTCCAGCGCTGTGGGTCGGAAAACAGTTCATCGGCCGCGGCCCAGACCAGCCACAGCGCCGCCGCCGCGAACGTCGCGGTGAATGCGTCGAGCCACACTGGCGCGCGCGACGAGACGGGCAGGCTGGCCAGCAGGCAGCCGGCGAGCAGCGCCGAGTTGCGCACGACGATCCACCAGCGCAGTCGCTGGCGGTGACTGCTGCCGCCGCAGCCGCAGTCGATGTCGGTGTGTCCGCGCAGCAGGTTGATGACGACGGCCGCCGTGACGATGGCAACCAGCGCCGCGCCCAGTGCGGCACCGGCGCCACGTGCCGCCGGCACGATGAGCAGGATTGCGGCCAGCGCTTCGACGACCGGCAGGACCAGGCCGAGCAGGCGGGCCGCGCCGGGCGGCACGAGCCGGTAGCGTTCGACCGCCCAGGCGAATCCGTCGAGATCGGCGAACTTCGAGCCGGCGCCGACCGCCAGGACGAGCGCGACGGCACCGGCGATCGCGTGCGACGCGACGGGATCGATCACCGGCATCATTGATGCATCTCGACCAGCGTCGGCGTCTCGGCGACTCCATCCATGCGCTGAATGATCTTCGCCTTGTCGCCGGCCACGTCGACCAGCACGAGCCCCGAGGTTTCGCCGTCGAGCAATACCAGGCGCGGTGACCCGCCCTGGATCGTCGTCATCGAGATGGCGGTTTCCCCGGGCATGCGCAGCACCCGCTTGTGCGTTTCCAGGTCATAGCCCCAGATCTCGGCGGCCGGGGTCTTGTGCGACCCCTCTTCGCCGTCCGGGTGCATCAGGACGTAGAGCCGCTTGCTGGCGGCGTGCAGTGCCGTCAGCTGGTAGCCGCCGGGACGCCAGTTCTGCCTGCGGTCCTCGTCGTCGAGCAGTGACCAGCGGCCGACCGAACGCGCGGCATCGCCGCCGAGATCGACTTCATGCACTTCACCGAGGAAGGAAACAAAATGGAAGCGCGTGCCGACCGCTTCGCCGTGCACGAAGATCGGGTCGATGTCGGCATCGAAGAACGGCTCGCTGCGCGCGCGCGTCTTCAGCGCACCACGCTCGTCGAGCGTGATCGTCTCCATCGTGCCATCGCCGCAGATCGTGGCAAAGCGATCTGCCCGCCCGGGTACCGGAATCGCAAGCCAGCAGCCCGGCGTGGCGATTTCGCTGGCCATCTGCCGCGCCTTGAGGTCGACGACGCTGATCGAACTGGCCGGCGTGGCGTTCTGGATGAACAGCCAGCGGGAATCGGGCGACACCGAGATCATGCCGCGATAGTTGAGCGCCTGTGCCCGCCGGTCCGGAATCGGAATCTCGCTGACGAAGCTCAGCGTCTGTGCGTCCCAGATGTCGACGACGTCGGTACGCGTGCCGCGCGACAGGCGCGGGTAGTACGTCGTCGCGACGTAGATCTCCTTGCCGTCCGGCGACTGCGTGGCCTGTCCGGCGAAGGCGATCGGAATCTGTCCGATGTATTTCGCCTGCTCCACGTCGACGACGTGCAGGCGTCCGTCGACCATGTGGAAGAAGGCAATGTCCGACACGTATGCCCGCATGGGACCCGGCGGCGGCGGGGTGACCACCGATTGTTTCTCGGGCAACGATTGGGCGAACGCCCCGCTCAGGGCGAACGCCAGCAGCAGCGCCGGCAGCTTGCGCGCGGCGGATCGATTTCTCACGGGACATCTCCTCCGTCTGGTCGATTCTGGGTCGACTCGCGATGGGTTCTAGTAATGGCCAGACCGGATGCGTTATCCGAAATCGGCAATTCGGCCGTTTGTCCGGGTTTGTGCGGGGACGAAAACTTGTTGTATCCGACAACAGATTGTTGCCGTCATCCTTGCCAATGCGTCCGGATTGGGATTCAATCGACAAACATGTGAAGCAATCGTCCGTGTCCGTCCTCTGTTGCCGATGCTCGTCATATCGACCGCCAGAGCCGTGATCGGTTCCGGGGAGGACGGAGGGCAACGAAGATGTGCGGGGCGATGGGACCGGATCAATCGCAATCGGTGCAGGAAGCAGGTGGCGGCTATTCGTTCGTGCGCGTGCGCTCGAACGATGTCGATGAACATGCGGCGTGCCTGAGCGACTGGGACCAGACTTACGAGCAGCTCACGCCGGGACGTTTTGACGGCCTCCTGTGCGAGGCGCTGTTTGCCGGCATCCAGGTGTTTCGCGAAAGGACCAGCCAGGCCGTGCATGAATCCGGTGCCGGCCGGCCGGATTCGTGGATGTTCGGCGTGCCGGTGGCGCTGCAGGGCGATGGCTATTTCGGCGGCCGGCCGGTAGGCGTCGACTCGCTGATCATCCTGAACTGCCGGGGCGAAATGGACCTGCGGCTGCCCGGCTCGACCGATCTGATCGGCGTTTCGATGCCGACCGACAGGCTGCGCGAATACGCCTTCGAAATCGACGA
Organism: Burkholderiaceae bacterium; assembly: GCA_036844405.1. GTDB lineage: Bacteria > Pseudomonadota > Gammaproteobacteria > Burkholderiales > Burkholderiaceae_E > Zeimonas. Next base: position 5,556 of record DAIUFU010000076.1, on the reverse strand, counting down.
GCGCGACATCGACGCCGTTTTCCGTGCGGTTTCGGTGGTGTCCCTGCCACAGGAATCGATGCGTCGGCTGCGCTCGTTCCTGCTGCTCGCATTCGAGTCGATCTGTGATCATCCGGATCGGCTGCGGCATGCCGGCGCGCGCCGGATTCTCGAACAGTCGATCTTTCGCAGCATCAGTGCCGCACTGTTCGGCCACGGTGACGATCACGTCATGGTGCCGGGGCCGACGCGCAGCCACGCGCTGGTGACGCGTGCGCAGGAATACATGCGCCAGCATGTCGACGAGCCGCTGACGATCGAGGATCTTTGCCGGGAACTGCGCGTCAGCCGGCGCACGCTGCAATACGCCTTCCAGGAAGTGCTGCACCTGAATCCGGTGGCCTGGCTGCGCGCCATGCGTCTGAACGGCGTGCGCCGGGCCCTGCGCAGCGGCCACGACGGAACGACGGTTCAGGACGTGGCGGCATGCTGGGGTTTCTGGCATCTGAGCCACTTCGCCAGCGACTATCGGCGCATGTTCGGCGAACTGCCGTCGGAAACCCTGCAACGGGCAGCAGGGAGCTGAGTAACCGTGTGAAGTAAGCGGCCGCGCTCATCTGCCGGTTTGTCCCGACCTGTGCCGGTGGTGCAGAACGATTTCCGGTCAGGGAATGCCGTTCGATCTGATACGCTCGATCGACACCGCATCATTCGCATATGACGCTGGCATTCCTGATAGCCCTTCCTTTCATCGGCAGCGCGCTGGCAGCGCTGTTGCCGGCCAACGCGCGCAATGCGGAGTCGACGCTGGCGGGTCTGCTGGCGCTCGCCGCGACGATCCGGGTGGCACTGCTGTTTCCGCAGGTGCGCGACGGCGGCGTCGTGCAGGAGCGGATCAGCTGGATGCCGTCCTACGGACTCGATCTGGTTATCCGCATCGACGGCTTTGCCTGGCTGTTCGCCATGCTGGTCACCGGCATCGGTGCGCTGGTCGTGCTCTATGCGCGCTATTACATGTCACCGTCGGATCCGGTGCCACGCTTCTTTTCCTTTCTGCTGGCGTTCATGGGCTCGATGCTCGGTGTGGTGACTGCCGGCAACCTGATCCAGCTGGTGTTCTTCTGGGAACTGACCAGCCTGTTTTCCTTTCTGCTGATCGGCTACTGGCATCACCGCATCGATGCGCGCCGCGGTGCGCGCATGGCACTGGTGGTCACCGGCGCCGGCGGCTTTGCCCTGCTGGCCGGCGTGCTGCTGCTCGGGCGCATCGTCGGCTCCTTCGATCTCGAAGTCGTGCTGGCGGCGCGCTCGTGGATCGTCACGCATCCGCTGTACGCACCGGTACTGATCCTCATCCTGCTCGGCGCACTGACCAAGAGCGCCCAGTTTCCGTTCCATTTCTGGCTGCCACACGCGATGGCGGCGCCGACGCCGGTATCGGCCTATCTGCATTCGGCAACGATGGTCAAGGCCGGCGTGTTCCTGCTGGCCCGGCTGTGGCCGGTCCTGTCGGGGACCGACCTGTGGTTCTGGATCGTCGGCACGGCCGGGCTGACAACGCTCGTGCTCGGCGCCTTCATCGCCATGTTCCAGTACGATCTGAAGGGTCTGCTCGCCTATTCGACCGTCAGTCATCTCGGACTGATCACGCTGCTGCTCGGTCTGAACAGTCGCATGGCTGCGGTCGCCGCCGTCTTTCACATCATGAATCACGCGACCTTCAAGGCGTCGCTGTTCATGGCGGCCGGCATTGCCGATCACGAGACGGGCACGCGGGATCTGCGCCGGCTGCGCGGACTCGTCCATGCGATGCCGATCACCATGACACTGGCCATGGTCGCCAGTGCGGCGATGGCCGGTGTCCCGCTGCTCAACGGTTTCCTGTCCAAGGAAATGTTCTTTGCCGAAACGGTGTTTCTCGAACTGGCACCCGGCATCGAGATCGTTCTGCCGGTGGCGGCCACGCTGGCCGGGATCTTTGCCGTCGTCTATTCCCTGCGTTTCGGCTGGGGCATCTCGTTCGGTCCCCTGTCGACCGATCTGCCGCGCACCCCGCACGAGCCGCCGCGCTGGATGCGTGTGCCGGTCGATCTGCTGGTGCTCGCCTGCCTCATCGTCGGGATTGCTCCGGAGTGGTCGGTCGGCCCGGCGCTGGCGGCGGCGGCGGGGCCGGTGGTCGGCGGCGAGCTGCCGGCGTACAGCCTGAGTGTCTGGCACGGGTTCACGCCGCCACTGGCGATGAGTCTGATCGCGATGGTCGGCGGCATTCTCGGCTACCGGTGGCTGCGCCGTGCCGGCGAGCGCGGGTTCACGGGCGCGGCGCGCACCACTGCCGTGGATGCTGCCGATCCGCGCTCGCGCGCGCATGGCGTATCCATGCCGAACGGCAAGCGTCTATTCGAGGCAACGACGATCGTGGCCAGCAGTGTTGCCCGTCGGCTGACGCGTGCACTCGGTTCGCGCCGTCTGCAGGCGCAGATGTTCGTGCTGGTCGTCTTCACCGCGGCCTGCGCGGCCTTCGCGCTCGGGCTCGACGGGATCGGCTGGGGAGACCGGCCGCGTGTGGCTCCCTCTCCGGTATTCGCCGGGATCTGGGCGATCGGCGTGGTGGCGACGGTCATGGCGGCGGTCCAGGCCAAGTTTCATCGGCTGGCGGCCGTGACCCTGCTCGCCGTTGCCGGCGTGATCACCTGCATCACCTTCCTCTGGTTTTCGGCACCGGATCTGGCGCTTACGCAGCTGGCCGTCGAGGTCGTCACCACCGTACTGTTCCTGCTCGGGCTGCGTTGGCTGCCGAAGCGGCTGGCCGGTGTCATCGAGGAGGATCCCCGCATTGCGCTACGCGCGCGTCTGCGCCGGATCCGCGATTTCGTCCTCGCGCTGGTGGTCGGCGCCGGCAGTGCTGCCCTGTCGTACGCGATGCTCACGCGCGAGGCGCCCGAGAGCATTTCGCCGTTTCTGCTCGAGCGGGCACTGCCCGAAGGCGGCGGACACAACGTCGTCAACGTCACGCTGGTCGATTTCCGCAGCTTCGACACGATGGGCGAAATCACGGTCCTGGGTATCGTTGCGCTCACCGTGTACGCGCTGCTGCGCCGCTTCCGGCCGGCACGCGAGAGCATCGTCCCGGAGCAGCAGAATGGCGAGGTCGCCGGCGATCCGCTCGATGACGTGCTCGAGCCGGCGCCGGGCGCCGATCCCGGCATCGGCTACCGGACGGTTCCCGCCGTGCTCGTGCGCCTGCTGTTGCCGATCGCCTTCGTCGTCGCCCTGCATCTGTTCCTGCGTGGCCATGACGCACCGGGCGGCGGCTTCGTTGCCGGCCTGGTCGTCGCCGGTGCCTTCCTCGTGCATTACGTCGTCTTCGGCACGGTCTGGGTCGAAACCCGGGTACGTCTGCATACGCCATGGTGGATCGGTACCGGCTGGCTGCTCGTGCTGGCCACCGGCGCCGGAGCGATCGTCTTCGGCTATCCGTTCCTGACGACCCACACGGCCCATCTGGCCGTGCCGGGGATCGGCGAACTGACGCTGCCCAGTGCCATCGTGTTCGACGCCGGCGTGTTCGCGGTCGTCGTCGGCTCCACGCTGCTGATGCTGATTGCGCTTGCGCACCAGTCGCGGCGCGCATCGCGCCGGAGCGGCTGATGGAAGCCGTCCTGGCGATTGCCATCGGGGTGCTGACGGCTTCCGGCGTCTGGCTGCTGCTGCGCCCGCGCACCTTCCAGGTCCTGATCGGACTGTCGCTGCTGTCCTATGCGGTCAACCTGTTCATCTTCAGCATGGGCAGCCTCGCCATCGATCAGCCGCCGGTCGTCGTGCCCGGCGTGCCCCATGACCTGCAGCACTACACCGATCCGCTGCCGCAGGCGCTCGTGCTCACTGCGATCGTCATCAATTTCGCCATGACCGCGCTGTTTCTCGTCGTTCTGCTGGCGCTGCGCGGGATGTCGGGCACCGATCACGTCGACGGGCGCGAAGAACCATGAGTGCCTGGGCCGAAGCAGCGATGCCGCATCTGCTGGCCGTGCCGGTGATCCTGCCACTGCTCACGGCGGCGGCGATGCTGTTCGTCGACGAGCGCCGTCGCCGCCTGCGGGCTTCGCTGAATCTGGTGTCCTGCCTGCTCGGGCTGCTCGTCGCGATCGCCCTGGTCGGTCATGTGCATCGTCATTCCGCGGCAGCGGTTGGCGTCTATCTGCCGGCCAACTGGCCGGCCCCGTACGGGATCGTGCTGGCGATCGACCGCCTGTCGGCGATGATGATCTTCGTCACGGCGGTGATCGCGCTGGCGGCGCTCATTTACTCGGTGGCCCGCTGGGACCGCGCCGGCGTGCATTTCCACGCGCTGTTCCAGTTGCAGCTGATGGGGGTGAACGGCGCCTTCCTGACCGTCGATGTGTTCAACCTGTTCGTGTTCTTCGAGATTCTGCTGGCCGGTTCGTATGGCCTGCTGCTGCACGGTTCCGGACAGGCGAGAGTGCGTGCCGGACTGCACTACATCGTTGTCAACCTGTTCGCCTCGACGCTGTTCCTGATCGGTGTCGCCCTGTTGTACGGCGCGGTCGGCACGTTGAATCTGGCCGACTTCGCCGCGCGCATTCCGGCGGTGCCGGCGGCCGACCGGCCGTTGCTGCATGCCGGTGCCGCGATCCTGGCCGTCGCCTTCCTGGTCAAGGCGGCCATGTGGCCGCTCAATTTCTGGCTCGTGCCGGCGTATTCGGCTGCCGGGGCGCCGGTGGCCGCCTTCTTCGCGATCCTGACCAAGGTCGGCATCTACGCGATCCTGCGCATCTGGATGCTGTTCTTCGGCGTCGATGCCGGTGAGTCGGCACATTTCGGCGGCGTCGCGCTCAGCTGGATCGGCATGATCAGCGTGGTCGTGGCATCGATCGGCATTCTCGCTTCGCATCATCCCGGACGGCTGGCCGCCTGGGGCGTGGTGATTTCGTCCGGCACCGTCATGGCGGCGATCGGCTTTGCCCGGCCGGCATTGACGGCCGGCGCGCTGTTCTATCTGATCGGGTCGACCTTCGCGCTGGCGGCGCTGTTCCTGCTCGTCGAACTGATCGATCGCGCGCGCGACGTCGAACCGCGCGTGCCGGTCGATGAGGCCGACCCGTTGCCGTTCTCGATCGAGTACATCGAGCGCCCGGATGCCAATCTCGATGAAGACGAATCGGTTCTGATCGGCCGCATCATTCCGGGGGCACTCGCGTTTCTCGGTCTCGCCTTCATGCTCTGCGCGCTGATGATCGCCGGCCTGCCGCCGCTGTCCGGCTTTCTCGGCAAGGTGGCGATGCTCTCGTCGGCGCTGGAGCCGCATCCGGATCGTCTGCCGACCCTGTCCGGACCCAGCGTGCGCACGCTGACGCTCGTGGCAGTACTGATCGGCTCCGGCTTCCTCACGCTGGTGGCATTCTCGCGTGCCGGCATCCGTTATTTCTGGGCACCGCAGGAACGTTCGATTCCGCGCCTGCGGGTCATCGAGACGGCACCGATCGCTGCTCTGCTGGTGTTGTGTGCCGTTCTCACCTTCCGCGCCGAGCCGGTGATGCGTTACGCCACCTCGACCGT
>DAIUFU010000075.1:0-10038 GCA_036844405.1 Burkholderiaceae bacterium | reverse complement strand
AGCATCGGCACCCGCGCCAGCACATCGCAACGCTCTCGGGTCAGGCGGCGCATGCCCCGCCCTTCCGCCCCCAGCACCCAGGCGATCGGCCCGGACAGATCGTGCGCATACAGTTCGTCCCCGGCGCGTTCATCACTGCCGATGATCCGGATGTCGTGGTCGCGAATCTCGTCGAGCGCGCGCGCCAGATTGGTCACCATCAGATAGGGCACGCTCTCCGCCGCACCGCTGGCCGTCTGGATCGCGATGTCGGTCAGCCCGCAGGCATGGTCCTTCGCCGCAATCACCGCCGCTGCCCCGGCGCCATCGGCCACGCGCAGGCAGGCGCCGAGATTGCGGGGATCGGTCACGCCGTCGAGCACCAGCAGCAGCAGCGGCCGTCCATCATCGCGTGGCTGGCCGAGCAGTTCGTCCAGGCGGATCTGCGGGAGCGCATCGTCGGCGAAGGCAACAGCTCCCTGATGGCGCTTGCGCGGGCACAGACGTTCGAGGCGCCGGCTGTCGACGAAATGTACCGCGACGCCGGCGTTCTCGGCGCTGCGCAGAAGTTCGCGCATCCGCGCATCACCGCGCTCGCCGTCGACGTACAGTTCGCGGATGCTGTCGGGCGCATGCCGTAGCCGCGCCAGAATCGAGTGAAAACCGTAAAGCAACATGAATCTGTCTCAATGACGCCGGCGCAAGCCGGTCCGCCCTTTCCTCGCCGCATTCCTGCCGGCACGTCCGGCACTGCTTCGGTCCGCATCCGCGCTGCCCGACGAGCGGCCAGCGCGCTTCGTCCTCTCCGCAGTCCCGCCTTTTTCTGCGCCAGCGGTCGGGCCGCTTGCGCCGCGTCCGGGCACGTCCGTGGAGGGCGCCGCAGCCGGGGCGTCTCTCCGCTGACCGGTCGGCCCCGGCGCAGCTACCCGGAGCCCGTCGCCCTCGAGCGGACGAAAATCGATGCGCCGCGCATCGAGATCCACTCGTGCCACCTGTACCTCGATCCGGTCGGTCAGGCGCAGGCGCCGGCCGCTGCGCTCGCCGCGCAGTTCATGCGCCGTCTCGTGGTAGCGGAAATACTCGCTGCCGAGTTCGGAGACATGGACCAGTCCCTCGACGTGCAGTTCATCGAGGGTGACGAAAACACCGAACGGTGCCACGCCGGTGACGTGCCCGGCAAACGTCTCGCCGATGCGCTCGCGTATCCAGACGCACTTCAGCCACGCGGTCACGTCGCGCGCGGCCTCGTCGGCGCGTCGCTCGTGCATCGAACACAGCGTGCCGAGCCAGCGCCAGGTCTGATGTTCGCGGCGATCCGCTGCAGCCGCCGACGAATGTGCGGCAGCGCCTCCGGTCGCGAGATTCCGGGCAGACAGGCGACGCGCGCCACTTGCCGGCCTGCTGTCACGGCGGCGTTCGTCGAAGACCAGCCCCATCGCGGCGCCCTCATCGTCGATCTGCGGCTCGCTGAGATCCTCGTCGAGGCCTGGCGGACGTGCGCGCATCACCTCGCGCAGACGATGCGGATCGGGATCGGGACGATAGCGCGCGCCATGCAGCAGGGCCTTGATCACGCGATGAACGAGCAGATCCGGGTAGCGCCGGATCGGCGAGGTGAAGTGTGCATAGCCTTCGTAGGCGAGACCGAAATGGCCGACGTTGTCCGGCGAATACTGTGCCTGCTGCATCGAGCGCAACATCATCGTCTGCAGCAGCATGGCATCCGGGCGCGAACGAATGCGCTCGATCAGCGCCGCAAAATCGGCCGACCCCGGTGCCTCTCCGCCGCCCAGAGACAGGCCGAAGCTGCGCAGAAACTCGCGCAGTTTCGCGAGCTTGTCCGCGGTCGGCGCATCGTGCACGCGAAACAGGCCGGGATGACCGCTGCGCCGCATCCAGTCGGCCGCGCAGACGTTGGCCGCCAGCATGCACTCCTCGATCAGCTTGTGCGCATCATTGCGCTGTGTCGGCACGATGCGTTCGATCCGCCCGTCCGCGTCGCAGACGATCTTCGTTTCGACGGTCTCGAAATCGATGGCACCACGCGCCTGTCGGGCGCCCGCCAGCACCTGGTAGAGGCGATACAGATGTTCCAAGTATGGTGCCAGTTCCGCATGCGCGGCGGGTACATCAGCGTGATCCACGCCGGACAGCATTGCCCACACTTCGTCGTAGGTCAGGCGCGCGGCCGAACGGATGACGGCCTCGTAGAACTGATAGGCGCGGATCGTGCCGTCGGCAGCAATCACCATGTCGCATACCAGCGCGAGCCGGTCGACATCCGGATTGAGCGAACACAGGTCATTGGAGAGCCGCTCGGGCAGCATCGGAATGACCCGGCGCGGAAAATAGACCGACGTGCTGCGCTCGAGCGCCGCGTCGTCGAGCGCCTCGCCTTCCCGTACGTAATGCGCCACGTCGGCAATCGCCACGAGCAGGCGAAATGCGCTGCCGGACGCCCGGTCGGCACGGGTCCGCGGATGCGCTTCGCCATTGGTCGTGGTCGCGTCCGCCATCGGTTCGTCGACCATTGGTTCGCCAACCATCGGTTCACAATACACCGCATCGTCGAAGTCGCGCGCATCCTCGCCGTCGATCGTCACCAGCGGCACGTCGCGCAGATCGACCCGCCCCTTGCGATCCACCGCGCGCACCGTTTTCGGCAACTTCGCGGCAAGCGCCAGCGCAGCCTCGCCGAATACATGCGGCACGTCGAACTTGCGCACCGCAATTTCGATTTCCATGCCGGGATCGTCGATGGCGCCAAGCACTTCGACCACGTGGCCGATCGGCGGCGAACCCCCGGCCGGCGGCTCGATGATCTCGACGCAGACGACCTGCCCGGGACGCGCGCCGCCCGTCTGGCCGGCGGCAATGACGATGTCGTGGCGAATGCGCTGGTCCTCGGGCACGACCAGATCGACGCCGCGCTCGTTGGCAAAGCGCCCGACCACGGTCCCGCCGGCACGCTCCGTCACTTCGACAATGCGGCCTTCCGGACGCCCGCGTGCATCGACACCGGTGCGTCTGAGCAGGACGCGGTCGCCGTGCATCACTTTCTGCATCTCGCGCGGCGACAGGAACACGTCCTGTCCGCCCTCGTCGGGAATCAGGAAGCCGAAACCGTCCCGATGGCCCTGCACCCGGCCGGCGACGAAATCGAGCTTGCTCGCCAGCAGCAGCACGCCCTTGCGGTTCGGCAGCAGTTGCCCGTCACGCTCCATCGCCCGCAGACGCTGCTGCAGATCGCCCAGATGCGCCGGGACGACGTGCAGATGCGCTGCCAGTTCGTCCACGGTCAGTGGCACGCCGGCCGTGCGCAGACAGGCAAGAATGGCTTCCCGCGACGGGGCCGACCAGATTTTCTTCGTCATCATCGAGCCATCACGATACGGGATTCGACAAAAGCGGGCGCGGGATGTAATATCCCGCCTCTACGCGCGACGGGTCCTGCGGTTCTTCCGCAGATCATCCGGTTGCCTCCCGGGATTTTCGTCCCGGGCGCATCGCCCAGATGGCGGAATTGGTAGACGCACCAGGTTCAGGTCCTGGCGGTGGCAACACTGTGGAGGTTCGAGTCCTCTTCTGGGCACCACAAACCTTTTCCAGGTTTGGCACACACTCCCCTGCATTCGTACGTTTCCGGCTGGAAATCATGTTGTTACGCCTGCTGCGGCGCCTGCATGATGTACGCAACCGTACGCAGCAACCTGGTGAAGCACACTCTCCCTTGCTACAAATCTGCTACAGGGAGGGGACATGGCAAGCATCGTGAAGGTTAGGCGCCGCTGGCCCGCACACGTCGAGGTCCATCGACAACCTGACCGAGGTCTGACCGGACGTCCCCACACCGGCCGATCGGAACCACCTCACCCGGCAAGGTCCTGCGCACGCAGGTGATCGTATTTCTCGAATGGCTGGTGGATCCAGGGATTCCCCGCCAGACGCTCGACGGCGTAGTCGGGATCGGCGATCGACGCCTGCTTGCACCATAACACCGCACTGCGCATCATCTGCACGCAGGGGTGGCGCTCGCGCAGGATCGGCATCAGCTGTGCCAGTGTGGCGCCCGAATCGGCAAGATCATCGACGACGAGCCAGTGCGGCCCGGGCAGGAGTCCGGAACTGGCCAGATTCTGACCGATGTGCAGAGCGCCTTGCCGCATCCCCTCGTGCTCGCGGTAGGAGCTTGTGAACACGACACCGAGCGGTCGCTCGAACAGACGCGACAGAACATCGCCGACTCGCAGGCCGCCGCGCGCGACGGCGACGATCGCATCGAAACGCCAGCCCGAATCGGCGATCTGGCACGCCAGGCGCTCGATCAGGTGATGGTATTCGTCCCAGGAAACATGCAGATCGTCCATCACCCCGCCCTCCGGGGGCGGATCGGCCGTCGACGTGCATGCACGATGGACGGGCCCCTCACTCGTTTGCAGTGCGGCATGCCGCACCCGCTGCTGCCCGCACGCACGAACCCTGCATCGTCCGGCACGGGTTCAGTGAAACGGGTGGCGCAGCACGATGGTTTCATCGCGCTCGGGACCGGTGGAAACGAGATCGACCGGAACACCGGCCAGTTCGGCGATCCGCTCCAGGTAGCGGCGGGCGTTGACCGGCAGTGCCGACCATTCGCGCACGCCCACGGTGCTTTCGCTCCAGCCCGGCATGTCCTCGTACACCGGCTCGCAGGCGGCCACGGCCTCGGCACCGAACGGCAGGATGTCCAGCGTCTCGCCGCCACGTCGATAGGCCGTGCACAATCGGACGGTCGGCAGGCCGTCAAGAACGTCGAGCTTGGTGACGACAAGACCATTGACGCCGTTCAGCTGGATCGAACGTGCCAGCGCCGGCGCATCGAACCAGCCACAGCGCCGTGCGCGCCCCGTGACCGACCCGAATTCCTTGCCGACATTGGCCAGGTGCCGCCCGGTCTCGTCGTGCAGTTCGGTCGGGAATGGTCCGGCCCCGACCCGCGTCGTATACGCCTTGACGATGCCCAGCACCGAATGCAGCGCCTGCGGACCGACACCGGCCCCGGCCGAGGCGGCACCGGCCAGACAATTGCTGCTCGTGACGAAGGGATAGGTGCCGTGATCGATATCGAGCAGGGCACCCTGCGCACCTTCGAAGAGCAGCGGTTCACCGCGCTTCATCGCCGCCGCCAGCATGGCCGGCACGTCGGCCAGCATCGGCCCGATGCGCTCGCCCAGCGCCAGTGCTTCATCGGCGACCTGCTGCACGTCGAGAGGCGGCGCCTGCAGGAAATGCTGCAGCGTGAAGTTGTGCAGTTCAAGCAACTCGTCCAGACGGGCGCGGAAATGCACGGGATCGATCAGGTCGGCAACCCTCAGCCCGCGCCGGGCGGCACGGTCTTCGTAGGCCGGACCGATGCCGCGCCCGGTCGTGCCGATCGCGCCGGCGCCGCGCCGGCGCTCGCGCGCCTGATCGAGCGCGACGTGGCAGGGTAGAAGGAGCGTGGCCGCTTCGCTCAGGTGCAGACGTCCGCGCACCGGAATGCCGGCCGTCTCGAGTTCGTCGATTTCCTGCAGCAGCGCGGTCGGCGACACGACGACACCACTGCCGATGTAGCAATGGATGTCGGTGCGCAGAATGCCGGACGGAATCAGCCGCAGCACCTGTCGACGTTCGCCGATGACCAGCGTGTGTCCGGCATTGTGGCCCCCCTGAAAGCGCACGACGCCCCGGGCCGTGTCGGTCAGCCAGTCGACGACCTTGCCCTTGCCCTCGTCGCCCCACTGGGTACCGATGATCACAACGTTCTTCGCCATTCCCTGCCGATTCCTGTGTACTGATTCGTTCAAGAGTTGTACCGGTGGCGCTTTCTTCACGGCGCACGCCGGTCATCGCATGCCGACATCCATCCGATGTCGGGCATCGGTCCGTTCACCCACGGACGCGAGTCCGGCCACCCGCAGACGCGCGTCCGCTCATCCTGAGACGCGAGCCTGTCCACCCCCGGGCACGGGTCTGATCACCCATCGGCGCGAGCCCGATCACTGCCCGGCGCCGGCCCGACCACCCATTCGTTTCCACGCAGCGCCAGTTCGCGGTCACAGACGAATTCCTGTGGCCCCGGATCCCGCCCCGGCAGTGCCTGGACGACGACTTCGCCGGCGGCGCGCAGGCTCTCGATGGCATCGATCAACTTTGCATCATCGGACCACGGTGCGCGAATCGCGGAGATCGGCTCGACATCATCAAGCAGCCCGGCCAGTGCGCGCAGCTCGATCGAGAATCCGGTTGCCGGCCGCGCCCGGCCAAAGGCACGTCCGACATCATCGTAGCGCCCGCCACGCGCGATGGCATACGGCAGCCCCTCGACATAGGCGGCAAACGTGATGCCGTTGTGATAGCGGTAGCCGCGCAGGTCGGCGAGATCCAGCGACCATTCGACCTGTTCGGGGTAGCGCAGCACCGAGGACATGCACAGGCGTTCGAGCCGGTCGAGTGCATCGCGCACCGCCGGCACGTCGGGCAGACCTGCGCGTGCACGCGTCAGCGCCGAGCGCTCGGGATCGCAGCCATTGCCGACCCGTCCATGCAGGCGCACGAGCGTCGTCAGGGCGTCGCACAGCGCCGGGGGCGAGGTACGCAGCGTTTCCTGCAGACCGGGAATGTCCTTGCCCTGCAACAGGCGGTACAGCTCATCCAGGTCGACTGCTGCATCCAGCGGTCCGCACGCATCGAGCAGCCCCTGCACGACACCGACGTGGCACAGATCGATGCGCAGCCGCCCGACACCGGCGAGTACCAGTGAACGCACCATCAGGTCGATCGATTCGAGCTCGGCCTCGATGCCGGAATGGCCGTAGAGCTCGACGCCGATCTGCATCGGTTCGCGCGTGGCGAGAACACCCTGTGCGCGCGTGTGCAGTACCGATCCGGCGTAACACAGACGCACGACCCCTTCGCGATCGAGCAGGTGCGCGTCGATCCGTGCGACCTGCGGCGTCATGTCGGCGCGTACGCCGAGCGTACGGCCCGAGAGCTGGTCGACCAGCTGGAAGGTACGCAGGCCGAGATCGCGTCCTGAACCGGTGAGCAGCGACTCGAGATGCTCGATCAGCGGCGGCATCACGAGTTCGTACCCGTACGAGCGATACAGGTCGAGCAACTGCCGGCGCAACTCCTCGATCCGGCGCGCCTCGGCGGGCAGGACATCGGCAATGTTCTCGGGCAGCAACCAGCGCATCATGACCCACGGATCCTCGAAACGAATGCCGGCGCGCGCCCGCAGGGACGCACCCCGGTCTTCTCGCGGCAGCCCTGCGAGCCGCCCCGGACAACAGTCAAACCGGTCATTTTACGTGAGCACCCGGGCGCCTGGCGAACCGGGGTGCGAACGGCGCGGTCACACGAGCAGCATGGCGAGACCCGCCAGAACAGCACCGCAGCCGATGAACCGGATCTGACCATCGCGCAGACGGGCAATACGCAGGAAAGTCTCGCGCCAGTTGGCCGGCGTGAGCAGAGGCATTGCACCTTCGAGAATCAGCACCAGACCGATCGCGCGCAGCCAGTCTTCGCCACTCACGGTTCGCTGCTCACTTCACGGTCGCGCCTGGCGCCTTGAAGAAGCGGAAGAAATCCGACGACGGGTCGAGCACCAGGATGTCCGAGCGATCGCGGAAGGATTCACGATAGGCATCCAGACTGCGGTAGAAAGCGGCAAAATCCGGATCCTTCTTCCACGCGTCGGCAAACAGCCGTGTTGCGCGGGCATCGCCCTCCCCGCGCAGTTCCTGCGCCTGCCGGTAGGCCTCGGCAACGATGACTTCACGCTCACGGTCGGCCTCGGCACGGATGCGCTCCGATTCGGCGGATCCGGTCGCACGCCGCTCATTGGCGACCTGCTTGCGTTCCGACTCCATGCGCGCGTAGACGCGCTCGGACACCTCGGGCGCAAAGCCGACGCGCTTGAGGCGGACGTCGACGATCTCGACGCCGATCTGGCGCGAGTCGGCATCGACCTTGGCGCGGACCTTATCGACCACCTCTTCGCGCGCGCTCGAGATCATGTCCGACACCGTGCGGCGCGCAATCTCGTTGTTCAGCGCATCCCGCAGGCTGCGGTTGACCCGGTCGACGGCGATCTGCTCGCTGCCCGAGACCGAACGGATGTAGGTCGGCGGATCGATGATGCGCCATTTGACGAAGGTATCGATCATCACGTTGAGCTTCTCGGACGTGATGAAGCGATCGCTGTCGGAGGTGTCGATCGTCAGGATGCGCTTGTCGTAGTAATTGACGTTCTGGAACGGCGGCGGCAACTTGAAGTACAGACCGGGCTTGTCGATCACCTGGCGAATCTCGCCCAGGGTGAAGACCACGGCAAACTGGCGCTGGTCGACCACGAAGACGCACGACATCAGCACGAACAGGGCGATCAGCAGGGTGATCACGGCGGGAACGAGTTTCTGCATCGTTGCTGTCCGGTGTCCTCAACGGCTGTCGCGGTTGCGACTGCGCAAACTGTCATCCCGCGGCACGACGGCTGCCGGATCGGATGGCGTCACCGCCGGCGCCGTGCCGGCGCCGGTTCGCGCGCCGTCCGCGCCCGCTCCCGACAGCATCCGGTCCAGCGGCAGATAGAGCAGGTTGCCGCTGGTCCGCGAATCGATGTACACCTTGCCCGTTTTCGCAAAGACTTCCTCCATCGTGTCCAGATACAGGCGCTCGCGCGTCACCTGCGGCGCCTTCACGTACTCGGTCAGCACCTGCTCGAAGCGGTTGACGTCCCCCTCGGCCGAGGCGATCACACGCTGGCGATAGCCCTCGGCCTGCTGCTGGACGCGTGCCGCCGTGCCTCGCGCCTTCGGAATGACGTCGTTGGCGTAGGCACGGCCTTCGTTGATCAGGCGCTCACGGTCCTGCGCCGCCTTGTTCGCATCCTCGAAGGCGGCCTGCACCTGTTCGGGCGGCTGCACCTGCTGGATGGTCAGGTCGACGATCGAAATGCCGGCATGGTAGCGATCGAGGATCTGCTGGATCTGTTCCCGCGCATCGCGTGCCACCCGCTCCTTTTCCTCGTAGAGCACCTGATCGATTCCGTTGCGCCCGACGGTGGCGCGCATCGCCGTTTCCGCCGCCTGGCGCACGATTTCCCCGGGCACCGGCCCGAGATCGTTGTTGAACAGGTAATCGCGCACGTTGCCGACGCGGTACTGGACGGTGAACTGGATGTCGACGATGCTCTGCTCGAGCGTGAGCATCAGTGATTCGCGCAGCGTCTTGTTGCGCACCGCATTGCGGTATCCGACCTCGACCGTGCGCAGTCGCTGCACGTCGACGATCTCGTTGGTTTCGATCGGTGCCGGCAGACGCCAGGTGAAGCCGGCCCGGTCGACGACCTGCTGCAACTGGCCGAAGCGCAGCACGACCGATGCCTGGCCCTCCTGAACGATGTAGAAGCCACTGGCCAGCCAGAGCAGGACCGCCACCAGAATGAGCAGGCCGATGCCGGTGCCGGCACCCTTCATCGATGGCGGCTCGCCACCACTGCCCCCGGCTGGACCACGCGGACCGCCGCCACCGCGGCGAAACAGGCTGTTCAGACGCCGGTTGAAATCGCGCCACAGCTCATCGAGATCGGGAGGGCCATCATTGCCCGGACGCTGCGGCGGGCGGGAATCGCCGCCGCCGCGACCCCAGCCGGGGTCATTCAGGGAAAATATCGTGCGCAGTGGATTCCACATGGATCGGGAAGAGTTCAGGCCGCACGGACTGCAGCGGATACTTGCGGATCGGGCGAAACGGGGGAACCGGACCCGGGTGAGCTGGACGACGACAAGGCGGACGCAGACGACACCGGCATGGCCCGACCCGATTCGGGCGAACCACTTCCGGACAAGTCATCTTCGGGCGAACCAGCGGCCCGGGCTGCCTCTCCGGACATCCCGGCGAACCGGTCGTCCGGGGCCTGAACGGCCGCACCCGCGTTGACGCCACGAAGCGCATCGCGCCACACGCCCGCCCGCTCGTCGATGGCCGCACGCAGCCCGTCAAGCCCGGCGCCCGTGGCCGCACTGACCAGTA
>DAIUFU010000074.1:0-10089 GCA_036844405.1 Burkholderiaceae bacterium | reverse complement strand
TCGACATGAGCGAGTTCATGGAGAAGCACTCGGTGGCCCGCCTGATCGGCGCGCCCCCGGGCTACGTCGGCTACGAGGAGGGCGGTTACCTGACCGAGGCCGTGCGCCGCAAGCCGTACAGCGTGATCCTGTTCGACGAGGTCGAAAAAGCGCACCCGGATGTCTTCGGCGTGCTGCTGCAGGTGCTTGACGACGGCCGACTGACCGACGGGCAGGGGCGCACCGTTGACTTCCGCAACACCGTCATCGTGATGACGTCGAACCTTGGTTCGCACGAAATCCAGCGACTGGGCGCCGAAGGTACGAGGGATCAGGAACTGGTCAGGGAAGCGGTGATGGTCGAGGTGCGCGCACATTTCCGGCCGGAATTCATCAACCGCATCGACGAGATCGTCGTCTTCCACGCGCTCGGCGCCGAGAACATCGCCGCCATCGCGAAGATCCAGCTCGGCAGCCTGAAGGCGCGCCTGGCCGATCGCGACATGGGGCTGGAAGTCTCCGACGCGGCCCTGGCCGAAGTGGCCAGGGTCGGCTTCGATCCGCTCTACGGCGCGCGCCCGCTCAAGCGTGCGATCCAGCAGCGCATCGAAAACCCGATCGCGCGCTTGGTGCTCGACGGCACCTTCGGAGCGGACGACGTGATCGAGGTCGGCTACGAGGGCGGGGAGTTCCGCTTCGGCAAGAAAGGGCGTTGATACAGACAACCGGGGGCGTTACGCTCCCGGTTGCTTCATCATGGATGGGGGGGATACCTCGCTGCGCTGCCCGGCCTCCTGCAGTTCGCGTTCAGAAATCGCCATGAGCGGCTCAGAGGGACAGTTGAGTACAGATACGGCTTCGCCAGCCGGTCCGATTACTGACGGAAGACAGATTCGATTTCATCGGCATCGATTGCCCGATCGAACCACTGCCGCACGGCTTCATGATCGGCTGACTCGACGCGTTGCCGAATTCCCGCCGATACGGGTCCGAAGCGGCGTTCGAGCAGGCGCAGCAGCGCTGCGCGGGCAGCTTCCTGTCTTCCCGCGTTCAGACCTTTCAACTCTCCGAGCTGTAATCCTTCCTTGCGCCCTTCCGCCCGGCCCTCTTTCCGCGCGCGTTTGCGCTCCTCGCGTATCATCAAATCGGGAAACATCGTCTCGATCTCCTCCAGCGTCGGGACCCGCCCCGGATCAGTCATCGTAGCGACCGGCAGGCGCGTCCGCAACCGGCGCTTGAGCCACAGCTCGAACGAGCGGCGCAGGCGCTCATGCTCATCGCCCTTCAGCCACTCGCTCAGATGCCGGATGACTTGTGCGCAGTCTTCCTCCGAGCGCGCCCGCTCCAGCCGGAAGAGCGCGGCCACGAAGTTGCGCAGCGACAGGTCTTTCTTCGTGTACCGGCGCTCGTCGAGCAGCAGATAGCGCGCCTGCACCCGGAATGGCGCCAGCCCCGGAGGTGAAGGCGTCTGCAGCGCCTCCAGGCTGTCAGGCGCCCTCCAAGCGTGCCGCCCATTGTAGAGCACGACCGGCAGCACCGCCGGCAGCCTGCCGTCCGGGCCGAGCTGCTTCTGCACGACCAGATCCTGATGCAGCAGCCCGACGTAGACGAGCATGCGCAGCGCCATCCATGGATCGGGGCGCGACTGAAACTCCAGCAGCAGGTAGACGTAGAACCACTGCCCGCGCAGGCGCAGCCGCCAGACCATGTCCTCCTCACGGCGGCGCAGGTCGTCGCTGACGTAGCTGCCGCTGACGCGCTCCAGTGTCGAGAAATCGGCATCTGCCACCCACTCGTGCGGCACGAAGCCCACGAGCAGATCGCGCATCATCGTCGGGTCGGCGAACAGATACCGGTAGCCGGAGTCGTGGTCGGTGGGCATGGAGCCACCGTAGCCATTCCGGCGCGATCGCGGTATCGGCCGGATGGGTCGGCCGGACGGGTCGTTCGGACGGGTCGTTCGGACGGGTCGGCCAGCCGGTTTCCGCTCGAACGGCAGAGCGGCATCACCAGTTCTGCTGCAAAAAGCAGCAGTTCCTGCCGTAGCGGGAAGTTATGGCAAATTCTGCTGCTTTTTGCAGCGAAACGGTGAGTGAAGGGCACGTTCCTGACGGCGACCGATATGATCGTGTCCCGCTTCCGGCCGGGCAAAATCATCGCCGGACATTACCCAGACTTGCTCCGGTGATCTCGAGCAGCCACCGCGCGAGCAGCACGCACACCGCGCCGAGGATGATTCCACCGGCTCCGTCGAGAATGTAATGCCAGCCCAGCACGACGGTTGAAGTCCATACCAACGCGACCCAGGGGAGGGTAATGGCAACAGTCCAGCGTCGGGCGACGGCCAGCCAGTATGCGGTGACGGCGACCATTGCGACGTGCAGGCTGGGCATTGCGGATACGCCGCCCAGGAGAATGCCGCCCGAATCGACGGCTTTTTCCGGTGACGCCGCCAGGACTTCCGTCACCCGGCGCATGGCTTCCGATGTGACCGAACCGTCGAGCCAGGCGAACAGGTCGGGCCGATAAAAAGCCGGCCCCATCACCGGATTGAGTATGCCCAGCAGACGCCCGACATAGAAGAGCAGAATCATCGTGACGCAATAATGCAGCACGATGCGGGGACCGCGGCCGACGACGATCAGGGCAAACGCGGCGAGCAGCTCGATGCCCCAGGCACTGTGATAGAGCCCGTCCCACGCGGTGGTGGCAATGGGCGACTGGATGATTTTTTCCAGCAGCGCTCCTTCCAGTTGCCAGAAAAAAGGATCTCGCCATTGGGTGACGCTGCCGAGCAACTGCAGATTCAGCAGCGTGAGGTTCGACGTCCCGAGGATGACGAATCCGGTTGCGAGCAGCATCAGGATCGGACTCGCGCCGCAGGTGAAGAATCGCCGGGCACGCAGTGATTCGACGCTGAGTCCGCTCGCGCCGGGAGTGCGCCATCCGCGGAATTTTTCGCTGACGAGGCCGATCGATACCAGGGAACCGTCCCAGATGACGCCGAGTAACAGCACGAAGCCGAGCAGCGCTGCCAGCAGCAGGGGCGTATCGCGAAACCAGAGCGCGAAAGGGGCGCCCGCCGCCCGGGCGAGCGCTGCCGTAAGCACCAGCGAAACGCCGTATATCGCAGCGATGATCGTCAGCGCGCGCGCCGGCGCCAGATCCGCGCTGCCGTCGACGTGCGCGTTCATCGCTTGCCGCCTGCCGGCAGCAGCCGGCGCAGAACCGTGACGATCACGAACGCCAGGCCGGCTCCGGCCAGTACGTCCAGCGGGAAGTGCGCGCCCGTCGAGATGCGCGAAAAACACACCAGTAGTGCGAAGGCGATCATTGCGATCTGCACGCTGCGTGCGCTGCCCGGTATCAGCGACGCCGCCAGCAGTACGGCGAACGCGGCATGCCCCGACGGAAAGGAATGCAGCGCGTCCGGTGTCCCGAGGACGGTGACTCGTTCGGCGCCGAGCGCCGTCAGCGGGCGAGGCTGATCGAGCCAGTACTTCAGGACCGGGACCGCTGTCATCGAGACGAGCAGATATCCGGTCGCGAAACATACGACATTGCGCATCGGCGTCGTTCCTGGCGCTCGCCAGGCCATCCACAGCATCGCCGCGATATAAACGGGAAAGAGCCTGGGATGTGCCAGCACATCGAGCGCGAGCATCAGACGGTCGAATGCGGGCGCGTGGTACTGGTTGATTGCCAGAAAAATTTCTGTGTTCAGGCCGTACCAGTCGTACGGCGCAGTTGCCGCCTCGGACATCACGGCATCGGCGCAGCGAAACCGGGCGCGGTGCCGGCGTCAGCCCGTTCGGGGAGCGTCCCGTTCGCAGGCGTCATCCGCCGTCACATCGTCAGCCGCAGGATTTCGCTGGCGATCTTGTCGAAGCACGGACCGAGCGCCGCTGCATTCTGCGCCCAGCAGTACATGCCTTCGGGCTGATTGGGATCGGGATTGGTCGAGTCCCGGGTATTGGCGAGCCGCTTCAGCAGCACTTCGCCTTTTTCCGTTGCCGTCGTGTAGCCGCAGTTGCCCCCGCTGAACGAGGTTTCCAGCGATTGCAGGGCGTCGCCCAGTCCGACGGTGTACACCCGGATCTCTTTCTGACGCGCCGCGGTCGCCACGTTCTCGATCATGTTGCGCGCCGCTTTGTTCATGTTGCAGTAGGTGTTGTCGAACGGGAAGCCGGCAATCGGATTGCCCATCGCATTCCTGGCCGGGCTGGGGGCGTTCGTCAGCGCCCGGCGGCCGCTGAGCGGGAAATTGCCGTAGCCATTCGCCGGCAGGTGCGTGATGCCGGGATAGAAGTGCGGGGAAGGCGGCGAGGGCGGCGAGGGCAACGGGATTGATGTATTCGAGGCGTCCCGGATCGTCGCAAAATGGCGTACCTCGGTGCCCGAACGTCGATTCGACGGAAAGATTCGGCAGGGAACTCCGTTGCCACTGGCCGTCGACGTGCTGCAGTACGCAGTGTAGTTTCTACCGCCGCTGCGAAAGTTCCTTGAAAGTGTCGTATTCGACGTTTCCGAATACAGGTTGCCGTCGACTCTCGTGAAATCATCTTGCCGGTAGTATTCACCCCGAATCAGGTTCGGCGCGCCGTCACTGAAAAACAGGATCACGCGCAGACTCGACTGCAGCGCCGTGGGGATGGCTTCCAGTTCCTCGAGTGCGATGCGCATCCCTTCGGCCGAAGCGGTCGCGCCTTCTGCCGTCAGTGCCCGGATCTTGCCCTCGACCACGGTCCGGTTGAAGCCGCGCGTGGCGGTCTTGTCGATCGGTTCGTCGAGGACGGCACCCGAGGCGAAGGTCACCAGGCCCAGCCGGTCGCCGTTTCGTCCGGCGGCGAATTTGCTGACGAAATTGTTGATCGCGGCGTTTTTCAGCAGGCCGAAGGCCGAGGACGGGCTGTTCAGCGATCCCGACGTGTCCATCACCAGAATCACGTCCAGATCGCGCCGGATCGCCTCTCCGGCGGCCGATGGCGCGACCATTGCGTCGGTGCCGATCACGCGCAGCAGCGTCGTCGGCACGCTTGCGGATCCGGACACGTTCACGCGCCAGTAGCCGGTGTCCTCGTGCACCGCGGTGATCGTCGGCGCCGACGGGGTGGAGCCGAGAAAACCATCCGGGTAGTTCATCTGGAAAAACCGCAAACCGGTGGCCTGGGCGTTGGCTCGGCGGGTGGCATCATCGTCACCGACGGCGAGCGCGCGTGCGGCGGCGATGGCGGTGGCGTCGATCGCGGCGTTCAGCCGCGCTTTCACGCCGTAGGCGCGGCCGGCGTCGATGGCCAGGCCCGCCGCGCCGATCAGCACGGCCAGCGACAGCCCGACGATGATCAGCACCTGTCCGCGTTGGCGCGACGGTCGGCGATGAAGACGTTGCGGCATGGTTGGTCCCTCCGGAATCCTGGCGGCGGGGCGCGTTACAGGATGGTGAGTGAGTACAGCTGCGGCAGGCTCTGGATGACGAAGCGCGTCAGCAGCGTGTAGTCGTACATGCTCTCGACCGCGTAGACGGTTTCGCCATTATTCAATCTGACGCCGTTCGGCAGCGGTACGATCGGTGCCGTGCCCCGGGGCTCGCATTTTCCGCTGGACCATCCGCCGTTGCAGGTGGTCAGCTTGCTCGGCAGCGACAGCTTGCCTCCGGAGGTCGGCCGATACTGGGCAACGAGCCGGGCGTTTCCGCTGGCGTCGCCCATGACCTGCGTGATGTACATCATGCCGTCGGTGTTCATTTCCATCGGCGTGGCCGTATCCATCAACGCCTTGAGAATGTAGGACGGCTCTTCCGTCGTGCGCGCCGCCAGGTTCGCTCCCTCGCGCGTCATGTGCACGAGAATGTTGTTGAACTGGATCGCGCGCGCGAAATCGATGACGCCGAGCACGAGAACCAGCAGAACGGGCAGCACGAGCGCCAGTTCCACGATGGCCACGCCGCGCATCGACCGGCCGAAGGAGGCGCGCGGCGCGCCGCCGGTTTGTCGATGCCGCATCGCGCAGCGCGTTCCGGAGTTCATCGCCATGCCTCGTTCTTCATCGTGGCCGCCACCTTGAAGCGGTATTCGCCGTTCGTCGCGTGGAAGAACGGGCGCAGGAACGGCGTGACCGGCGTCAGCCGGCTGTCGACTTCGACCACGATCAGCTGTCCGGCGCCGTAGCAGGAGCCGCTGCCGATGGTGATGATGTTGCCGGCAGGGTTGATCGTCTTGAACGTGGTTTCCGAGTGCGTGCGCTCGTACAGCCCCCACGACTGTTCGCGGATCTTTTCCTTGACCGCCGCGCACCGGTCGCCCGGCCGGTCGTCCGGCGCCAGATCGCTGCGCCCGACGACGGCGTAGCGCGC
Organism: Burkholderiaceae bacterium; assembly: GCA_036844405.1. Taxonomy (GTDB): domain Bacteria; phylum Pseudomonadota; class Gammaproteobacteria; order Burkholderiales; family Burkholderiaceae_E; genus Zeimonas. The sequence goes on along the minus strand of DAIUFU010000074.1, from coordinate 3,758 downwards.
GCCTTCGCGCACTGCGTGCTGCATCGACAGGTTGGTGAAGAACAGATACGACCAGTCGAGGATCGAGAACAGCAGCGAGAAAAAGAAGAGCGCCACCAGCGCGAATTCGACGGCGGCGACGCCGGCCTGCCGGCCCGCGCGTTTCCGTCGCGGCCAGCGGCCGTCGATCGCCGACCGCCGCCGGTCATGCGTTGTGTCAGAGCTGCATTTGTACGAAGAATTGAGCGCGTCGTCCATCGGTCTCTCTTGAAATTTTCCGACAAACGGTCATAGTCTACGGTCCGGGCAGGTTTTTTTCACCGGTTTCCGGTGTGAAACGTGAAAAATTACCCGCCAGCCGCTCCAGGAAATCGCGCCAGCGTGCGATTTGTCATGGTCGGGACGCGAATGACCGGCAAGAATTCAGTCAATGCCTGACCGACGAACGGTTCCGGGCAGGTAGACAGCCTGAGCAGCCGTGCACGCGGCGCGAGGGAGCGGGAGTGCCGTCCTCTTCGACGGCTTGTTTGAGTCGCCAGGATTGGCGACCGTCAGGGAAAGGAGTATCGACATGAGTCGTTTCATTCAGGCAGCCAGACAGTTCGCCCGCGATGAAGAGGGCGTGACGGCAATTGAGTATGGTTTGATTGCTGCGTTGATCGCCGTTGCGATTATCGTTGCGGTTACGGCGGTTGGAACAAACTTGAATACTGTGTTTAATACTATTAAAGATAAACTTGTCGCACCTTGATGCTTGATTGCTCATGGGGGTCGGTTAATTAATTTCTCGCATGTTTAAATGTCGCTGAGTAAATTTTGCCGACTTCCATTTTTAAGCCACTCTTGGGCCCAGTCAATGAAGACGTCTGCCTCATGGGCCGATGAAAGCGGCGTAGCGGCAATCGAATATGCACTCATCGGTGCTTTGATTACCGTCATGATCGTGAGCACGGTTTCATTGGTGGGCGTGGAACTCGGCGGGCTGTACCAGTCCGTCTGCTCGGCCGTCGCTGCGGCAACCGGCTCCGGCGCATGCTGAACGGTGCATTTTTGCCCGACTGGCTTGCGCCGGCCATTGTCTGGCTGATGCGCGCGGCATTCGTTGGGCTGCTTGCACAGATCTGCATTTCTGATTTCCGCATCCGGCGAATTCCCAATCGCCTGGTGCTGGCGGGTTTGATCGTCGCTCTCGTCTGGCAGACGCTGGGCGCGGCCGGTTCCGGCCTGTTTGATTCCGCAACACCCGGCGCGCTGGGCGTCTCTGCCGCCGCGTCCGGCGCTTTTGCCGCTTTTACCGGCTTTCTGCTGCTGCATCTGCTGCGCATGATGGGCGCCGGTGACGTGAAACTGATGGCGATGCTCGGCGCTTTTTTCGGGCTCGACGCCTTGCCGATGCTCGTGCTTCTCGTATTTCTCACCGGTGGCGCGCTCGCCCTGCTGCGCATGGCAAATGGCGAACGCCGTCGTGCCGTTTTCACCAATCTGAAAATCATCTTATTCGGCCGCCTGGCCGGCGTAGCCGGCCCGCAGTTCGATCCGCGCACCGACAGCGCCGATCGCCTGCCGTTCGCGCTGGCCATCAGCGGCGGCGCTTGCCTGCTGGCCGCGCTGCAGTGGGCCGGGGTCGTCGCATGAACGCTCCGCCCGTGCCGGCGGCGCAGCGCCTTCCGCTGCCGGCGATGGCGCCACCGGCTTCGCTCGAAGCGACCGGGGTGTCGAAGGCCCTGCTGCTGGAGCTGGTTCTCAAGCACCTGCAGCGCGGCGGCGACGCATCGATGGCCGAACTGGGCGCGGGTGTCGCCCTGCCGCTGCCCGTGCTCGATCGCCTGCTCGGTTTCCTGCGCGAAGAGCAGTACATCGAAGTGCCGCGGCGCGGCAGTTTCGATGCCGAAGTGCGCTACGCGCTGACCGGGCCGGGCCGCGCGCGCGCCGAAGAGGCGATGCGCAGGAACCAGTATGCCGGCCCCGCGCCGGTGTCGCTGCCGGACTATGTGGCCCAGGTCGAACGCCAGCGGGTAACCGGTGCGCGCATCGGGCCCGAGCGCCTCGATGAGGTACTGCGTCCGCTGGTGCTGCCGTCGGGCCTGGTCACGACGCTGGGCGCGGCGATCAATTCGCTGCGCCCGCTGTTTCTCTACGGCGCGAGCGGCACCGGCAAGACCTGGCTGGCCGAGCATCTGGTGCAGGCGATCGAAGGTGCGATCTGGGTGCCGCACGCGATCGAGGTCGACGGCGAAATCATCCAGGTGTTCGACGACGTCGTGCACCGCCGCATCGACGTGGCGGAGCGCACCGGTTCGCTGGACCGCGCGCCGCAGCCGGATGCGCGCTGGGTGCTTTGCCATCGCCCGGTGGTCAAGCTCGGCGGCGAACTGACGCTGGCGATGATGGATCTCGAACGCGATGCCGTCACGCGCTTCTACAAGGCGCCAGCGCAGCTGCGCGCCAACAATGGCGCGCTGGTCTTCGACGATCTCGGCCGTCAGCGCAGTCCGGCGCACCAGATCCTGAACCGCTGGATCGTGCCGCTCGACCGGCACGTCGATCATTTTTCGCTGCATACGGGCACGAGCTTTCAGGTGCCGTTCGACGTATTGCTGGTGTTTTCGTCGAACCTGTCGCCGGCCAGTCTCGACGATCCGGCTTTCGTGCGCCGGCTCGGCTACAAGGTGCGGCTCGATGCGCTCGATGAGGCTTCCTATCGTCAGGTGTTCCGGCGCGCCTGTCAGCGTGCGGGTGTGGAATTCGACGAAGTGGCGGAGGATTTCCTGGTCCGGGAACTGCACGCGCGCAGCGGAATGCCGCTGTTTCCCGCTTATCCGCTCGATCTGGTGCTGATGGTGCGCGATCGCGCCGTCTACGAAAACCGTGTTGCGAAACTGACACCGGAAGCGCTGCGCTGGGCCTGGGCGCTGTATTTTGCCGCCGAGTCCGGCGAAGATGGCTATCTGCCGACGATCGCGCACACGGCGGATGTGGCTGGCGTCATCGGGCAGTGCGCTTCAGGAACTGACACAGACCAGGGCAGGGGAGCGAGATGAGAAGTACAAGAGCCATCCTGATGTTGCTGCTGTCACTCGTCGCCGGCATCGCCGCCATGGTGCTGGCGGCGCGCTGGCTGAACGAGCAGAGCACGGCGAAGACCGAAGCGCAGGTGGTGGTCGCGGCGCGCGACATCGATCTGGGTCAGCCGCTCAATGCGTCGATGGTGTCACTGGTGGCATGGCCGGCGGGTTCGGTGCCGGAAGGGTCATTCGCCCAGGTGGAGGCCGTCGACGGGCGCGTCGTTCGCGGGCCGGTGCTGCGCGGCGAGCCGGTGCTCGAGACGCGGCTTGCCCCCGTCGGCACCAAGGGCGGCCTGTCGGCGGTGATCGGCCAGGGCAACCGGGCGATCACGGTGAAGGTGAACGAAGTGGTCGGTGTGGCCGGTTTCGCGCTGCCGGGCAATTACGTCGACGTGCTCGTCAACACGCAGGACGATCGCGACCGGCCGGTGTCCAAGATTGTCCTCGAACGCATTCTCGTGCTCGCGGTGGCGCAGGAAGCCGGGCGCGACGACACCAAGCCCCGGGTCGTGAACGCCGTCACACTCGAAGTCACGCCCGAGCAGGCCGAACGCATCGACCTGGCGCGCAGCGTCGGCAATCTGTCGCTGGTATTGCGCAACCAGGTGGATCGGGATTCGACGGAAACCGGGGGCATACGCAAGGCCGACCTGCTCGGCGACAAGCCGGAGATCGTCGCGCCGCCACCGGCCGCCGCGCCGGCGCGGGCGGTGG
>DAIUFU010000073.1:7212-10103 GCA_036844405.1 Burkholderiaceae bacterium | reverse complement strand
GGTGCCCGGCGGGTTGGGCGCTCACGGCGGAAACTGCTGCAAAAAGCGGCGAAATCGGCCGGAGGATCGTCGCCCTGGCCGAAACCGCTGTTTTTTGCAGCAGTTTTCGGAACCGCCGCTTTTTGCAGTAGTTTCCGGGTATGCATTGATCCCGCCTTCCGCCTTCCGCCTTCCGCCTACTGGCTTCCACTTCCACTTTCCGCTTCTTCACTCATGCTGATCGACATCATCGCCGGCGCGCGCCCGAACTTCATGAAGATCGCGCCGATCATCCACGCGCTGCAGGCGCGCGAGCGCGACGGCGGACGCCTGCGCTACCGGCTTGTGCACACCGGTCAGCACTATGACGCGCGCATGTCGGGCGACTTCTTCGAGCAGCTTGGCATCCCGACTCCAGACGTGAACCTGGAGGTCGGCTCGGGCACGCAGGCCGAGCAGACGGCGGCGATCATGACGCGCTACGAAAAGCTGCTGCTCGAGCAGCCGAGCACGCTCTGCCTGGTTGTCGGCGACGTCACGTCGACGATGGCCTGCGCGATCGCAGCGCAGAAGCTGCACGTGCCGGTGGCGCACGTCGAGGGCGGCATCCGGTCGGGCGACTGGTCGATGCTGGAGGAGATCAACCGGATGGTGACCGATGCGATCACCAACTGGTTCTTCACGACGAGTCAGGAAGCCAACGAGAACCTGCGCCGCACCGGGGTGGACGACGACCGCATCTTCTTCGTCGGCAACACGATGATCGACACGTTGCTGGCGAACATGGATCGCCTGCGCCCGCCGGCGTTTGCGGTCGAACTTGGCCTGCAGCCGGGCGAGTATTTCGTCACCACGCTGCACCGTCCGGCCAACGTCGATGCCGGCGATGGCTTCCTGCGCCTGCTGGCGGCCATCGGCGAGGGCACGCGCGGCCTGCCGGTGGTGTTCCCGGTGCATCCGCGCACGGCAAAGACCTTGCGGCAGGTGGCCGGGCCAGTGCAGGAGCTGGCCGGGCAGCCCCATCGTGCTTCCGGTACCGCCCTGCCAACCAACCTGCACCTCGTCGACCCGCAGCCCTATCTCGAATTCAACTGGCTGGTGAAGCACGCGCGCGCGGTCATCACCGACTCGGGCGGCATTACCGAGGAGGCCACCGTGATGCAGGTGCCGTGCCTGACGCTGCGCGATACCACCGAGCGGCCGGAGACGATCACGCTCGGCACCAACGAATTGATCGGCACCGATCCGGCGAAGCTCAAGCCGGCGCTCGATCGCCTGTTCGCCGGTCAGTGGAAGCAGGGCTGCATTCCGCCGCTGTGGGACGGCCATACGGGCGAGCGCATCGTCGCGGCGCTCGAGGGCCTGCTCGCCACCCGGAGATCCTGACTCGAACGCCCTGACCCGAGCGTCCTGACCCCGAGCCCCGCCTCCGAAATTCAGACCCAAAGGCCCCGATATGCACGTGCGCCGATCTGCTCTTCCGTTTGCCCGTTTCCCTTCCTTCGCCTACCGGGATTTTCAGGTTTTTCAGGCGTCTCGGGCGCCCCGGACTTCCTTATCTTCCCTTTCGTCCTTCTCGCGCTTCCTTTCCCGCGCTTCCACCCCCTCTCTCGCGACATCTACCCCCGCACTCGGGCTCTGCCTCGCGGTGCTGCTGCTCGCACCCTCCCCGGCGCAGGCCGGCGGCGACTTCGACTGGCTGCTTGCGCGCCAGCGTTCGCTGGCCGAAGACGGCCGCCTGACCGCCTCCGATGCACTGCAGACGGCGCCGACGCTGAACGGCGCCGAATTTGTCATCGGTTCGACCCGCGCGCTGCCAATGCCGCGCGCGGCGCTCGGTGCGGCCGGCAACGGTGTCGGCACGGGCGCACGCGTCGGCTACACGCTCGTCGATCGTCCCGACGGCGTGCGCCTGCACCTGGGCGCGGCCGTGCACCGGGTGCCGGATCACGGTCGGCCCGGCAGTGGTCTGCCCGAGGCCAGTCTGGAAGGCTTCGAGCTGAGCGTGCCGCTCGGGCCCGGGCGCGTCTATGCGTCGCAGCAGCGCCGGCACTGGGGCCCGGCGTGGATGGGCAGCCTGATTCTCGATGGCGCGGCGGCGCCGGTGGCGGCGCTTGGCTGGCGCAAGGACGACGACCAGCCGTTCGCCTCGCGCTGGCTGAACTGGCTCGGCCCGTGGAGCGCCGACTTCTTCGGCGGCCGGCTGTCCGGGCACCAGGAGCCGCGGCACCCGTGGCTGATCGGCATGCGGGTCACTGCACAGCCGCTCACCGGGCTGCAGATCGGTCTGTCACGCACGATCCAGTGGGGCGGCTCGGGGCGCGACGAAAGCTGGTCGTCGCTGTGGCGTGCGCTGCGCGGCAATGACAACGTCGGCGATGCGGGCGTGACGAAGGGCAACGAACCCGGCAACCAGATGGCCGGCTACGACATCCGCTACGCTCATGCGCTCGGCGCGCGCCATGTGCTCGCCGGCTACGCGCAGGCGATCGGCGAGGACGAGCGCAATCACAAGCCGTACAAGTTTCTCGTGACGGTGGGTCTGGAGCTGAGCGGGCGGTTCAGTGCGGCCAGTACGGCGCCCTGGCGCGGCTACCAGTGGCGCGTCTTCGGCGAGTGGTCCGACACCGGCATGCGCCACGCCTTCGGCACACATCAGGCCGGTGCCTATCGCCACGCCGCCTTTGCCGGCGGCTATGCGAACTATCGCCAGCCGCTCGGTTTCCCGGCCGGTGGCGACGTCACGCTCGGCAGTCTCGGTGCGATCGTCGACGGGCCGGGGGCAAGCCTGATCGCCGTGCTGCATTCCGGGCACGCGCTGCGCGGCGCACAGATGTTCGACGCCGGCGACAGCATCCGCGGGCTCAGCCTGGGCGCGCAGATGCCGTGGCGCGGCTGGCGTTCCATCCGCA
>DAIUFU010000073.1:5208-7202 GCA_036844405.1 Burkholderiaceae bacterium | reverse complement strand
CGGCTGGCGCCTCGGCGCTTCACTCGACATGGTGCGCGCGAGTTCGATGCACCGCCAGCAGGCCGGGCAGCTCTGGGCCGCCTGGGACTGGTAGGTGGATCCTTCCTTGCGCTGGCTGCGTCCGTTCTTTTTTCTGGCCATGCTCACCATACTGGTGCTGGCGCTGTGGCCGTCGCCGGCTTCGCTGCCGGTGCAGACCGGCTGGGACAAGGCCGATCACGTGCTGGCCTTCGCCGTGCTCGGCACGATCGGGCTGTGGGCCTGGCCGCGGGTGCGGGCGCGCGTGATCGCCGGCCTGCTCGCCTATGGCGGACTGATCGAAGTGCTGCAGAGCCTGACGCCGTCGCGCGAGGCCGACTGGCATGATTTCGTCGCCGACGCCATCGGGGTCGGGCTCGCGTTCGTGATCGTGCGACTGCTGCGCCGGCGTGTCAGCTGCGCCTGATTTTTTTCACGCCTTGCGCTGGTAATACCCGTAGCGCCCGCCGTAGCCGTATCCGTAGCCATAGCGTCCGCCGTAGCCGTAGCGCACGCGCGAGGGCACGAAGTCGTTGAAGACGAAGCCTTCGATCTGCGCGCCGGTGAGCTGATACTGCTGCACGGCATCGGCGACGTCGCCCTGCGAGACGCGTTTGTGGCGTACGACGAAGGCGGTGACGTCGGCGAAGCCACCGAGCACGATCGTGTCCGAAACCGACAGGATCGGCGGCGCATCGACGATGACGATGTCGAAATGTTCCGCCGCCCATTCGAAGACCGGCGCCAGGCGTTCGTCGGTGAAGAGTTCGCCCGGGTTGTCCGGGAAGGCGCCCGCCGGCAGCACGTGCAGGGTGGCCGCAGCGGTCTTCCTGATGAAGCGTGCCGGGTCGAGGCCGCTGGCCAGGATCTCGCCCAGCCCGCCCGCTTCGCCGACGGCATAGTATCTGCCGACCGAGGAGCGGCGCAGGTCGGCGTCGATCAGCAGCACGCGCGGCCCGGCGCTGGCGATCAGCCAGGCGAGGTTCGAGGCGACGAAGGTCTTGCCCTGGCCCGGGATGGCCGAGGTCAGCAGGATCGTGCGCGCGCCCCGGGTCTCGGCCAGCGACAGTTGCAGGTTCAGGCGCAGCGTGCGCAGGGCTTCGATCGCCGCTGCAGTCGGCTTCGACTTGGCCAGCAGGTACGGGACGGCCACGTCGCCCTGTCGGCCGGCATGCCGGCTGCGCTGCCGGTCGAACTGCATCTGCTCGGCGGAGGTTGGCACCGTTGCCGAAATGTGGATGCCCGACAGGTCTTCGAGTTCGCGCGGGTCACGCACGCGTTTCTGCAGCGCGGCCAGCATCTGCGCCAGCAGGAATCCGCCGGCCAGCCCGGCCAGGATGCCGACGGCGACGACCAGTGCGCGCCGCGGCTTGCTCGGGCGCTGCGGAATGACGGCCCGGTCGACGATCGAGACATTGCCGATCGTGCCGGCACGCGCCACACGCAGCTGCTGCGCGTTGTTGAGCAGGTTCACGTACAGCTGGTTGTTGACCTCGACGTCGCGCGCCAGGCGCAGGTAATCCTGCTGCACGAGTGGCAGTGATTCGACGCGCTGCATCAGCTGCTTCTTCTGCGCGGCGACGCTGGCCAGCTGGTCGCGCAATGCGCGCGATACCGGGTGTGCCGGCTCGTAGCGCGCTTCGGCTTCCTTGCTGCGCAGTTCGAGTTCGAGACGGTCTTTCTCGAGCGCGATCGACTGCGTCAGCAGCACGTTGATCTCGCCGGGGATGTCGATCGTGCGGTGCTCGTTGCGGTAGCGGTTGAGCGCGTTCTCGGCGGTGTCGAGCTGCTTGCGCAGCTGCGGCAGCTGCCCTTCAAGAAAACGCAGGCTGCGCTCGGCTTCTTCCGAACGGCGCTGCATGTTCTGGTAGACGTAGGCGTCGGCGATGGCGTTGACCAGGCGCGCGGCGGTGCCGGCGTCGGCGCCCGGGTATTCGACGCGCATCACGCCCGACTGGCGCTTGGTCTCCGCGACG
>DAIUFU010000073.1:0-5198 GCA_036844405.1 Burkholderiaceae bacterium | reverse complement strand
CCGATGCGATCTGCAGCGTATAGCCGTCTTTCGTGATCGCCTGCGTCGTGTCGCTGCCCTGCAGCACGATGACGTCGTCGTCGTCACGCAGCGTCCAGTGGCCGCCGTCTCCGATCGTCAGCCAGTGCGGTTTGCCGAGCGCCGCCGTCGGCAGCTGAAACTCGGCAACGACCAGTTCTTCACCGCCCCAGGCCCAGCGTCCGGCGTCGACCAGCGGCAGTGCCGGTGCGACTGTCAGCCCGTCGGCGCCGGTTTCGAGCCGGCGCGACAGCCATTCGCCGACCAGCGGGAAGCGGTTGGCCACGCGCACGTCGGTGTACAGCTGCAGCGTTGCGATGGCCTGGCTGACGTTGGTGCGCGAGCGCAGAATCTCGATTTCGCCTTCGACCGGTGAGCTCGACACGTCGAGCGCCTGCGCGACCGAGCTCAGGGCGCCCAGCCCGGAGCCCTTCTTGTCCTCGACCTGCACGAGCGCATCGACGGTATAGACCGGCGTGGCCAGCAGCGCATAGCCGATCGAGCCAAGCGTGCACAGCAGCGCCACAAGCAGGAAAGCCCAGCGGTGATCGGTGAGGTTTTCAGCCAGATCGACAAGCGAGATCGTGTCGTCGTCGAGCGCCGCGGCGGACATGGACGACGACGAGCGCACGGATCCGCGTGACGGGTGCTGTGAAGCGGATGATGGCGACGAGGCCGGCCAGGGCGCAGACGCGGGTGTGCGTTCGCGGCGGATGCGCGCCGGAGCGGCGGGTGCCCCCACCTGAGTAGCCTCACCGGCCGGTTTGCCGATGCCGCTACCCGAGCGGGTGCCCGTCGCGTCGCTGCCGCGCGGGCCGGTTGCGCCCGGCCGGGCGGGGCGGGCAGGCATGGCGGGGGAATGGCGCTCGTCGTTCATCAAGAATCTCAATCGGTAGCGCGTACCGTGGTGTAGGCACCCTGTGCCCACGGCAGCAGCTGGGCGATCACGCGACCGGCGCGTGCCAGTTGCGTCGGATCGATGTAGACCACGTCACGCGCCTGCATCGAGAAGCGGTCGGCCAGCAGCAGTGCCTGCGGAGAGCGGGCGTCGAGCTGATAGACGAAGGGCTGGTCGTGCGTGCCCAGACGCAGCACGTAGATCTGGCCGGTCTGTGAGGTGAGCGGGTTCGGGCCGCCGGCGTCGGCCACGGCCTCGGCCAGCGTCGTGCGCCCGCGCGGCAGGATGTACGACTGCGGCTTGAGCACTTCGCCGAGCACGAAGATCTTGCGTTCGCGCCGATCGGGCACGGTGACGACATCGCCGTTCTGCAGCAGCAGGTTCTGCGACATCTCGCCGTCGTAGTAAAGGCGGTCGAGATCGAGCGCCAGATGACGCTCGCCGCGGGTGACGGTCACCGACGACAGATCGGCGTCGGTGGTCGCGCCGCCCGCCTGTCCGAGGGCATCGGTGATGTACATCGGCACGTCGGTGACCGGCAGGTTCCCCGGCACCTTGACTTCGCCGACGACGAACACCCGCTGGCTGCGGAAGGCGGCGATGTCGACCTCGATCTGCGGCTCCTTCACGAAGCGCGACAACTGGCGCGCGATCTGGTCGCGCAGTTCCGGTGCGGTGCGGCCCGCAGCCTCGACGCGGCCGGCCATCGGGAAGTAGATCGCGCCGTCGTGATTGACGACGCGCAGTGGCACGACGTTGCTCGCCTGGCCCATGCTGCCGTCGCCGGCGGTGCGCGTCGTCACCGACAGGTTCGGTGCGTAGTTCAGGTCGGGGTGGTTCCAGACGGTGATGCGCAGCGCGTCACCCGGGCCGATGCGGTAGGGGCCGGGCTTCTGCTGCGGCACCTCGGGCGCTGCCGGGCGCGCGAGCGCGTCGAATTCGCGGATCAGATCCCAGTTGATCGCCACCGGCTCGATCGCGGCGGCCGCTTCTTCCGATTCGGCCGTCGTCTCGCCGAGATAGAAGCCGGGCGCGAATGCGCAACCGGTCAGCGCCAGCGCCATCCCGGCAGCGATGATGGCGCGCCCGCTGCGGCGCAGGCTGCACGTGCCGGCCCGGATGGTCCGGTCGGCGAGGTTCCCGGCAGCGTCGGGAGTGCCAATCATCGCAGCAGCCCCTGACGCGCGAGCCGATCGATCCATTGCGCCGCGCAGTCGTTCATCGTTTCCAGGCATTCTTCGAATCCTTCTTCTGTGCCATTGACCGGATCGCTGATTTCGATGCCGCGCCAGTAGCCGAGCAGGCGGATGCGCCCGGCTGCCTGCGGAGAGAGCGCCACGAGCGCCGTGCGCTGGCGTTCTTCCATGCAGAAGACGAGATCGGTGCGATCGAGGAGCAGCCGGGAGACTTCCCGACTGCGGTGATTCGTGAGATCGCCCAGGCCGGCACGCGCCACCGTCGCGATCGACTGCGGGTGCGCGGGCTGGTCGGGCAGCGCATGAACGCCGGCCGAGCTGACCTCGGCATGCAGATCCCGTTCATGCAGGAGATGCTTCATCGCCGCGGCGGCCATCGGGCTGCGACAGATGTTGGCCGTGCAGACGACGAGCAGTTTCATGAATGCTCAATAGCATGATTCTGCCTGAAAAGCGCAATCGGTCGACCAACGGCGGCTGCGCTCATTGCACGCTTTCCCGGCTCGACGCTGCCGGCACGGCGGCGATCTGGCCGGCACGGCTGCGGACGACCGCCCAGCCCGCCATGACGAGATGCGCATAGACGGACGCAACGAGCAGCAGAGCCATCAGCATCTGCCAGTCGCTTGCGCCCATCAGCCACAGGCTGACGCCGGTCAGGCCGCACAGGAAGGCGAACGCGGCTTCCACCAGTACGGTCTGGCAGACCGACAGGCCGCGGGCGCGCAGCAGGTGATGCAGATGATCGCGTCCGGCCTGCATTTTCGGCCGACCGCGCAGATGCCGCTTCCACATCACCGTGAGGGTGTCGATGACCGGAAGCGCACAGATCCACAGCGCCACGACCGGCGGAATGCCGTCGGGCAGCTGTGACAGGTGTACCGCGCTCCAGGCGAGCAGGAAACCGAGCATCAGGGCGCCGGCATCGCCCATGAACACGCGGGCGTGCGCCCGGCCCGGCAGCCGCAGGTTGAAGCCCAGGAAGACGATGATCAGCGACGCCAGCAGCAGCAGCAGGACGGCAGTATCGAAATCTCCGATCAGCCAGGCCGCGAATGTGAACCAGCCGACACTCATGAGCACGGCGCTGCCGGCCAGGCCATCCAGCCCGTCGAGCATGTTCACGGCGTTGACAAGGCCAACGGAGCCGAACCAGGTCATCAGGATGGCGACGGCGGACGGCAGGATCAGTTCCTCGCCGTGCAGGCCGAACCCGCCCAGCGTAAGAATCAGCGTCTCGCTCAGCCCGAAGGCGACGGCGATGATCAGCCACTGCAGAATGAATTTCGTGCGCGAGCGCAGCTCGAAGCGGTCGTCATAGCAGCCGAGCCACAGCATCAGCATGGCGCCGCCGCAGGCCGCCGGCTCCAGACAGGTCTGCGGCAGCCACCACCAGGCCGCCAGAAAGCCGACACCCATGCCCAGGCCGCCGACGACAGGAGTGGCGATTTCGTGCGTGCGGTGTCCGCGGGGTGCATCGACCAGGCCGATCCGGGGCGCCAGCTTTTCCAGCAGCAGCAGAACCGCTGCCGTCAGAAGAGCAGGGCCGATCAGAGGCATCAGCAACATGGTCGAATAGGCGAGCCGAACCCCAAGGCGGGCAAATCGCGTCGCCGGGCGGCAGGGCACTCGCTGGAGTCATCGCGGAGCAGAAAGCCTAGCCGACGGCATTCGACTGCTTCAATAGATGGATAAAGAATCAAGCGATTCGTCGAGTCGTGGCGTTGTCATGCCGCAACAAACCCCGCTGAAACAGGCTGTTTCAGCATTCAATTCTATTGACAAGAGTATTTTCATAGGCGGGTTCTGGGTGCTTGTGCACCGATCTGTGCATTCGTTGGCATCGTACCCGGTGCGCAGGTGTCAAGGGGCTGTGCACCGCGGTTCAGGTGTCGTCTGCCAGGTGTCAGGTGCGATACTCGACACCTTTTTTGGCCGTCCTTCGGCATTGCTTTCGGCAATCCGGTTTCTTCCGGGCTTGTTCGCAGCTCCGTTTTTTGTGGTTTTTCCTCCGATTGTTCCCTGACCGGGTTCGCCCGTGTCGTTTCCGTGACTGCAAATGAATACCGAATCCCGTCTTCGTGAACTCCTGTCGCAACGCATCCTGATTCTCGACGGAGCGATGGGCACGATGTTGCAGTCGCTCGGACTCGACGAGCAGGGCTTTCGCGGCGAGCGCTTTGCCGCGCACGCGCGCGACCTGAAGGGCAACAACGAACTGTTGTCGCTCACGCAGCCCGAGCGCGTGCGTAGCGTGCACGAGGGCTTTCTGCGCGTCGGCGCCGACATCATCGAGACCAATACGTTCGGGGCCACCTCGATCGCGCAGGGCGACTACGGCCTGCAGGCGCACGTGCGCGAGATGAACCTGGCGGCGGCGCGCCTGGCCTGTGCGGAGCGCGACCGCTTCAGCACGCCCGAATGGCCGCGCTTTGTCGCCGGCGCGCTCGGGCCGCAGCCGAAGACGGCGTCGCTCTCGCCCGACGTCAACGACCCGGGTGCGCGCTCGGTGACCTTCGACGAACTGCGCGACGCCTACGACGAGCAGGTGCGCGCACTGGTCGAAGGTGGCGTCGATCTGCTGCTGCTCGAGACGGTCTTCGACACGCTCAACGCCAAGGCGGCGATCTTCGCGATCGAGACGCTGATGACCGAGCGCGCGGCGCAGGGGCTGGAGCGCATTCCGCTGATGATCTCCGGCACGGTGACCGACGCATCGGGGCGCCTGCTGTCGGGGCAGACGGTCGAGGCGTTCTGGAACTCGGTGCGTCACGCGCGCCCGCTGACGATCGGCCTGAACTGCGCACTCGGTGCGGCGATGATGCGCCCATACGTGGAGGAACTGGCGCGCAAGACCGACGCCTTCCTCTGCGTCTACCCGAATGCCGGCCTGCCCAACCCGATGGCCGAGACCGGCTTCGACGAGACGCCGGAAGTGACGTCATCGCAACTGGGCGAATTCGCCGCGGCAGGGCTGGTCAACATTGTTGGCGGCTGCTGTGGCACGACCCCGGAACACATCGCGGCGATTGCGGCGGCGGTAAAGGAGCTGGCGCCGCGGCGGGGGTTTGGGGACGGGGCTTCGG
>DAIUFU010000072.1:0-10322 GCA_036844405.1 Burkholderiaceae bacterium | reverse complement strand
AGACGGGGTTCGAACTGGCCGCGGCCGGCCTGCTGCTGGTCACGCTCGCCTGGTCAGCGATCGCAGTGCGCCTGCGGCGCATGGCAGGCACATCCGGGCGCGCCGACCAGGTGCATTTCCAGGTGATTTCATGGGCCTGTGTCATCGGTGCCGTCACCTTCGCCGGAGCGACCATCGCCCTGGCCAGTGGCGCTCCGGCATGGCTGATTCCCCTCGAGTCCATGCTGATCGGCCTGTTCATCGCACCGGTGTTTGCCGCCGCACTGCATCGCATGGTGCCGCTCGTGCACGTGGCCTGGCCGACGGTCGACAACCGCTTCGAGCATGTTCCGCTCTACGTGCTGATCGCCGCCTTCGCGCTCGAACCCCTGGTGCGCACGACGACGACCATGGCGGGTGGCGGCCTGCCGATGATCTTCGCATTCGCCTATCTGTTCGTCGTCGATGCGGCAATGGCCGGCCTGCTGTTCCAGCTGGCGTGGCGCTGGCGTGCCGGACAGAACATGCGCATCCGCCTGCTGGCGATGTTTTGCAGTGCCATCGTCTGGCTGGCCCTGGCCTTTGCACTGCATGCCGTCGAAGCGCTGGCCGTCCTGACCGGCTCCGAGGCCGGCGGTCTGCGTCTGGCCGGCCTGCATGCGCTGACCATGGGCTTCTTCGGCTCGGTGATGCTGGCGATGGTCAGCCGGGTCACCTGCGGTCAGGCCGGCCGCACGATGGCTTCGGAGCGCATCGTCTGGCGCCTGTTCCTGGTCCTGCAGGCGGCGGCAGCGATCCGCGTCCTGGCCGAGATCGCAAGCGCGGATGCGTCCGGCGCGCGCATTCTGGTGCTCGCGGCCGTGCTGTGGTGCGCGGCGATGCTGCCCTGGTCGCTGCGCTACATCAACTGGTATGGCCGGCCGCGCACCGATGCGCGGGCGCAGGCACGGGCCGGCGCAGTCCGCAAGCCGGGGGCCGGGCAACAACGGCCGGGCGCGACGCGCAGTACCGCCGTACCGGCTGGCGGACACGGCGGCGGACACGATCCGGGGCGACCGGCCGGGCGCCGCCGTCCTGACGACATCGAAGACGCGCGCTGATCCCTGCCGACCGCCGCTGATTCTTCCTGGCCGGCCCCCCGGGCCGAACCTCATTCTTTCGGGAACCGTTGAACCATGACTGCTGCTGACTCTGTCCGAAAACCCGAGCTCGTCTGCCCGGCCGGTTCACTTCGTGCGCTGACGCTGGCGATCGATGCCGGCGCCGACGCGGTATATCTCGGCCTGAAGGACGCGACCAACGCACGCAACTTCGCCGGACTGAACTTCGATCTGGCGCAGATGCGCAAGGGCATCGACTACGCGCATGCCCGCGGGCGCAAGGTGCTGATGGCGCTGAACACCTACGCCAATGCGCGCGATCCGGCGCCGTGGCGGCGCGCCGTCGACACCGCGGCCGAACTCGGCGCCGATGCGCTGATCTGCGCCGACGTCGCCATCCTCGGATACGCGCATCGCACCCATCCGCAGTTGCGCCTGCACCTGTCGGTGCAAGCCTCGGCCACGACCTACGACGCCATCGAGTTCCATCGCGAGCGTTACGGCATCCAGCGCGCCGTGCTGCCGCGCGTGCTGACCCTGTCGCAGGTCGCGCATCTGGCGCGCAACACCAGTGCCGAGATCGAAGTCTTCGGTTTCGGCAGCCTGTGCGTGATGGTCGAGGGCCGCTGCGCGCTGTCTTCGTATGCGACCGGCCAGTCGCCGAACACGGCCGGCGTATGCTCCCCGCCGTCGGCGGTGCGCTGGGAAGAAACCGGCGACAGCGTCCAGGCGCGCCTGAACGGCGTGCTGATCGACGAATATGCGGCCGACGAACCGCGCGGCTACCCGACCCTGTGCAAGGGCCGCTTCCATGTCGAAGGCGAGCGCGACTACGCGCTCGAGGAACCGACGAGCCTCAACACGCTGGCGATCCTGCCGCAACTGTTCGATATCGGCATTTCCGCGATCAAGATCGAAGGACGCCAGCGCAGTCCGGCCTATGTCGAGCAGATCACGCGCGTCTGGCGGGCAGCCATCGACGAGTGCGCGCTGCGACGCGACCGCTTCAATGTCCAGCCGCAATGGGTGGCCACGCTCGGGCGCTGGTCCGAAGGCCAGCAGCACACGCTCGGCGCCTACGACCGGCCGTGGCGATGAGTCGGAAAGGCGGCGGGACGAATCGATGACAGGGCAACGGATGACGGCCGGAGGAAGCATGGCAGACACGGAAATGACAGACACGGGGAACGGCAACATTTCGGCAAACGGAGCAGACGGGCGCACGCGCATCACGGTCGGCCCCCTGCTGTATTACTGGCCGCGTCGTGACGTCTTCGAGTTCTACGGGCGCATCGCCGATTCGGCCGTCGACACGATCACGCTCGGCGAAGTCGTCTGCTCGCGGCGTCACGAACTGAAACTGGACGACTGGATCGGACTGGCGCGCGATCTGGCCGCCTGCGGCAAGGAAGTGGTGCTCGCCAGCATGGCGCTGCTCGAATCCGAAGCCGATCTGCGCGAAATGCGCACCATCGGCACGCAGGAGGATTTCCTGGTCGAGGCCGGCGATTCTTCGGCACTGCGCAGCCTCGCCGGCCGGCGCTTCGTGCTCGGCCCGCACATCAATGTCTACAGCCAGCCGGCTCTCGAGGAATATGCCGCCCTGGGTGCGGTGCGCTGGGTGGCACCGGTCGAGCTCGATCTCGAGGCCATCCGCTGTATCGATCCACCGGCGCAGCCGGTCCTCGGCGGGCCGGCCGGCGACACGCCGATCGAACCGGAAGTCTTCGCCTTCGGGCGCCTGCCGCTGGCTTTTTCGGCACGCTGCTTCACGGCACGCCATTACCGGCTCAAGAAGGACGAATGCGGCTTTCGCTGCATCGAACATCCCGACGGAATGACGCTGGAGACCGGTGAGGGCAAGCCGTTTCTGGCGCTCAACGGCATCCAGACCCAGTCGGCTGCGCTGCACTGCCTGATCACCCAGCGCGAGGCGGTGCGTGCCGCCGGCGTGCGCCGGATCCGCCTGTCGCCCTGCGCCATGCATTTCGACACGGTGATCGAACACTTCGAGGCAGTCTACAATCAGGGCGCTGATGCACGCGAAGCGCTCGACAGCTTGCGTGCACTGCCGCTTCCCGGCCAACTGGTCGACGGGTTCGCCCGCCATGCACCGGGCCTGCAGGAAATCGAGGCATGATGATGACACCGCCACCGGCTCTTGCCGGCCGCTCCGCCGGCACGCCTTCGCGCCCGGGACACCTGCCGGTGCCGGCGCCCCTGCGCGCGCTGGTCGCCCGACTGCCGATCGCCCCGCCGTCACTGGTGCTGGCGCTCGCCCTGGACCGCTTCCTGCGGCCGCATCTGTCGCCCGACGACGTCGCCCAGTTGCGCGATCACGTGGTGGAAATCGAGGTGCTCGATCTCGGCATCCGCTGCCGCGTGTCGCTCGACGAGCGCGGTTTCCATCCGGCGCGTGACGGCGGCGCGGTGACGCTGCGCGTGGCCGCCGGTGCGCCGGATTACCTGCGCCTGCTGCGCGGCCAGGAAGACGCCGACCGGCTGTTCTTCGAACGCGCGCTCGTGATGGAAGGCGACACCGAATACGGGCTCATCCTGAAAAACACGCTCGACGCCATCGGACCGGTCCTCGACCGGCCGAACCCGCTGCGCTGAATCGCTGTCCCTGACCCTTCTCCGATCATCCTGGCGCCAACGGGAGCCCTTCTCCACTGATGACGACTGCCGGCTTCATTCTCGTGCTCTCCTGCCCCGACCGTCCGGGCATCGTGCATGCGGTCTCGGGCTTCCTGCTCGAACACGGCGGCAACATCATCGAAGCGGCGCAGTACGATGATCGCGACACCGGTCTGTTCTTCATGCGCACGCATTTCATGGCCGGCACCGGTGCCACGCCCGAATCCCTGTCGGAAGCCTTCGTGCCGATTGCCGAACGCTTTTCGATGCGCTCGCAGTTCTTCGATGCGGCCCGGCGCCCGGCCACACTGATCCTCGTCTCCCGGCTCGGTCACTGCCTGAACGACCTGCTCTTTCGCCAGCGCTCGGGCCAGTTGCCAATCGATATCCGCGCCGTGGTCTCGAACCACCGCGATTTCTATCAGCTGACCGCATCGTGCGACATTCCGTTCCACCATATTCCGGTCACCGCCGCGACGAAGACACAGGCCGAGGCACGGCTGCTCGAGATCATCGAGCGCGAAGCGATCGAACTCGTGGTGCTGGCACGCTACATGCAGATCCTGTCGGCAGATCTGTGCCGGCGACTGGAGGGACGGGCGATCAACATCCACCACTCGTTCCTGCCCAGTTTCAAGGGCGCGCGCCCGTATCGGCAGGCGCATGACCGCGGCGTCAAGCTGATCGGCGCGACCGCGCATTACGTGACCAGCGCACTCGATGAAGGTCCGATCATCGAACAGGACGTAGAACGGGTCGATCACGCGATGGACGTCGATACCCTGACGACGATCGGCGGCGACATCGAGAACATCGTGCTGGCGCGCGCGGTCAAATGGCACGCCGAGCGCCGCGTCGTGCTGAACGGCCACAAGACCGTCGTCTTTCGCTGACGGCCGACGGCGGTCACAACGGCCGTCAGTCCGGACGAAATCCGGCCCGACGGACTGCCGTCTTCACCAGTCGAGCGTCCGGGACATGTCGGCGGCGACGCTGCGCATGACCGGCAGGAACTGCAGCGCCCGCTCCAGATCCATCCGGCACACCGGCACGTGCACCGACAGCGCCGCCACTACCCGGCCTTCGGCGTCACACACGGGTACGGCAAGGCAGCCCGTCTCCGGCAGATACTCCTGATTGTCAAGCGCATATCCCTGTTTTTGCGCCTGCACCACCTCGGCTTCGAGCCGGTCGGGATCATCGAGCGTCTGCGGCGTGTGGCGGATCAGCGGGCACTGCCGGATCAGCCGCAGGCGTGTGCGGCGCGACATCGCACCCAGAAACAGCTTTCCGCTGGCGGACGCGCACAGCGGCACACGCGAGCCGGCCGCCAGCGAGATGCGCAACGGCCAGTCCGCCTCGACCCGGTCGAGCAGGACCGCGGAATGCCCGTCCGGAACCGACAGATTGCAGGTTTCCCCGGTCTGCTCGACGAGTTCTTCGAGCAAGGCACGCCGGGCGGAGCAGGACGGCGAGTGCAGCAGCACGGTCCCCGCCAGCTGCGTGAGCCGGCGGCCGCTGTGATAGCGCTTGCCGCCCGGCTCGCGGGCAATCAGCCCGGCATACTCCAGCGTCGCCAGAATGCGGAACACGGTCGGCTTGGGCAAATCGAGCTGGCGGCACAGATCGGCCAGGTGAACCGGGATTTCACTGGCGGCCAGTGCCTCGAGGATGCGGATGGCGCGCAGGATCGCCGATCCGGCCGGAACTTCGGCCGCCCGGGGGGACAGACCCCGTGACAGCCCGTCGTCAGTCGAAACGATTTGCGGATTTCTCATGTCCACGCCATTATGCAGAAAACGGGCCGTACGCCCCCCTTGAACCGCCAGCGAACAGCAGAGGATGAACATGTACGAGCGAATTCTCGTCCCGGTGGACGGATCCGCGTTTTCCGAGGAAGTCCTTCCGATTGCAGCCAGTCTCGCGCGCGCGACGAACGCCCGGCTGGCACTCATGCGCGTGATCGAACGCGATGCCGAGCAGGAAGAGGCATCGCGCCGGCTCAAGGAACTCGCCGACGGCCTGCAGGCCGATGCCCACATGGTGCCCGGGCGCAAGAGCGTCGCCTCGGCCATCCTGGAGGAAGCCAGCCGGGTTCCGGGCACGCTCGTGGCCATGACGACGCATGGACGCAGCGGCCTGGTCGAGGCGATGATGGGCAGTGTCGCGCAGGACATCATCCGGACCGGTCGCGATCCCGTGCTGGCCTATCGTCCACGCGGGCGGGGCGCCGACCAGGACGGCGACATCGCGATCGACACGGTACTGCTGCCGATCGACGGCAGCGGGCATTCGGAGTGGATGCAGCAGCAGGCCGGGGAGTGGGCCCGTGCGCTGGGCGCACAATTGCTGGTCGTGCAGGTGATCTCGCCCGATGCGCAGCCCGATCCGTCGATTCCGGCCACCGACACGCTGGAAAGTTCCTATGTGCGCACGCACGCCACCGAACTCGGGCGGCGCTACGGCGTCGAATCGAACTGGGAAGTGCTGCGCGGCGACCCGGTCGAAGCGATTGCAAGCTTCATCGACGGCCGGCGCAATGTGCTCGTGACGATGGCGACGCGCGGCCGCTCGGGCCTGAAGGCAGCCGTGCTAGGCAGCGTCACCGCCGGTCTGCTGCGCGAAGGCGGCGTGCCGATCGTCATCGGTATGCCGTGAGCGCCGGATGAGCGCTTTCTGGATCGCCGGCATCGTCGTCAATCTGCTCGCGCTCGTCATCGTCCTGGCCTGGGCGGTACGTGCCTGGAAGGAAGGAGAGCGTCACCGCGAGCGCATGACGTCCGGACGCGCCCGGGGCGGGCCGTCCGGTTCCTGACGGCGTCCGCTTCCTGACGGCGGCCGCTTCCTGACGGCGGCCGCCACCGCACCGACCGGCGGCAGGGCCGATCCCGGGCCAACATCGGGAAACGTGCGGACGCGGCTCGCGAAGCACGGCATGTACACTATGCGGCGCCGCGGCAAACGACGTGCGCGCGGCCACGCCTGCGAATCTTCTGCCCTTCTTCCCGCCCATGCACGAACGCTACGACGCCTCCGAGATCGAGAAGGCCGCCCGGACTCATTGGGAATCGATCGCCGCCTACCGCGCCGTCGAAAACGATCCACGTTTCCCCAAAGGCAAGTTCTACGCCTGCTCGATGCTGCCGTACCCGTCCGGCAAGCTGCACATGGGGCATGTGCGCAACTACACGATCAACGACGTCATGTACCGGCATCTGCGGATGAACGGCTACAACGTCCTGATGCCGATGGGCTGGGACGCCTTCGGCCTGCCGGCGGAGAACGCCGCCATGAAGAACGGCGTTGCACCGGCGAAATGGACCTGGGACAACATCGCGCACATGAAGGGCCAGATGCAGTCGATGGGCCTGGCCATCGACTGGACGCGCGAGGTCGCCACCTGCGCCCCCGATTACTACAAGTGGAACCAGTGGCTGTTCCTGAAGATGCTCGAGCGCGGCATCGCCTACCTGAAGACCGGCACGGTGAACTGGGATCCGGTCGACCAGACCGTGCTCGCCAACGAGCAGGTCATCGACGGCCGCGGCTGGCGCTCGGGCGCGCTGGTGGAAAAGCGCCAGATCCCGATGTACTACCTCGCGATCACGCGCTACGCCGACGAACTGCTGGCCGATCTCGCCGGGCTGGGCTGGCCCGAGCGCGTCAAGCTGATGCAGGAAAACTGGATCGGCCGCTCGACCGGGGTGCGCTTCGCCTTCCCGCACGAGATCCGCGACGCCGGCGGTGCACTCGTCGGCGACGGACGCCTGCACGTGTTCACGACGCGGGCCGACACCATCATGGGCGTGACCTTCGTCGCCGTGGCGGCCGAGCATCCGCTTGCCGCCGTCGCGGCCGCCGCCGATCCGGAACTGGCCCGCTTCATCGAGGAATGCCGGCAGGGGTCGGCCAGCGAAGCCGATCTCGCCACGCGCGAGAAGGACGGCCGGCCCACCGGTCTGACCGTACGCCACCCGCTCACCGGCGAGTCCGTCCCGGTCTGGGTCGGCAACTACGTGCTGATGAGCTATGGCGACGGCGCCGTCATGGGCGTGCCCGGCCACGACGAACGCGATCTGGCCTTCGCGCTCAAATGCGGCCTGCCCGTGCGCCAGGTGATCGCGCTCGGTGACAAGCCATTCCGGGCCGACCAGTGGCAGGACTGGTATGCGGAGACCGTCGGCACCCGTTGCGTGAACTCGGGCCGGTACGACGGCCTCGACCACGAGGCGGCCATCGAGGCGATCGCGGCCGACCTGGCGGCGATGGGGCTGGGCGAAAAGCGCGTGCAATACCGCCTGCGCGACTGGGGCGTGTCGCGCCAGCGCTACTGGGGCACCCCGATCCCGATCGTGCACTGCACGAGCTGCGGCGCCGTGCCGGTGCCGTACGAGGATCTTCCGGTCGTTCTGCCCGAGGACCTCATTCCCGATGGCAGCGGCAACCCGTTGGCCCGCGACGAACGCTTCCTGCGCTGCGACTGCCCGCGCTGCGGCCAGCCGGCACGGCGCGAAACCGACACGATGGACACCTTCGTCGACTCGTCCTGGTACTACATGCGCTACTGCTCGCCGGACAACGACACGGCGATGGTCGACGAGCGCACCGATTACTGGATGCCGATGGACCAGTACATCGGCGGCATCGAGCACGCCGTCATGCACCTGCTCTATGCGCGCTTCTGGACCAAGGTGATGCGCGATCTGCGCGGCGAGTTTCCGGGGGATGCGGAACGCGGCCTGGTGCTCGTCGACGAGCCGTTCAGCAACCTGCTGTGCCAGGGCATGGTGCTCAACCACATCTACTCGCGCCGCAACGAACGCGGCGGGATCGAGTATTTCTGGCCCGACGACATCGAGACCGAACGTGACGAGGCCGGCAAGCCGGTGGCCTGGCGTTCGGTGACCGACGGCCTGCCGGTCGAGTACGGCGGCATGGGCACGATGTCCAAGAGCAAGAACAATGGCGTCGACCCGCAGGAACTGATCGACCGCTTCGGTGCCGACACGGCCCGGCTGTTCGTCATGTTCGCGTCGCCGCCGGAGCAGACGCTCGAATGGTCGGGGGCCGGCGTCGAGGGCGCGCAGCGCTTCCTGCGCCGCCTCTGGGCCTGCGCCCGCACGCATCACGCGGCATTGTCAGCGCAGACCGGTGCGCTGGTCATCGATGTCGATGCGCTTGACGACGCGCAGCGCAGCCTGCGCCACTCGATCCACTCGATCCTGGGCCAGGCCGACTACGACTACCGGCGCAAGCAGTACAACACGGTCGTGTCGGCGGCGATGAAGATGCTCAACACGATCGAGAGCGCCACGCTGGCGGCGACGCCCGCCTCGGTCGACGTGATCCGCGAGGCGCTGTCCATCCTGATCCGGATCCTCTATCCGGTCGTGCCCCACATCGGTCATGCCCTGTGGCGCGAACTGGGATTCGAACAGACCTGGGGCGATCTGCTCGATGCGCCCTGGCCGCAGGTCGACGAGCGCGCACTCGTCCAGGACACGATCGAACTCGTGCTGCAGATCAACGGCAAGACGCGCGGCTCGATCCGGGTGCCGGCCGACGCCGACGAGGAAACGATCCGCCATGCGGCCACCGCGACCGACGCCTTCGCCCAGCACGGCCAGGGCCGCACACCGCGCAAGACCATCGTCGTTCCCGGACGCCTCGTGAACGTGGTCGTCTGAGCCACGCCGGAAGCCAGTGAAACGACGCGGCGCACTGCGCGCAATCGGCGGGGGCCTGAGAGCCGCCGCCGGCATTGCGCTGGCGACGGCCCTCGCCGCGCCACTGGCCGGCTGCGGCTTTCACCTGCGCCGTTCGGCAGCATTGCCGTTTCGCACGCTGTACACGGACTTCTCGCCGAGTTCGGCCATCGGCGCCGAATTCCGCCGTCTCATCCGGGTCGCCGAGAACACGCGCCTGATCGATGATCCGGCGCAGGCCGACGCACGGCTGGAAGTGCTGGCGGAAACACGCGAAAAGGAAGTCGTCGGCTATTCGTCGACCGGGCGGCCGCGTGAATATCAGTTGCGCCTGCGCTTCCGCTACCGGGTCATCGCCCGGGACGGCACGATCCTGACCGAACCCGCGGAAATCATGCTCTACCGCGACATCACGTCGAGCGACGTCGAACAGGTTGCGCGGCAGCCGGAAGAGGAGCTGCTGTACGAGGAAATGCAGTCCGACCTCGTGCAGCAGTTGCTGCGCCGCCTGGCCGCGATCCGGTCGTGAGCCAGGTACGCGCCGAAGCGCTTGCCGCCGCGCTCGAGCGGGGAGTACCGCCGATCGTCTGGATCCATGGGGACGAATGGCTGATCGTCCAGGAATGCGCGCAGGACGTGCGCAATGCGCTGCAGGCGCGCGGCTTCAGCGACCGGAAGATTTTCGAGGCGGGCCGGAACTTCGACATCGACGCACTGGCCGCCGAAGCCGGCGCGATGTCGCTGTTCGCCGACCGACGGCTGATCGAACTGCGCCTGGGCGGCACCCGTGCGACCAGAGAGATCGGCCAGGCCCTGGCGCAGGTCGCGGCCGGGCTCGATGAGTCAACACGGCTGCTGGTCACCGGCGCCCGGCTCGATCGCACGCAACTGGCCAGCGCCT
>DAIUFU010000071.1:7108-10395 GCA_036844405.1 Burkholderiaceae bacterium | reverse complement strand
CGGTGCGACATCGAGCTGAATTTTCGCGCTGGCGACGTGATCGCGCTGGTCGGCGCTTCCGGCGCCGGCAAGTCGACCCTGCTCAATCTGCTGCCGCGTTTCATCGATCCGGTGCGTGGCCGCATCCTGCTCGACGGGGTCGAACTGCCCGCCCTGCGCCTGGCTGATCTGCGTCGCCAGTTCGCGCTCGTCAGCCAGGAGGTCGTGCTGTTCAACGACAGCGTGCGCGCCAACATCGCCCTCGGGCGCGAGGATGCGGTCGATGATGCGCAGATCTGGGCAGCCCTGGAGGCAGCGCGGCTCGATGCCGTCGTGCGGGCCTTGCCGGAGGGGCTCGATGCGTCGGTCGGCGAGCGCGGCACGCGCCTGTCGGGTGGCCAGCGCCAGCGGCTCGCACTGGCGCGCGCAATCGTCAAGGACGCGCCGATCCTGCTCCTCGACGAGGCCACTTCGGCGCTGGATTCCGCCACAGAGCGTGAGGTGCAGATCGCGCTCGAACACACGATGCGCGGGCGCACGACGCTGGTGATTGCGCATCGTCTGTCGACGATCGAGCGCGCCGACCGGATCCTGGTATTCGATCACGGCCGTATCGTCGAGCAGGGCACGCACGCCGAACTGCTGGCGCGCGATTCGCTGTATGCTCGACTGTACCGGATCCAGTATGGAGGAAACGGCACGACGATGCCGGTATGATGCCGGACCCGGAGTTTCCCTGTCGGGTTCGGCACGGTTCTCCGGTGGCCGTGCGGCCGACCGGACGGAATTTGCGAACGGGGAGGAAGCAATGGATGAACCATTGATCGAGAAGAAGCCCGAGATCAGCCCGGGGCCGGACGCCAAGCGCCTGGCCATGATCTGTTATGCGCTCTATGCCTTGTCCTGCGTCATCGGCGTGACGGCAGTGGCGGCGATCATCATCAATTATCTGAAGCGCGACGAGGTGGCCGGCACCTGGGTCGCCAGCCACTTCGAGTGGCAGATCAAGACCTTCTGGTACGGGCTCGTCGGTGCCATCGTTTCGTGGATCCTGATGTTCGTGCTGATCGGGTTTCCGCTGATGCTGGCGGTGTTCATCTGGGTCGTGTACCGGGTCGTCAAGGGCTGGCTGGCGCTGGCCGATGAAAAACCGGTCGATGCGATGAGGTTCCTGTAGCCGTAAACCGGAACGCGGGACCGTGTTCCCTTCGTGTCTCACGTCTCCCTCTTTGTCCCGCCTGATCGCCCACCTCGACATGGACGCGTTCTACGCGTCGGTCGAACTGCTGCGCTACCCGCAGTTGCGCGGTCTGCCACTGGTCATCGGCGGCAGTGGACGCTACCGGCCGACGAGGCTTGCCGACGGCACGCAGGCGTTCGCGCGGCTGCGCGACTATGCCGGGCGCGGTGTCATCACGACCAGCACCTATGAGGCGCGCGCCCTGGGCGTGCATTCGGCGATGGGCATGGCGCGTGCCGCCCGGCTGGCGCCCGACGCCGTGCTGCTGCCGTGCGACTTCGACGAATACCGCCGCTATTCGGCGCGTTTCAAGGCGGCGGTGCGCGCGCTCACGCCGATGGTCGAGGATCGGGGCATCGACGAGATCTACATCGATCTGAGTGACGTTTCAGGCGTCGCCGCCGATGGCGGGCGCGCGATCGGCCTGGCGCTGAAGTCGGCGGTGATGCAGGCGACGGGGCTGAGTTGCTCGATCGGCATCGCTCCGAACAAGCTGCTGGCCAAGCTGTGCTCGGAATTCGACAAGCCGGACGGGCTGACGATCCTGACGCAGGACGATGTGCCCGCGCGCGTCTGGCCGCTGCCGGCCAAACGCATCAACGGCGTCGGCCCGAAGACCACGCAACGGCTCGCGGCGCTCGGACTGCACACCATCGGTGAGGTCGCGGCGGCCGATCCGGGCTGGCTGTGCGCCCACTTCGGCGGCAATGTTGGCAACTGGCTGCATCAGTCGGCGCACGGTGTCGATGCGCGCCCGGTCGTCACCGTGCGCGAGCCGAAGTCGATCAGTCGCGAAACGACGTTCGAGCGGGACCTGCATGTGCGCAGTGATCGTGCCGAACTCGGCCGGATCTTCACCACACTGTGCGTGCAGCTCGCGGCCGATCTCGACCGCAAGGGTTATGCCGGCCGCACGATCGGCGTCAAGCTGCGTTTCGACGATTTCCGCACGGTCACCCGCGAGCGTACGTTGCCCACGCCGGTGGCCGGCGCGCGCGAGATCCGCCAGGCGGCCGGCCTGTGCCTGAAACGGGTGGAATTCAACCGCCGCCTGCGCCTGCTCGGCGTGCGCGCCGGTTCGCTGGTGCCGGTCACGCAGCCGCCGTCGCCGGCATTGATCCCGACGCTCACATGAGCACGATGTCGTACTGCTCCTGAGTCCAGGAGGGTTCGACCTGCAGTGCGATCGGCTTGCCGATTGCATCGCCAAGCGCAGCCAGCGGCTGCGCTTCTTCCTCGAGAAACAGGTCGACGACCGGCTGCGACGCGATGATGCGGAATTCCTTGGGCTCGAACTGGCGCGCCTCGCGCAGGATCTCGCGCAGGATCTCGTAGCAGACGGTGCGCGCCGTCTTCACCAGCCCCTTGGCGGTGCAGGTGGGGCAGGGTTCGAGCAGTTGCTGCGCCAGTGAGGTGCGTGTGCGCTTGCGCGTCATCTCGACCAGGCCGAGCGTCGTGAAACTGTTGACGCTCGATCGCGTGCGGTCGCGCGCCAGGGCCTTGCGCAGTTCGGCGAGCACCTGGTCGCGATGCGCGGGGCTCGCCATGTCGATGAAGTCGATGATGATGATTCCGCCCAGATTGCGCAGCCGCAGTTGCCGCGCGATCGCGTGCGCCGCCTCCAGATTGGTGCGGAAGATCGTGTCGTCGAAATTGCGTGCCCCGACATAGCCGCCGGTATTGACGTCGATCGTCGTCAGCGCCTCGGTCTGGTCGATGATCAGGTAGCCGCCCGACTTCAGGTCGACACGTCGCGATAGTGCGCGCGCGATCTCGTTTTCGATGTTGTGTAGTTCGAAGATCGGCCGCTCGCCCGAATACACGCGCAGGCGCTCGCGCATCGACGGCATGTAGGCGGCGGCGAAGCCGCCCAGTTCATCGAAGGCTTCGCGCGAGTCGACGAGGATGGACACCGTGTCTTCGGTGGCAATGTCGCGCAGCACCCGCTGCGCCAGGCTTAATTCCTGGTACAGCATGGCCGGCGCACTGCGCTCGCGGCTGTCGTCGAGGATCTCGCGCCAGCGTCGGCGCAGATAGGCGATGTCGGCGAGGAAATCCTCGTCGCCGG
>DAIUFU010000071.1:0-7008 GCA_036844405.1 Burkholderiaceae bacterium | reverse complement strand
TCGCGCCAGCGTCGGCGCAGATAGGCGATGTCGGCGAGGAAATCCTCGTCGCCGGCGCCTTCGGCCGAGGTGCGGATGATGAAGCCGCCGGTTTCGTCAGCTGGCACCAGCTGCTGCAGTTTCTCGCGCAGCGCCTGGCGTTCGGCCTCGTTCTCGATGCGCTGCGACACGCCGATGTGCGAATCCTGCGGCAGATAGACGAGCATCCGGCCGGCGATGCTGATCTGCGTCGACAGGCGCGCGCCCTTGGTGCCGATCGGGTCCTTGATGACCTGCACGAGCAGCGGCTGGCCCTCATAGAGGATCTTCTCGATCGGGACCGCCTGGGTGGTGCTGCCGTTTCCGCTGGTGGTGCCGCCGGCGTGGCCGCGCGATTGCCACAGATCAGCCACGTGCAGAAAGGCGGCACGCTCCAGGCCGATGTCGAGAAAGGCTGACTGCATGCCCGGCAGGACGCGCGCCACGCGGCCCAGGCAGACGTTGCCGGCCAGGCCGCGCATGCTCGCGCGCTCGATGTGCAGTTCCTGGATGGCCCCCTGCTGCACGACGGCAACGCGGGTTTCGTGCGCAGTATGGTTGACCAGGATCTCGTCGGCCATCACACGCCGCGCAGCAGGCGCGCCGTCTCGTACAGGGGAAGGCCCATGATACCGGAGTAACTGCCTTCGATGCGGCGGATGAAGCGTGCTGCCAGCCCCTGGATGGCGTAGGCACCGGCCTTGCCGAAGGCTTCTCCGGAGGCGATGTAGTGCTCGATTTCCTGTGCGCTCAGTCGTGCGAAACGCACGCGCGACACCTGGACGGCGCTGCGCGTGTCACGTCCCGTCGCCACCACCACCGCGCTCAGTACGCGGTGCGTGCGGCCGGACAGCTCGCCCAGGATCCGGCGCGCATCGGCCTCGTCCTGCGGCTTGCCGTAGATCCGTCCGCCAATGGCCACGGTCGTGTCGCTGGCCAGCACGGGCGCATCAGGCGCTGCGCTGCGCTCGAGGCGCTGCCGGCCGGCCTGCGCCTTCGCATGGGCGACGCGGGCGACGTAGCGCGCCGGCGACTCCCCCGCCTCGTGCAGTTCGAGCCATTCGTCTTCCTGCGGATCGTCGGAGACGAGCAGACGAAACGGCACGCCGATCTGGCGCAGCAGTTCCTGTCGGCGCGGACTGCGTGAGGCAAGCCAGACGAAGCTCGCCGGATGACCGTTCGGCAGGATCGGTTCTTGCGCGTTCGCGGTCTCGTCCGGCTTCATCCGCGTTCCGGCGTGCCCCGATGGTAGGGATGGTGGTTCAGGATCGACCAGGCCCGGAACAGTTGCTCGGCCAGGAGCACGCGCACCAGCGCGTGGGGCAGGGTGAGACTCGACAGGCGCAGTTTTTCTTCGGCCGAATCCAGCAGGCTGCGGTCGAGTCCGTCCGGCCCGCCGATGATGATTGCCGTGTCGCGGCCGTCGTCCTGCCAGCGGCGCAGCCGCTGCGCAAAGGCGAGCGAGTCTTCGTCGACACCGTGCTCATCGAGTGCCACCAGTCGCGCGGCGCCTGGAATGGATGCCCGGATGCGCGCCGCCTCGCGCTGCCGGCACACGTCGACCGCCCCCGTCCCGGCCGAGCTCCGGTTTTCGGCGCGCAGTTCACGCCAGTCGACGCGCCAGGTGGGCGGAAGCCGACGCGCATAGTCCTTCACCGCAGTATCGACCCATGCCGGCATTTTCATTCCGATCGCGATGACCTGGATGCGCATGCGCTTGCCCGTGCGGCTGGAGTGGCCGGCGGCGGACCGATGCGCATCCGCACCGGCCTGGCGCCCCAGATTTCCTCGAGGTTGTAGTACTCGCGGATCGCGGGCTGCATCACGTGAACGACGGCATCCCCGAGATCGACCAGCACCCATTCGCCGGTCTCCTCGCCCTCGATCGAAATCGGCTCGATGCCGGCGCGGCGCGCGCGCTCGCGCACATGCCCGGCCAGCGCGCGCGTGTGCCGGTTCGAGTTGCCGGTGGCGATGATGATCCGGTCGAACAATCCGGTCAGACCGGTCGTGTTGAACACGCGTATGTCTTCGGCCTTGTTGTCGTCGAGAGCATCGACGACGATCCGCTGCAATTTCCCGATATCCATCCGTTTCCCTGTCGATCGATCGGCCGGACGTGCCGGCCCCGCTGGAGCCGACGGTTCGACTGCATCGCTGCGGTAGAGGTGGTGCCGCTCAATATAATCGAGAACGTCCGGCGGCAGCCATGAGTGGCAATCGGCCTGCTCGGCCAGACGCTGGCGTAGTTCCCGGCCCGAGACGCTGGAGGCTGCCATCGGAAAGAGCACGAGCGAGCCGTGCGGTTCGTCGGGCAGCGTGTCGCGCAGACGCGTCCGGATCAGCTCCCGGATTTCCGGTCGCAGCGGCTCGTCCGGCGTGCGGTCGCCGCCCTTGTCGCTTTCGCTTTCGCCGTCGAGGCGGTCGTCTGCACGCAGTGCGACGGCCAGATGCGCATGTTCGGGCAATTCCTGCCAGCGGTGCCAGGTGGGCAGGTTGCGCAACTGGTCGCTGCCCATGATCAGGATCAGCGCCGGCTGCGAACCGGATTCGGCACGCAGTTCGAGCAGGGTGTCGATCGTGTAGGTGGCTCCGCGGCGCCGTGTTTCGCGTTCGTCGATCATCGTGCGCGGCAATCCGGCCAGCGCCAGGCGCAGCATCTCGATGCGCTGCCGTACGCTGGCACCGGCCGGTTTTTTCTGCCACGAGCGGCCGGTTGGCACGAAGCGCAGTTCGTCCAGTGCCAGGTGTTCCAGTGCGGCGCGCGCCAGTGCCAGATGAGCGACGTGCACCGGATCGAAGGTGCCGCCGAGCAGACCGATCCGCCGTCGTCCGCGTGGTGCGTCGGTCGCATCGTCGGCGACGTCCGCCTCCGTTTGCGAACCGGTGCGGACACGCGGTGTGACGCGCTCAGATCCAGTCGCGCGCAACGAGAAAACCGGCCAGCCGGGCCTCGGGAGAGTCAGGCTCGGGCTGCCAGTCGTAGCGCCATTGCGCCGACGGCGGCATCGAGCAGAGGATCGACTCGGCGCGCCCGCCCGATTGCAGGCCGAAGAGGGTGCCGCGATCGTGGATCAGGTTGAATTCGACGTAGCGTCCGCGCCGCCAGGCCTGAAAGGCGCGCTCGCGCTCGCCCCAGGTTTCGTCGCGATGGCGCAGGACAATCGGCACGTAGGCTTCCAGAAACGCCTCACCCACCGAGCGCGTCAGCGCGAAACAGCGCGCAAAGCCGCCCTCGTTCAGATCATCGAAGAAGATGCCGCCGACGCCGCGCGCCTCGTTGCGGTGCTTGAGGAAGAAGTACTCGTCGCACCAGCGCTTGTAGCGCGGATAGAGATCCGCACCGAAGGCTTCGAGCGACTGGCGGCAGACGCTGTGGAAGCGCACGACGTCCTTCTCGAACGGGTAGTACGGCGTCAGATCCATGCCGCCGCCGAACCACCATGACGGCGCGCTTGCGTCCCGGCTCGTGCCGGCGGCGAAGAAACGCACGTTCATGTGCACGGTCGGGATGTACGGATTGCGCGGATGCAGCACCAGCGACACGCCCATCGCCTCGAACGGCTGCTCGGCCAGATCACTGCGCCGTGCACTGGCCGCCGGCGGCAGCCGGGTTCCGTGGACGTGCGAAAAGAGCACGCCGGCACGTTCGAATACCTGGCCGCCCTCGAGCACGCGCGTCAGGCCTCCGCCGCCCTCCGGGCGCTGCCACGGATCGGTGCGAAACTCGTGCCCGTCGATCCGTTCGAGTTCGGCGACGATCGACGCCTGCAGACCAGTCAGCCACGCGCGCACCGCGTCCGGATCGACCCGATCTGCTGCCGCTCCGGCGGCGGGTGCGGTATTCATCCCGCATCCACCGGCGAATGTGCGCCGGGTGTCGAAGAAGACGCGGACGACGGCGGATGCGCCGTCGCGCGCGCGCCGATGTCGCGTCGATAGTGCATGCCCTCGAAACGGATCGAATCGACGGCCCGATAGGCGCGCGCCTGGGCCATTTTCGCCGAGTCGCCCAGCGCGGTGACGCACAGGACGCGACCGCCGGCGGTGACGATGCTGTCGTCGACGACGGTGGTGCCGGCATGAAACACCCAGCAGTCGTCGCCGACCTCGGCGCCGGCGGCCGGCAGTCCGAAAATCTCGTCGCCCTTGCGCGGCGCATCGGGATAGCCACTGGATGCAAGAACCACGCCGACGGCCGTACGCCGGTCCCATTCGATCGACGCACGATCGAGGGTGCCGTTCAGTGCGTGCTCGATGACTTCGACGAGATCGGTCTTCATCCGCACCAGGATCGGCTGCGTCTCCGGATCGCCGAGCCGGCAGTTGAATTCGAGCGTGCGCACCGTACCGTCGGGCGCAATCATCAGGCCGGCATAGAGGAAGCCGGTGTATGGCGTTCCCTCGCGGATCATGCCGTCGACGGCCGGCCGGATGATCTCGCGCAGCACCCGCGCGTGGATGTCGGGCGTGATCGCCGGGGTCGGGGAAATCGCGCCCATGCCGCCGGTGTTCGGACCGAGATCGGCGTCCAGCAGGCGTTTGTGATCCTGGCTCGAAGCCAGCGGCAGTACGTGATGGCCGTCGACGAGCACGATGAAACTGGCCT
Source organism: Burkholderiaceae bacterium (assembly GCA_036844405.1). Lineage (GTDB taxonomy): Bacteria > Pseudomonadota > Gammaproteobacteria > Burkholderiales > Burkholderiaceae_E > Zeimonas. Next base: position 2,381 of record DAIUFU010000071.1, on the reverse strand, counting down.
CTTCGCCCTCCAGCCAGTCCTCGACCAGGATGCGTGCGCCCGCCGCCCCGGGAGACATCGCGTCGACCGCCGCGTGCGCCTGTTCGAGCGTCGTCGCGACGACGACGCCCTTGCCGGCGGCCAGTCCGTCCGCCTTGATGACGACCGGCGCACCGTGTTCGTCGACCCAGGCATGCGCGGCGGCGGCATCGGAAAAACTGCGTGCTCCCGCCGTCGGAATGCCGTAGCGCAGCATGAACGACTTGGCAAAATCCTTCGATGCTTCCAGTTGCGCCGCATTCCGGGTCGGCCCGAAGATGCGCAGGTGCCGCGCCCGGAAGCGGTCGACGATGCCGGCCGCCAGCGGTGCTTCGGGGCCGACGACCGTGAAGGCGGGTTTTTCCCGCTCGGCGAAGTCCGCCAGTGCATCCGGATCGGTGATCGGGACGTTGATCAGGCCGGGTTCGCGTGCCGTGCCGCCGTTGCCGGGCGCGACGTAGACGCACTGCACGCGCGGCGAGCGCAGCAGACTCCAGGCCAGGGCATGTTCGCGGCCACCGCCGCCGACCACGAGCAGTTTCATTGGTCCGGTTCCGTCGTGCTGCACATTGCCGCAGGGGCCGCAGGGCTTCTATTCGGTTTCATCGAATGCGGCATTGGTGTAGACCTGCTGCACGTCGTCGACGTTTTCGATGGCATCGAGCAATTTTTGCATCTTTTCCGCGTCCTCGCCGCTCAACTCGACTTCGGTCTCCGGCCGCATGGTCACTTCCGCCACCGCCGGACGCAGTCCGGCCTGGGTGAATGCCTGCTTCAGGCTGGAGAAGGCCGCCGGCTCGCACAGCACCTCGATGCCGCCTTCGTCATCGCTGGTGACGTCGTCGGCACCGGCCTCGATGGCGACTTCCATGACCTGGTCTTCCGACGTGCCCGGCTCGAACAGGAACTGGCCGACGTGGCGAAACAGATAGGCGACCGACCCATCGGTGCCCAGGTTGCCGCCGTTCTTCGAAAACGCGTGCCGGATCTCGGCCACGGTCCGCACCCGGTTCTCGGTCAGGCAATCGACCATGACGGCGGCGCCGCCGATGCCGTAGCCTTCGTAGCGGACCTCTTCGTAGCTGACCCCTTCGAGCTCACCGGCACCACGCTGGATCGCGCGCTGCAGCGTGTCCTTGGCGATGTTGGCGTCCGACGCCTTCTCCAGCGCCAGACGCAATGCCGGGTTGGCCCCGGGATCGCTGCCGCCCGAACGGGCGGCAATCGTGACTTCGCGGATGATGCGGGTGAACAGTTTGTTGCGTTTGGCGTCCTGGCGAGCCTTGCGGTGCTGGATATTCGCCCACTTCGAGTGACCGGCCATCCTCTCCTCTCGTCGCGACCGCGCCCGCAGCGTGATCCGGCATGTTCCGTCCTGCCCGGCCGTGCCCCGTCGCGCAGCCTGGCGCCTTGCGCGCACCGCTGCCAGCGTGGTCGAATAGCTGATTCCGAACTCTCGATGTTAGCACCCGCCGATGACTGAATCCCTGATGATCGCGCGCAACCAGCATGATGTGCTGACCCTGCTGCCGGCCATGGCCAATCGCCACGGGCTCGTCACCGGAGCAACGGGGACCGGCAAGACCGTGACGCTGCAGGTGCTCGCCGAGCATTTCTCGTCGATCGGCGTGCCGGTGTTTGCCGCCGATGTGAAGGGCGATCTCACCGGCATTTCGCAGCCCGGAGAACTGACGCCGAAACTGCAGGAACGGCTCGAGCGGCTTGGCTTTGATGCACCGGAGTTTGCCGGCATGCCGGTTGCGCTATGGGACGTGTTCGGCGAGCGCGGCCACCCACTGCGGGCCACTGTGTCCGACATTGGGCCGCTGCTGCTGGCACGCATGCTCGGTTTGAACGAGACGCAGGAAGGCGTGCTGAACATCGTCTTTCGCATTGCCGACGAGCAGGGCCTGCTGCTGCTCGACGTGAAGGACCTGCGGGCCATGCTGCAGTTCGTCGGCGACAACGCACGCATGTTCCAGACGACGTATGGCAACGTGCCCGCAGCCTCGATCGGCGCCATCCAGCGCCGGATCCTGACGCTGGAGCAGCAGGGCGCCGACCATTTTCTCGGCGAACCGATGCTCGACATCGACGACCTGATGCAGACCGACGCGCAGGGGCGTGGCGTCGTCAACATCCTGGCGGCCGAGCGCCTGATGAATGCGCCCGGCCTGTACGGCATCTTCCTGATGTGGCTGCTGTCGCAACTGTTCGAGCGCCTGCCCGAAGTCGGCGATCGCGACCGGCCGCGTTTCGTGTTTTTCTTCGACGAAGCCCATCTGCTCTTCGCCGACGCGCCGAAGGCGCTGCTCGAGCGCATCGAACGGCTGGTGCGCCTGATCCGCTCGAAGGGGGTCGGC
>DAIUFU010000070.1:0-10460 GCA_036844405.1 Burkholderiaceae bacterium | reverse complement strand
CTCATCCAGGCTCGTCGCATCGAGCCCCTCGTAGACGTCGCCGGCGAACGCCAGCAGCGCCGGCCGCGCATTGCGCGGCGTGAACGGCGGTTTCCACTGCCCGTAGCGGGCAACGTTCAGCGCCGCCAGCGGATCGCTGATCGACATCAGCGACGCCAGTTCGCGTGCATCGAGTTTCTTGAGCAGGCCGACGAGCGTACGCGCCTGCGTCAGGAAGCGCGGCTGGCTGTGTGCCGTCACATGAGGCGGCGACTCGAAGTCCAGCCGCTTGGCGGGAGAAAGGACGATCAGCATGACATTGATGATGACATGGAATGCCGGTTTTCAGCGCACCGGGCGCGGATCCCGCATCGCGGTCCGGGACGCCGCGGCCCGACCGGCGCAGGCTCCGGTTCCCCCACCGGAACGGCAGATCCGTGATAATCGGAAGGATCTGCCAGTATCCGGATGACGACCATGTCGACCACCATCAACGGCGTTTCGCAATGACCTCCGGTTCACGCGCACGCGCACCCGGCACCAAGCTGCCGAAAGTCGGCACGACGATCTTCACGGTCATGTCGGCGCTCGCGCTCGAGCACGATGCCGTCAATCTCGGCCAGGGCTTTCCGGATTTCGACTGCGACCCGGCACTGATCGATGCCGTCGCCGATGCCATGCGCGCCGGCCACAACCAGTATCCGCCGATGGCCGGCGTCGCTGCGCTGCGCACGGGGATCGCCGACAAGATCGAGGCCGTTCATGGCCATCGCTACGATCCGGAACACGAGATCACGGTGACGGCCGGCGCCACGCAGGCGATCTTCACCGCCGTGCATGCGGTCGTGCGCCGCGGCGACGAAGTGATCGTGATCGAGCCGGTCTACGACAGCTACATCCCGTCGATCGAGCTGGCGGGCGGCACGGCCGTGATCGTGCCGATGGATGCCGACTTTCGCATCGACTGGCCGGCCGTGCGCGCAGCCTGCACGACGCGCACGCGCGCGATCATCGTCAATTCGCCGCACAATCCGTCGGGCACCGCGTTCGATGAAAGCGATCTGCACGAACTGGCCGCCATCGCCGGGACGCACGATCTCATCGTCATCTCCGACGAGGTCTACGAACACATGGTGTTCGACGCACGCGTGCACCAGTCGGCCAGCCGTCATCCGGCGCTGGCCACGCGCAGCTTCGTCGTTTCCTCGTTCGGCAAGACCTTCCACGTCACCGGCTGGAAGCTCGGCTATTGCGTCGCTCCGGCGCCACTGATGGCCGAATTCCGCAAGGTGCACCAGTTCAACGTGTTCACGGCGCACGCGCCGACGCAAGTTGGCCTGGCGAGCTATCTGGCGGCATCGCAGGCCTGGCGCGACGTGGCCGGCTTCTACCAGCGCAAGCGTGACCGCTTCCGCGCCGGCCTCGCGCAGACCCGCTTTCGCCTGCTCGCCTGCGAAGGCACGTTCTTCCAGCTCGTCGACTACCGTGCGATCTCGCACCAGGGTGAAGCGGATTTCGCGCGCTGGCTGACAAGCGAAGTCGGGGTGGCAGCGATCCCGCTGTCGGCTTTCCGCGAGGACGGACGCGACAGCGGCATCGTGCGCTTCTGCTTCGCCAAGACCGACGCTACCCTGGATCGGGCGCTCGAACGCCTGGCCGGCATATAGAACCGCAATGGAACGACACCGACAGCATCCCGCTCCCCGATCGGTCGATCGCCGCCAGTGGCTGGCAGCAGCCATCGGCACCACCGCACTGGCCAGTCTGACGCTGGCCGCCTGCAATGCGCTGCCACCACGCGATCTGGTCCCGCCTAAGCTGCGCTTTTCCGACTTCCGCATCGAGGAATTCGGCCTGAGCGAAATCGGCTTTCTGCTCGCCGTGGACACGGAAAACCCGAACGACGTGCGCATTCCGCTGCGCAATGTCGACTTTGCGCTCGAACTGCTGGGCGAACCCTTTGCCGACGGCACGGTCTCGGGCCGGGAAGTGACGCTGCCGGCGCAGGGCAGCCTGACGCTGCCGGTACATTTCACCGTCCCGACGGTACAGCTGATGCGTGTGCTGCGCGGTCTGCGCGACACCTCGGCCGACGAGTGGCGCTACCGTCTGACCGGATCGGCCAGCTGGGGCTGGAGCGGCTTTCCGCTACGCTTCGAGCGCACCGGCGACCTGGAAGTGCTGCGCGAATTCCGTCAGTGGCTGTCTGCACCGACGGCGCGCTGACACAAGCACCTGAACCCCGTATGGGTATCAGGGGGTCGACACCGACCCCGCAGGTTCATTCTTCCCGGGCAATACCCGGATCATCGCCATTGACCGGGATCGCTGCCGGGTCGTCGATCGACGGCTCGTCGGCTGGCTGCTCCGGAGATTCGGCGCGACGCAGACGCTTTTCCTCTTTCTTCTGTTTTTTTGCCAGCTCGCGCTGTCTTTTCTGAAACGCATAATTCGGTTTGGCCAAATGCATGTCCTCCATCGGGACTCGTGATCCCGACAGGGTAACAAATGATCCGGCATGAAGACCGATACCACTGAAGCCGCGTTGCCCGCCGACGCGGCCGTACCGATCGCCCGCCACTCGCTCGTCGACGACGGCGTGGCACTGGCGTCAGCGGCGATTCTCGTGGCGCTGAACGTGACGCTGGCCATCAACCATCGTCCGGGACGCTACATGGCCGTCTGATCATTCACGCCCATGCCCAGCCTGCGTCAGATCGAAAGTTTCGTCTCGGCCGCCACGCGCGGCAGCCTGAGTGCCGCCGCCCGCGCCGAGGGCGTTGCACCGGCAGTGATCGGGCGGCGCATCGACGCGCTCGAAGCGCGTCTCGGGGTGCGCCTGCTGATCCGCACCACCCGAAGGCTTTCACTGACTTTCGAGGGCAGCGCCTTTCTCGAAGACTGCCAGCGCATCCTGATCGACCTGCGCAATGCCGAAGCCTCGGTCTCGCTCGGCGGCATCAAGGCCAGCGGCCATCTGCGCGTGACCGCCCCGGCCGGCTTCGGCCGCGTCCACGTGGCGCCACTGATCGGCGATTTTCTCGATGCGCACCCGGACGTGTCGATCTCGCTGGAACTCACCGATCGCCTGACCGACATCATCAACGAGAACATCGACCTGGCGATCCGCATTGGCACGCTCGACGATTCAAGCCTGGTCGGCGTGCATCTGGCCGAGAACCGGCGCGTGGTCGTCGCCAGCCCCGCTTACCTGCAGCGCCACGGCACACCGGTCACGCCCGACGATCTGGCGCAGCACCAGTGCCTGAGTTTCGGCAGTTACGGCAACCAGGCGCGCGGCTGGCAGTTCCAGGTCGACGGACGCACGGTATCGCTGCGCGTGCCGGCCAGCATCGAATGCAACGACGGCGCCGTGCTGCGCGACTGGGCGCTGGCCGGACGCGGGCTGGCCTGGCGTTCGCTGTGGGAGGTGGGTGAGGATCTGCGCAGCGGGCGCCTGTGCAGCGTACTCGACGAGTACGCTGCTCCGCCCAATGCCATCCACGCCGTCTTCCCGCAGCGCCGGCACCTGCCGCTGCGCATGCGCGCCTTCATCGACCAGTTGAAAACCGTCTGGGGGCGGGAAGACTACTGGCAGTGACCGGCACCTCCGGGCGCTACGGCACGTATCCGGAAGCCGACGCAGCAGTTCACCGGCCGGCCACGGCAACGGGCCGACCGGATCATGACGCAAGTACCAGCCCGGAACCGGTGAAACGATCGGCCATGCCAGGAAGGCCCGTCAGCTCTTCTCCGGGCGCTTCAGGTGCTTGTTGATGAGCGAGTTCATTTCGAACATGCTCGCCTGCGCCTTGCCGAACACCGCCCGCAGTTTCTCGTCGGCGTTGATCAGACGGCGATTGGCGCTGTCCTGCAGGCCGCCGGCCTTGATGTATTCCCAGATGCGCTTGACCACTTCGGTGCGTGGCAGCGGCTTGTTGCCGACGATCGAGGCGAGCGCATCGCTCGGCGTGAGTGCCGCCATGAACGCTGCATTGGGCGTGCGTTTTTTCGCTGCGGCCTTGCTGACCGCCTTTTTCGTCGCAGCGCCTGCGGCAGTCTTCTTTGCCGCAGTCTTCTTCACCGCGGTCCGGGTCATGGCGGTTTTTGCCGCCTGTTTTACCGGTGCTTTCTTTGCCGGTGCTTTCTTCGCCGGTGCCTTTGCTGCCGTCGTCTTGACGGCGGCTTTCTTCGTTGCCGCCTTCGTTGCCGCCTTCGTTGCCGCCTTCGTTGCCGCCTTCGTTGCCGCTTTCCCCGGCGCCTTTGACGCGGCTGCCGCACCCCTGGTCGCCGCCCTGGCGGTCGCACCGGTCACCTTGCCGGCTGTGGCCGGCCTGGCGCCCGTCCCCTTTTTCGCAGCCGTCTTCCCGACCGCCTTTTTCGCAGTGGCCATGCTTGATCTCCCCTGAACCGGTATGCACGTCGATGGTCACCGACCATGTCGTCCGGACGATCCGCCCGGGCAGCACGTCGTCTCCTCCGGCACGGAGCCGTGCGCATGGCATCGTTGTCTCGACAGCGCCGCTGCACGCGATTCCGCACCCGGAACGAAGCATGACGGGTCTGGCCGCACTCGCCAACAAAAACCGGCGGCAAGCCGCCCTGCCGCGTCACCGGTGTTGTATCGGCGACGCACCAGGCGGCTGCGGACGGCCCCGGGGACAGTGCCGGCACCGGCAATCGGTCGCAACCTGTGTCGCCATCGGCTGCACGGGGGGCTCAGTACGGATAAAGCAATCGGCCGCAGCCGATTGCTTTATCCGTTCTCGGCTCCGGCACTCTCCGCCACCCGGGACATGCGCCGGCGGTCATGCTCTTTCAGATGCCTCTTGCGCAGCCGGATGCTCTTCGGCGTCAATTCGACGAGTTCGTCGTCGGCAATGAATTCGACTGCCTTCTCCAGCGTCAGGGCAATGGCCGGCACGAGTGCAACCGCCTCGTCCTTGCCGGCGGCGCGCACATTGGTCATCTTCTTCTCGCGCACCGGGTTGACGACGAGATCGTTGTCGCGCGTGTGGATGCCGACGATCATGCCTTCGTACAGGCGCTCGCCGGGCTGTACGAACATACGCCCGCGCTCCTGCAGCTTCCACAGTGCGTAGGCGACGGCCTCGCCGTCTTCCTGCGACACCAGCACACCATTGCGCCGGCTTTCCATGTCGCCGGCCCAGGTGTCGTAGTCGTCGAAGACGTGCGCGGCGATGCCGGTGCCGCGCGTCAGGTTCATGAATTCATTCTGGAAGCCGATCAGGCCACGTGCCGGTACCCGGTATTCGAGCCGCACCCGGCCGCCGCCGTCCGGCTCCATCGACTGCAGCGTCGCCCGGCGCCGGCCGAGCCACTCCATGACCGCTCCCTGGTGTGCGTCCTCGATGTCGACCGTCAGCCGTTCATACGGTTCATACCGCACGCCGTCGATCGTGCGCAGTTTCGGTTTCGGGCGCGACACCGCCAGTTCGTAGCCTTCACGGCGCATGTTCTCGAGCAGAATCGTCAGGTGCAGCTGCCCCCGTCCGAAGACGACGAAGGTATCGGTATCGGCGCCCGATTCGACCCGCAGCGCGACATTGCTCTTGAGTTCGCGCTCGAGCCGCTCGCGCAGTTGCCGGCTGGTCACGAAGCGGCCCTCACGTCCGGCCAGCGGCGAGTCGTTGACGTGGAACTCCATCGACATCGTTGGCTCGTCGACCTGCAGCATCGGCAGCGCATCGGGATGATCGCGGTCGCAGAGGGTGGCACCGATGTCGATTTCCTCGATACCGGTAATCGCCACGATATCGCCGGCTTCCGCCTGCGGCACTGCGACGCGCTCGAGCCCGTCGTAGTGCAATACCTGACCGATCCGCGCCAGCACCGGCGCCGCGCCGCCGGCCTGCGGATCGCCATGCAGCACGACGACGTCCTGGCCGCCGCGGATGCGTCCGCGCCCGATCCGGCCGACGCCGATCTTGCCGACGTAGCTCGACCAGTCGAGTGCCGAGATCTGGAACTGCAGTGGCCCTTCGGCATCGTCGTCGCGCGCCGGCACCTGGCGCAGGATGGCCTCGAACAGCGGCTTCATCGACAATCCGGCCCGGGCGGCGTCGGCCGCCGATGCCGGTGCCGGCACGGGCAGATCCTCGAGGCGCTCCAGCGCAAAACCCTGCACCCCCGAGGCGTAGACGACCGGGAAGTCGAGCTGCCGCTCGCTGGCGCCCAGTTGATCGAACAGGTCGAAGGTCGCGCTGACCGCCTGGTGCGGCCGGGCGCCCGGACGGTCGATCTTGTTGACGACGACGATCGGCTCGAGCCCGGCCGCCAGGGCCTTGCGCGTGACGAAGCGCGTCTGCGGCATCGGCCCTTCGACGGCATCGACCAGCAGCAGCACGCCGTCGACCATCGACAGGGCCCGCTCGACCTCGCCGCCGAAGTCTGCGTGCCCGGGCGTATCGACGATGTTGATGCGCGTGCCTTCGTATTCGACCGCACAGTTCTTGGCGAGGATGGTGATGCCGCGCTCACGCTCGATGTCGCCGCTGTCCATGACGCGCTCGGCGACCGCCTGGTTGACGCGGAAGGTGCCCGACTGGCGCAGCAGCTGGTCGACCAGCGTGGTCTTGCCGTGGTCGACGTGGGCAATGATGGCGAGATTGCGGATCGCCGGGCGTGAAGCAGCAGTCATGGGAAGAGTCGAACGTGAGGAAAAAGCGGAAAAAAGAGGAAACCGGAGAGGAAGCCGGGCTCCGATCGGTCGAACCTGATGGCACCGGGTCCCGTCAGCACGTTTCGGCCGGACCGGACCGGATGACTGGCCGAGGCGTCGATCATGCGCTCACCAGGCGCAGCGGTTGCAACTCGCCGTCGGCCTGGCGGGCGAGGCCCAGCAGGCGTCCGGCGCCGTAGACGCGCACACGGCCTGCGGCCGGCGTGCACACGTGCGAAGCGGCCCGGCCAGCAGCGCTTCCAGTGCGCACGGGCAGATCCGCCAGCGGCAGGCGCTGTCCATGCGCGAAGCGCTGCGCCGCCAGCGCATCGAGATCGATGCGCGGCAGTTCCTGCATCAGCGCATCGATCGGCAGCAGACAGGCGCGCCGCGCGACCGGGTCCATCGCCTCGAGCCGGACGGGATCGAAGGCATCGGCGACGTCCAGCGCACCGACGCGCTCGCGCCGCAGCGCGCTCAGAAAGGCGCCACAGCCGAGCCGTTCGCCGAGATCGATCGCCAGCGTGCGCACATAAGTGCCCTTGCTGCAATGCACGCGCAGGCGTGCCAGCGGCGGCGTGAACTGCAGCAGGTCGATCGCGTGGATCGTCACCTGACGCGGCCTGCGCTCGACGGTGAGGCCGGCGCGCGCCAGTTCGTACAGCGGCCGGCCCTCGTGCTTGAGCGCCGAATGCATCGGCGGCACCTGCTCGATCGGACCGACGAACGAGGCCAGTGCGGCCCGCAGCACCGCTTCGTCACGTACCGGCTCACGCCGCGCGATCTCGCGGCCTTCGTCATCACCGGTATCGGTGCTTCGCCCGAGTGTCACTTCGGCCAGATAGACCTTGTCGGCTTCGAGCGAATCACCGGCAAATTTCGTCGCCTCGCCGAACAGCAGCGGCAACAGGCCGCTGGCCAGCGGATCGAGCGTGCCGCCGTGTCCGGCCTTGCGCGCACCGAGCAGAAAACGCGCCCGCCCGAGCGCGCGCGTCGAACTCATGCCGACGGGCTTGTCGAGCAACAGCACGCCGTCGACCCGCTCGCGCGCACGGGCATGCGCCGGCCCCGGGCGCTTCGTCATTCGTCGGCGCGCAGGCGATTCGCCTCGTCGATCAGCTGCGCGATGGCCATCGCGTCGCCGGTCGTGGTGTCGCGCACGAAACGCAGTTCCGGCGTCGTGTGGATGCGCACCTGCCGCCCGAGCTGCGAGCGCAGGAAACCGGCGGCGCGGCCCAGCCCGGCCTGGGTGCGGGCGACGGTCGCTTCATCATCCGGCAACACGCTGTAATACACCGTCGCATAGGCGTAATCGGGCGTGAGCTCGACGCCGGTGATGGTGACCATGCCGAGGTGCGGATCCTTGAGCTGCGCGCGCACGAGTTCGGCCAGCTCCTCGTGGATCTGCTGCCGAACCCGCACTGCGCGGCCGCTGCCGCCCGGACGCCGCCTGGCCATGGATCTCGCCCGTCACGCTCACAGCGTGCGCGCGACCTCCTTGATCTCGAAGACTTCGAGCTGGTCGCCTTCCTGGATATCGTCGTAGCCCTTGAGCGACAGACCGCACTCGAAGCCTTCGCGCACCTCGCGCACGTCATCCTTGAAGCGCTTGAGCGAATCGAGCTCGCCCGTCCAGACGACCTTGTGCTCGCGCAGCAGACGCACTTTCGCGCCGCGGCGCACCAGGCCCTCGAGCACCATGCAGCCGGCGACGTTGCCCGCCTTGGGCACGCGGAAGATCTGCCGGATCTCGACCAGGCCGAGTGCCTCCTCGCGCTGCTCGGGCGAGAGCAGGCCCGACATCGCATTCTTCACGTCGTCGACGGCGTCGTAGATGATCGTGTAGTAGCGGATGTCGATGCCGTTGGCCTCGGCCAGGCGCCGCGCCTGCTGGTCGGCACGCACGTCGAAGCCGATGACGACCGCCTTCGAGGCCGTCGCCAGGTTGACGTCGCTCTCGCTGATGCCGCCGACCGCCTGGTGCACGATCTGCACGCGCACCTCGTCGGTGGAAAGCTTGAGCAGCGCATGCGCCAGCGCTTCCTGCGAACCCTGCACATCGGCCTTGACGATGAGCGGCAGCGTCTTGACCTCTTCGCCGGACATCTGCTCGAAAATATTCTCGAGCTTGGCCGCCTGCTGTCTGGCCAGCTTGACGTCGCGGAACTTGCCCTGGCGAAACAGCGCAATCTCGCGCGCCTTGCGCTCGTCGCCCAGCACGATGACTTCCTCGCCGGCAACCGGCACATCCTGCAGGCCCTGGATCTCGACCGGAATCGACGGGCCGGCTTCGCTCACCGGCTTGCCATTCTCGTCGAGCATCGCACGCACGCGCCCGAACGACGAGCCGGCCAGCACGATGTCGCCACGCTTGAGCGTGCCCGACTGCACGAGCACCGTCGCCACGGCGCCGCGGCCCTTGTCCAGACGGGCCTCGATCACCAGACCCTTGGCGGCTCCGGTCGGCGCGGCGCGCAGTTCGAGCACCTCGGCCTGCAGCAGAACGTTCTCGAGCAGCTCGTCGATGCCCTGCCCGGTCTTGGCCGATACCGGCACCAGCGCGACGTCGCCGCCGTATTCCTCGGGCACGATCTGGTGCGCAACCAGCTCCTGCTTGATCCGCTCCGGATTGGCTTCCGGCTTGTCCATCTTGTTCACCGCAACGACGATCGGCACGCCGGCCGCCTGCGCATGATGGATCGCCTCCACCGTCTGCGGCATGACGCCGTCGTCGGCGGCCACCACCAGGATGACGATGTCGGTTGCCCGCGTGCCGCGTGCGCGCATCGCCGTGAACGCCTCGTGACCCGGTGTATCGAGGAAGGTGACCACGCCGCCCGGCGTCTTGACGTGATATGCGCCGATGTGCTGGGTGATGCCGCCGGCTTCGCCCGCCGCGACCTTCGTGCGCCGGATGTAGTCGAGCAGCGAGGTCTTGCCGTGATCGACGTGTCCCATGACCGTGACAACCGGTGGCCGGGGCTCGGTCGCGATGTCTTCGCCCTGTGTCGCGTCGTCGATGAGGAAGGCTTCCGGGTCATCCAGACGTGCCGCCAGCGCCTTGTGGCCCATCTCCTCGACGACGATCATCGCCGTGTCCTGGTCGAGCATCTGGTTGATGGTCACCATCTGGCCGAGCTTCATCATCATCTTGATGACCTCGGTCGCCTTCACCGACATCTTGTGTGCCAGATCGGCCACCGTGATGGTCTCGGGCACGTGCACTTCACGCACGATCGGCTCGACCGGATGCGAAGCTGCCGCCCCCGTGTCGCGCCGGTCGCCACCGCGCTGCCGGCCGCCGCGCGGCCCGCCACGCCAACCCCCTCCCGACGTGTCACCCCGGGTCTTGATGCCGCGTTTGCGACCTGCCTCATCGGACCAGGTCGACGACAGTTTTTCACTCTTGACGTGCTTGCGCGTGGCATCGGCGCCCGGTGCACCCGGACGTACGCCGCCAGCCGCCGGCCGGTGCAGGGTGCCGCGCACACCGGCCTTCGCCCCGGGCTCGGCCGGTGCTCCGGCAGTCTTGTCGCCCGTCTTGTCGGCGGCCCGTGCCGGGGCCCTGGCCGGCGCTTTCGGCGGCGGCGGCGCTTCGGCCTCCATCGGCTTCGAGCGGCGCTGACTCATCAGACGGTTGATCTCGGCGACCTCCGCCTCGACCGAACGGCGCGCCTCCTCCTGCTGACGGGCCTCTTCGGCCGCCTGGCGCGCCGCTTCCTCGGCCGAGCGCGCCTCGATCGCCTGGCGTTCGGCCGCCGCCGCCGCATCGGCCGCCGCCTGTGCCGCCACCGCCTCG
>DAIUFU010000069.1:0-10565 GCA_036844405.1 Burkholderiaceae bacterium | reverse complement strand
GATAGGTCTGCCAGTACAGGACGATGAAATCGACGACCTGGCCGCGCGTGAGGCGGTCGATCACGTTGCCGAGCGCGCCGGCGAGAATGAGCATCAGCGCGGCGGAAAACAGACGCTGCGAACCGGCATGCCGCAGCAGATACACGATCCAGCCGGCGGCCGCGAGGCCGATGGCGGTGAACAGCCAGCGCTGCCAGCCGCCGGCACCGGCCAGAAAGCTGAATGCCGCGCCCCGATTGTAGACGAGCGACAGATCGAGCAGGCCCGGCACCAGGGCCATTCGCTCACCGAGGGAAAACCAGTGCTCGATGCCGGCCTTGCTGGCCTGGTCGAGCGCGATGATGAGCATGGCGCCGAGCAGCCACGGCCAGGAGCCGGTCTGTGTCCCGCGTCGGTGGCCGGTTTTTCCGTGCATGCCGGAACGGCTTGCGGAACCGGGCGGGCCGGGTGGCCGCGCAGCCTCGGCCGGGTCCGGCCTCATGCGCAGCAGCGGGTTTCGCCGTCGCCGTACAGGTTCGCGACGCAGCGGCCACAGATGCCCGGATGGGCGGCGTCGGCGCCGACGTCGCTGCGCCAGTGCCAGCAGCGCTCGCATTTCGTCGCCTCACTGGCGTGCACTTCGATGGCTTCCTGTCCGGCCGACTCCACCCGCACGAGACGGGCGGCCGACGTGATGAAGACGAAGTGCAGATCGTCGCCGAGCGAGGCGAGCGCGTCGTGCGTCTCACCGGCCGCGCGCACTTCGACCTCGGCCTGCAGCGACGAACCGATGGCGCCGGCGGTGCGCACATCCTCGAGCCGGCGCATGACATCGGCGCGCACACCGCGGATGCGCGTCCAGCGGGCGATCAGCGCGGCCGTTGCCGGATCGTCCGCATCGGCCAGCGCCTGCAGGCCCTCGAAGCGGTGCCAGGTCTGCGTGAAGATGGTCTCGCCCTGGGCCTGATGCAGGGCGGGTGCGAACAGCGGCCAGGCTTCCTCGGCGGTAAAGGACAGCACCGGTGCGATGATGCGCAGCAGCGCATGCGTGATGTGGTGCAGCGCCGTCTGCGCCGAACGGCGCGCACGCGAATCGGCCGCGCTCGTGTACAGGCGGTCCTTGAGCACGTCCAGATAGAACGCGCCCAGTTCCTCCGAACAGAAGGTCTGGATGCGGGCGATCGCCGGGTGGAATTCGAAGCGTTCGTAGTCGGCCTCGATCGAGCGCTGCCAGGCGGCGGTCAGGGCGATCGCGTAGCGGTCGATGTCGAGCAGTTCGTCGGCGGCCACGGCATCGCGCGACGGGTCGAAGTCGGCGACGTTGGCCAGCAGGAAGCGCAGGGTGTTGCGGATGCGTCGATATGCCTCGACGACACGCGCGAGGATTTCCTTCGATAGTGACAATTCGCCCGAATAATCGGTGCTCGCTACCCACAGGCGCAGGATCTCGGCGCCCAGCGTGTCGGCGATCTCCTGCGGTTCGATGCCATTGCCGAGCGACTTGCTCATCTTGCGGCCCTGGCCGTCGACGGTGAAACCGTGCGTGAGCAGTGCCTTGTACGGCGCCACGCCATTGAGCATCGACGACACCAGCAGCGACGAGTGGAACCAGCCGCGGTGCTGGTCGCTGCCTTCGAGGTACATGTCAGCCGGGAAATGCGACTTGTCGCGGTGCGAGCCACGCAGCACGGTCTCGTGCGTCGAGCCCGAATCGAACCAGACGTCGAGGGTGTCGCGGCTCTTCACATAGTCGGGCGCCTCGTCACCGAGCAGATCCTCTGGCTCTATGCGCTGCCAGGCCTCGATGCCTTCGCGCTCGACGCGCCGCGCAACCGCCTCCAGCAGCTCGACTGTGCGCGGATGCAGCTCACCCGTCTCGCGGTGCAGGAAAAAGGCCATCGGCACGCCCCACTGGCGCTGGCGCGACAGCGTCCAGTCCGGGCGCTGCGCGATCATGGCATGCAGGCGCGCCTTGCCCCAGGCGGGATAGAAATGCGTCGCCTCGACACCGGCCAGCGCGGCCTCGCGCAGGGTCGGGCCGCCGTCGACGGGCGTGACGTCCATGCCGGCGAACCACTGGCTCGATGCGCGGTAGATGACCGGTGTGCGGTGACGCCAGCAGTGCATGTAGCTGTGCGTTTCGTCCTCGGTGTGGAAAAGCACGCCGGCCTCGCGCAGGAAGGCGACGATCTGCGGATTGGCCTCCCAGATCGACAGCCCGCCCCAGTGCGGCAGCGTGTCGGCGAAGCGGCCGTTGCCGAGCACCGGCTGCAGGATGTCCTCATCGCGCATGCCGTGCGCCTTGCACGACAGGAAGTCCTCGATGCCGTAGGCGGGCGCCGAATGCACGATGCCCGTGCCGGTGTCGAGCGTGACGTAGTCGCCAGGATAGACCGGCGACAGGCGATCGGCGAACGGATGGTGAAAGGCGATCCGATCCAGTGCGCGGCCCTTGCAGGTGGCGATCACTTCGCCGTCGAGCTGCCAGTGTGTCAGGCAGGCCTCGACGCGATCGCGCGCCAGGATCAGCAGCGCCGGTGCTCCCTGCCACGACACGCGCACCAGTGCATAGTCGATGTCCGGGTGCACGTTCAGCGCCTGGTTGGACGGAATCGTCCACGGCGTCGTCGTCCAGATGACGGCATAGCCGCGCTCGACCGGCAGCGTGTCCAGGCCGAAGGCCTGCGCGATGCGCTCCGGTTCGGCGAAGGGAAAACCGACGTCGATCGCCGGGTCGGTGCGCTCGCGGTATTCGACCTCGGCCTCGGCCAGCGCCGAGCCGCAGTCGAAACACCAGTTGACCGGTTTCAGGCCACGGTAGAGGAAGCCTTTTTCCAGCACGCGCGCGAGCACGCGCAGTTCGCCGGCCTCGTTGCCGGGCGCCATCGTCAGATAGGGGTCATCCCAGTCGCCGAGCACCCCCAGACGGATGAAGTCGCGCTTCTGGCGGCCGACCTGCTCGGTTGCCCAGGCGCGTGACCTTGCCTGGACCTCGTCGGCCGACAGCGTCTTGCCGTAGCGCTTTTCGATCTCGATCTCGATCGGCATGCCGTGGCAGTCCCAGCCGGGCACGTAGCGCGCATCGAAGCCCGCCATGTTGCGGCTCTTGACGATGATGTCCTTGAGGATCTTGTTGACCGCATGCCCGAGATGGATGTCGCCGTTGGCGTATGGCGGGCCGTCGTGCAGCACCCAGACCGGGCGCCCGAGCGAGGCCGTGCGGATCCGTTCATAGACCTTCCCGTCCTGCCATTGTCGTGTCCAGGCCGGTTCGCGACGGGCGAGGTCGCCACGCATCGGAAACGGTGTCTGCGGCATGTTCAGGGTGGCGCGCCAGCCCTTGTCATCTCGTGTGGCAGGGGGCTTGGCGGATTTGCCTTCGGCCATGGGTTCTCCGGGAATCAGGGAATCTGTCCGGCATCGCCGGACGCAGCAAACCAGGCCCGCGCCTGGCGGGCATCGCGTTCGATCTGCGCGCGCAGCGCATCGATCGATTCGAATGAGGTTTCGTCGCGCAATTTTGCGATGAATTCGATCTCGACCAGCCGGCCGTAGACCGCTTCGCCGAAATCGAACAGATGGACTTCGAGCAGCAGGGCGCCGTCGCGTTCCACCGCCGGACGCGTGCCCAGGCTTGCAACGCCGGCCAGCGGCGCCGCGCCCAGACCGTGTACGCGCACGATGTAGACGCCGTGCACGGCCGGACGCGCGAACGGGATCCGCACGTTGAGCGTCGGAAAGCCCAGCGTGCGCCCGAGTTTGCGCCCGTGCAGGACCCGCCCGCTGATCGAGTACGGGCGCCCGAGCAGGGCAGCGGCCGTATCGAAGTCGCCGCCTTGCAGCGCTGCGCGCACGGCCGAGCTGGATACGCGATGGTGGTCGTGTTCGATGGTGTCGAGGCGGGCCAGTTCGAAACCGGCCGCCGGCGCACGCCGTTGCAGCAGGTCGAAATCGCCCGCGCGGCGCGCGCCGAAGCGGAAATCATCGCCAATCAGCAGATAACGGGTCTGCAGGCGATGCGCAAGAATCTCGTCGATGAACCGTTCCGGAGCCAGCGCGGCCAGACGCGCATCGAAGCGTGCGACGCACACCGCATCGACACCGCAGGCGGCGAGCCGGGCGACCTTGTCGCGCAGCGTGCTGATGCGCGCCGGGGTACCGGTTTCGGGCTTCCCGGCGGCGGCCGCGCGCGCCGCGAAGTACGCTCGTGGATGGGGCTCGAACGTCAGTACGCAGACCGGCAGGTCGCGTGCCTGCGCCTGCTCGCGCAGACGGGCGATGACCGCCTGGTGCCCGATGTGCATGCCGTCGAAATTGCCGATGGTCAGGGCGCACGGGCGGCGCACTTCAGGCGGTGGCTGGCAGCGGAAGATTTCCATCGCCCGATGATAAGCTTTCACGATGAAAAGAATTGTCGTACTGATCTCGGGACGCGGCACCAACCTGTTGTCGCTCGCCCAGTCCATTGCCGAGGATCGCTGGCGCGCACAGATCGTCGGCGTGATTTCCGATGGGCCGGACGCGCCCGGGTTGCGCTATGCGAAGCAGTATGTGCTGGAGACCGAGGTCGTCGACTTTCGCAGCTATGCGGTCCGTGCGGACTTCGATCGGGCGCTGGCAGCCGCAATCGATCGCCGGGAACCCGATTTCGTCGTGCTGGCCGGTTTCATGCGCGTGCTCGGGCGCGAATTCGTCGATCATTATGCCGGCCGACTGCTGAATATCCATCCGTCGCTGCTGCCGGCCTTCCCCGGTCTGCACACGCATCGGCGGGCGCTCGAAGCGGGCGTGGCGGTGCACGGCGCGACGGTGCATCTGGTCGGACACGAAGTCGACAGCGGGCCGATCATCGCCCAGGCGGCGCTCGCGGTCGGTGCCGGGGACGACGAAACGCGGCTGGCGTCGCGCGTGCTGGCGCTCGAACACCGCCTCTATCCGATGGCGCTGCGCTGGTTCGTCGAGGACCGGGTGCGCGTCGAGGACGGGCGTGTCGTTCTCGTCGAACCGCGCGAAGGCGACGCGCGCTGTCTGTGGGGAGGGTGAACCGATGAGTTCGCATCAGTCTCCGGCCGCACCGGCCGGCGGGGATCGCAAGCCGGTCACACAACCGCGCCTGGCTGCCCTGCGCGAGCAGGGTGAACCGATCACGGTATTGACCTGTTATGACGCGAGTTTCGCCGCGCTGCTCGATGCCGTCGGCATCGATTGCCTGCTGGTCGGCGATTCGCTCGGCATGGTCGTGCAGGGGCATTCGTCGACGCTGCCGGTCACGCTCGACGAGATGGCCTATCACGTACGCTGCGTGGCGCGTGCGGTCCGTTACGCCTGGCTGATCGCCGATCTACCCTTCGGCACTTACCAGGCCAGCCCCGAGGCCGCCCTGCGCAGCGCCGTGCAGTTGATGCAGGCCGGTGCGCAGATGGTGAAGATCGAGGGCGGCGCCTGGCTCGCGCCGACGGTCGAACTGCTGGCCCGCGCCGGCATTCCGGTATGTGCGCACCTTGGCCTGACGCCACAGTCGGTGCACGTCCTGGGCGGTTATCGCGTCCAGGGGCGGGATGCGTCCGCCGCCGAAGGGCTCGTCGCCGACGCAAAGGCGCTGGAACGCGCCGGCGCCACCATGCTGGTGCTGGAGATGGTGCCATCGGCGCTGGCCGGTGCGCTGACGAAGGAATTGTCGATCCCGACGATCGGCATCGGCGCCGGGCCCGACTGCTCCGGCCAGGTGCTGGTCCTGCACGACATGCTCGATGTCTATCCGGGGCGCAAGCCGCGCTTCGTGCGCAATTTCATGGACGGGGCCGCGAGTGTGCGCGAAGCCGTCGAGCGCTATCGGGATGCCGTCAAGTCACGCGCTTTCCCGACGGCCGCGCACGGCTTCGAATGATGTCGGTCACCGGTGGCGCGGGCAGTCGCGCCGGTGTGTGCCGCCCGGGTGCGGTTCAGCGGGGGAAGTGATCGGTGCCCGACATCCCCAGGCAGGAAGTCGCGATCGTCACCGGCGCTTCACGCGGACTGGGTGCGGCCCTTGTCGAGGCGCTGGGAGCGCCGCAGCGTCTGGTGATCGGCGTCGCCCGCTCGGAGAACGAAGCGCAGGTCGCGCGCATGCAGGCACGCGGTTTCGACTTTGCGTACCGCCGCTGTGACCTCGCCGACCGGGCGCAGACGGCCGGGCTGACGCACTGGCTCACGTCGGTGCTGCGCCGGCAGCGTGCGGCCCGCCGCTTCCTGCTGATCAACAATGCCGGCGTCGTCGAACCGGTCGAAGCGATCGAGACCCTTCCGGTCGATGCACTCGTGGCGGCACTGCAGGTCAATCTCGTGGCCGCGATGCAGTTGAGTTCCGCCTTTCTGGCGGCGACGGACGAGTTCACGGGCACGCGCATCATCGTGAACATTTCTTCGGGGGCGGCCCGGCATCCGGTGGCCGGGTGGGCGTCTTACTGCACCGGCAAGGCTGCGCTCGACATGTTTACCCGCTGCATCGCCGAGGAACAGGCCACGCATGCCAATCCGGCGCGCGTCTGTTCACTGGCGCCGGGTGTGCTCGATACGGAGATGCAGGAAGTCCTGCGGGCTGCGGATTTTCCTTCGGTCGACCGCTTTCGCAGTTTGCATGCAAGCGGCGATCTGGTGGCGCCGGCCGACGCTGCACGGCGCATTATCGCCCATCTGGAGCGTCGCGATTTCGGCTCCACGGTGATCGACGATCTGCGTCGATCGGGAGTCTGAAGGGAAACGGAAGAAAGCCGAAGAGGCGGCTTTCGCTGGTTGCCTCCGCGTACCGTTTCCGCTTGTTGCTCCCGCTTACTTGATCTTGGTTTCCTTGTACACGACGTGCTTGCGGGCGACGGGATCGAACTTACGAATCTCCATCTTTTCCGGCATGTTCCGCTTGTTTTTCGTCGTCGTGTAGAAATGGCCGGTGCCGGCCGTCGACTCGAGTTTGATCTTGTCGCGCATCGGTGGATCCTCCGCTCAGTCTCAGTCGCTCGCGCGTGATTCGGCCAGCCGCAGTTCGGCCAACACCTGATCGATGCCTTTCTTGTCGATCAGCCGCAGCCCGGCATTGCTCACCCGCAGGCGAACCCAGCGGTTTTCGCTTTCGACCCAGAAGCGGCGACTCTGCAGATTAGGCAGAAAACGGCGCTTGGTCTTGTTGTTCGCATGCGAAACATTGTTGCCGACCATCGGCATCTTGCCGGTGACTTGACAGACTCGGGACATGGTACGTCGTCCGGGTTGGATGAGAAAAGCCGCTGATTATAGCAAATCATGCGGGCAGGTGCCGTCCGTCGCGGCCTGCCCGGAGCGGTTTGGCGAGCGATCGGCGCCGATGATTGCACACCTTCTCACAGAATGCCCGCTTCGGCGAACGAGAAGCACCGCTCGGCGCCGACGATGAGATGGTCGAGGACCGGGATGTCGAGCTGCCCCAGTGCCGCCTTGAGCGTTTCGGTGAGCAGGCGGTCGGCTGCACTCGGTTCGGCAATGCCGGACGGGTGATTGTGCGCGACGATGACGGCGGCGCAGTTCAGTTCGAGCGCACGGCGCACCACTTCCCGGGGGTAGACCGAGGTCTGTGTCAGGGTGCCGCGAAACAGCTCTTCGGCGGCGATGAGCCGGTTCTGGCTGTCCAGGAACAGCCCGGCGAAGATCTCGACGCTGCGATCCCGCAGCCAGGCAGCCAGGAAAGTGCGCACCGACGCCGGCGAGGCCAGTGCATCGCGTTCGCGCAGGCTGGCGAGCAGGTTGCGCCGGCTCAGCTCGAGGGCGGCCTGCAGCGTGGCACGGCCGGCGGGCCCGAGGCCGGTGGCGATCAGGCTGCCGCTGTGCGTGGCGCTCAGCAGGGGCCGCAGGCCGCCGAAACGCGCCAGCAGTTCGGCGCCGCATTCCACGGCACTGCGGCCGCGCCGCCCGGTGCGCAGCAGGATGGCGAGCAGCTCGGCATCGGACAGTTGCGCGGCGCCGGCCGTCAGCAAACGCTCGCGCGGCCGGTGCTCGGCAGGCCAATCGGTGATTGCCACGTGTGTTCCTCTAAAATGGGACGGATGAACCCGACGACTTCCGCGCAGGTGCCGATCGTGCTGGCCGGCTCGCACCTGACGCTGCATTACCGGCTCAGTCTCGCCGACACCGGCGCCGATGTCATCAGCACTTTTGGCGGACGTCCGGCCACGGTCCAGCTCGGCCTCGGCCAGTTGGCCGAGCCGCTCGAACGATGCCTGCTCGGCATGACCGAGGGCGAGCAGCGCCGCTTCGACCTGGCGCCGGCGCAGGCCTTCGGCGAACGCAATCCCGAACTGCAGCAGAAGCTGGCGCGCGAGTCGTTCGACGCGAACGTCGACGATCCCGAGGAGGTTCAGCCGGGAGACGTGATCGAAATCGCCGGTCCGGACGGCATGCGCCTGGCGGGGGTACTGGGTGAACTGAACGAGCGCTATGCCTTGCTCGACTTCAATCATCCGCTGGCGGGCCGGACCCTGTGTTTCGAGGTCCACGTATTGGGAGTGCTCTGAATGCATGACGATTCCGCTTCGGCGCGCAGCGGTCAAGCTGCGGCAGCGTCTGTCGGCGGGCCGGCGGCGCAACAGGCAGTACTGGCGCAGCCGCGGGGATTCTGCGCCGGTGTCGAACGCGCAATCGGCATCGTCGAACTGGCGCTCGAGCGTTTCGGTCCACCGGTCTATGTCCGGCATGAGATCGTGCACAACGAACACGTTGTGGGTCGTCTGCGCGAGCTCGGAGCAATCTTCGTCGACGAGGTCGATGAAGTACCGGATGACGCGGTGCTGATCTTCTCCGCCCACGGTGTCTCGCAGGCCGTACGCAAACAGGCCGACGGTCGGCCGTTGCGCGTTTTCGACGCGACCTGTCCGCTGGTGACCAAGGTGCACCTTGAGGTTGCGCGGTTGCGCCGCGAGGGTTGCGAAGTCGTGGTGATTGGCCATGCCGGGCATGTCGAGGTGATCGGCACCATGGGGCAGGCCGACGGCGGCATCTTCCTCGTCCAGACGGTCGAGGACGTTGCGCGACTGCAGGTCACCGATCCGGGAAAACTCGGTTACGTGACGCAGACGACGCTCTCGCTCGATGATGCGCGGGCGATCATCGAGGCGTTGCGGCAGCGTTTCCCGGCCATCGTCGCGCCGAACAAGCAGGACATCTGCTACGCCACGCAGAACCGCCAGGATGCGGTGAAGATGATGGCGCGTCAGTGCGACCTCGTGCTCGTCATCGGTTCGACGACCAGTTCAAACAGCAACCGCCTGCGCGAAGTGGCAACGAAGGCGGGCTGCGAAGCCTATCTGGTCGGCTCGGCCGCCGAGGTTGATCCGGCCTGGCTCGAAGGAAAGAAATGCGTCGGCGTGACCGCCGGTGCGTCGGCACCGGAAGTCCTCGTCACCGAACTGCTGCAGCGGCTCGAGGACCTGGGCGTCGGCACGGTTCGTCGCCTCGAAGGCATCAGTGAATCGATGCACTTCGGCCTGCCGCGGGAACTGCTGGCACCGGACGCGTGATCCTCGAGATCGACCGCGTCTCGAAAGACTATCCTTCGGGGCTGCGTGCGCTCGATTCGGTGTCGCTGGATGTACGCCGCGGCGAGATCTTTGCGCTGCTCGGCCCCAACGGCGCCGGCAAGACGACGCTGATCGGCATTGTCTGCGGGCTGGTCGCCGCCACGCAGGGGCACGTGCGCGTCGACGGTCGCGACAACGTCGCCGATTACCGGTACACACGGGCCCGGATCGGACTGGTTCCACAGGAACTGACCACCGACGCCTTCGCCACCGTCTGGAGCACGGTTTCGTTCAGCCGCGGGCTGTTCGGCAAGCCGCCGGCGCCGCGCCATCTGGAACAGGTCCTGCGTGACCTGTCGCTGTGGGACCGGCGCGATGACAAGCTGCTGACCCTGTCGGGCGGCATGAAGCGGCGCGTACTGATCGCCAAGGCGCTGTCGCACGAGCCGGGTGTGCTTTTCCTGGACGAGCCGACCGCCGGCGTCGACGTCGAGCTGCGCCAGTCGATGTGGGCGCTGGTGCGCCGGCTGCGCGACAACGGCGTCACCGTCATCCTGACCACGCACTACATCGAGGAAGCCGAGGAGATGGCCGATCGCAACGGTGTACTGCAGGCCGGGCGCCTGATGCTCGTCGAGGAAAAGCACGAGCTGATGCGCAAGCTCGGCCGCAAGCAGCTCGTGCTGCAACTGCGCCGGCCGATTGCGGCCGTGCCTGCGGCGCTGACACCGTTTGCGCTC
Organism: Burkholderiaceae bacterium; assembly: GCA_036844405.1. Taxonomy (GTDB): domain Bacteria; phylum Pseudomonadota; class Gammaproteobacteria; order Burkholderiales; family Burkholderiaceae_E; genus Zeimonas. The sequence goes on along the minus strand of DAIUFU010000069.1, from coordinate 325 downwards.
GAGCGCTCGGCCGACGGCGCCACGCTGACGTACCACTACGACGCACGCCGCACCGACACCGGGGTGTCCGAACTGGTCGCGGCGCTGGCCGGAGCCGGCATCGACTGGTGCGATCTGCGCACCGAGCAGAGTTCGCTGGAGGACATCTTCGTGCGCCTCGTGCACGGCGGCACCGCGCAGGCGGAAGGGCGGGTCGACTGATGAATCATCACGCCATCGCCGCGATCTTCCGCTTCGAGATGATGCGCATGCGCCGTACCGTCTTCCAGAGTGTCGTCTCGCCGGAGGTCTCGACGGCGCTGTACTTCGTCGTCTTCGGGTCGGC
>DAIUFU010000068.1:0-11056 GCA_036844405.1 Burkholderiaceae bacterium | reverse complement strand
TCGGTCGTGCCGTTCGTGCGCAAGGCCCCGCGATGCTGAACGGTACGCAGGCGCAGGCGCCGTGGACACTCCGGTGGCCGGTTCTCGCCTGTCCGTTCCGCCCGCTCTTTCTCGCGACCGCACTGTGGGCCTTCATCGGCATCGCGTTTTCCGGCGCGGCCTTCTCGCTGGGCACGGCATTGCCGCAGGTGCCGGGCGGGCCGATCGTCTGGCACGCGCACGAACTGATGTTCGGTGTCGGGCTGGCGGCCATCGCCGGTTTCGTTCTGACCGCCGTACCCGAATTCACCGACAGCGCCCCGTTCGGCGCATCGGTCTCGCTGGCCATCTTCCTGCTGTGGCTGGCGGCACGGTTGACCTTCTGGTTCTCGGCGACGATCGGCCCATGGCCGGCGGCCATCTGTGAAACGACGCTGGCCGTCGCCCTGCCGGCACTGCTCGGCGGCCCGCTGCTGCGCGATCCGCAACGCCGGCACCGCGGTTTCTTCTGGGGCCTGACGGCGTTCGCACTGGTCACGGCCGGTTTCTGGTTCGACGTCCTGCGCGGCGACTGGCCGGTGCGCTGGGTCAATGCCGCCATCGACGCCATGATGATCCTGGTCGTCGTGGCCATGAGTCGTGTCTCGATGCGCATCGTCAACGACGCGCTCGACGCCCGGCGTGCCCGCACCGGAGGCGATGACAGCGACGACGACGACCTCGACGAATACCGGGCGCGACCGCCGCGACGGAATCTGGCCATCGCCATGATTGCGCTGCACGCACTGGCCACGCTGTTCCTGCCGGACTCGGCCATCCTCGGCTGGATCGCACTGGCCGCTGGCGCCGCGGTGCTGAACCTGCTGAACGACTGGCACGTCGGCCGGGCGCTGTTCGATCGCTGGGCCGGCATGCTCTATGCCGTCTACTGGCTGATGGCGCTGGGCTATGCCTGGATGGGCTCGGCACTGCTCGGGCTGCCGCTGGCCCCGAGCGGCGGTGTACACCTGCTGGCGGTCGGCGCCATGGGCTTGTCGACCTATGCAGTGCTGAACATCGCCGGGCGAATGCATGCCGGCCGCCCGCTCGATCGCCGTCTCTGGACACCGGTCGGCACGGTGCTGCTCATTCTCGCCGCGCTGCTGCGCGCGGCCGCCGGCATCGCCGATGCACCTGCCGGGACGCTGTTCGCTCTCTCGTCGATTGCCTGGATCGCCGCCTGGGGGCTCGTGCTCGTGTACATGGGTCCGGCCTGGTGGGGCCCGCGCACCGATGGCCGCAGCGGATGCGACGAGTGGAGCGACGAGCCGCTGCCCGGCATCGCCGATGCGGCGCGTTGCGATCCGATGGCCAGCGGCAGCCTGTACGCGCAGGACCGCTGAGCGCCCGCAGCTCCTACTCCGCCACCGGCTGGCCCGGCGCCGCTTCCGGCGGCGCCAGCGCCCGCACGACGTCCTCGTCGTCGAGTTGCGGAAATTCCTCGAAGTGCAATGACACCGCACGAAAGTCGGCTGGTGTTTCCAGGCAGATCACCTGATCCGCCCAGGGCGTCACGCGCCGCACGCTGTCCGGGGCACCGACCGGCACCGCGCAGATCAGTCGCGCCGGCCGGCGCGCACGGATCGCATTCAGGGCGGCGATCATGGTCGAGCCCGTCGCCAGTCCGTCATCGATGATGATCGTCACTCTGCCGGCCGGGTCCAGTGGCGCGCGCCCGGCCCGGTAGCGCTCGCGGCGGCGCTGCAGCAGTTCGAGTTGCTGGCGCTTCTCGTATTCGAGCCACATCGGATCGGTGCGCCGTGCCGCCTCGGCGGACGTCCAGTGCACTTCACCCTGTTCATCGATCGCTCCCAGGGCAAGTTCCGGCTGGTAGCGGGCGCTGATCTTGCGCACGAGCACGATGTCCAGATCACCACCGAGCGCATCCGCGATCTGGCGCCCCATGCGCACCGCGCCACGCGGCACGGCCAGGATCAGGGGCCTCTGTCCCGGAGGCCTCTGCCCCGGGGATCCCTCCCCCACGATCGGTGCAAGCGCCTGCACCAGTTGTCGTGCTGCATCGTCACGATCACGAAACATGTAGCGGATCCCCTTCTCTCGAATCGGAACATCGGAAGCCGTCGGGCGCGTCGGCAAGGCGGTCCGGATTGCCCCGAAACCAAACCATCGCTGCCTGCGTGGGCATTATCCCCGCATGAAGCCGTACCATTGCACGAAAGCCTACGCATATTCTCGAGGAGGAACCATCATGCGCGTACAGGTCGTGATCATCGGTGCAGGCCCCGCCGGTCTGCTGCTCGGACAGTTGCTGTTTCGCGCCGGCATCGACGCCATCATTCTCGAGCGGCGCAGCGGCGAGTACGTGCTCGGGCGCATCCGTGCGGGTGTGCTCGAACAGGTGGCCGTCGACCTGCTCGACGAGGCCGGGATCGGCGAGCGGATGCACGCCGAAGGACTGGTGCACGGCGGCATCAACCTGTGCTTCGACGGCATCCGTCACCGCATCGACCTGGCCGACCTGACGGGCGGCAAGCATGTCATGGTCTACGGCCAGACGGAGGTCACGCGCGACCTGATGGAAGTGCGTGCCGCCGAAGGCGGGCGCACGGTGTACGAGGCGGAAGACGTCTCGATCCACGATTTCGACGGCCAGCGCCCGAAGGTCCGCTACCGCAAGGATGGCGTGACGCACGAGATCGAATGCGACTTCATCGCCGGTTGCGACGGTTTTCACGGCGTCAGCCGGCAGACGATCCCGCGCAATGCCGTGAAGGAATACGAACGCGTGTTTCCGTTCGGCTGGCTCGGCCTGCTCGCGGACGTGCCGCCGGTGGCTGAAGAGCTCATCTACGTCAACCATCCGCGCGGCTTCGCGCTGTGCAGCATGCGCTCGCGCACGCGCAGCCGCTACTACATCCAGTTGCCGCTGGAAGAAAAGGTGGAGGACTGGTCCGACGAGCGCTTCTGGGAGGAGATCAGGCGCCGCGTCGACCCCGAGGCGGCACGCACGATGATCACCGGCCCGTCGATCGAGAAGAGCATCGCTCCGCTGCGCAGTTTCGTCGCCGAGCCGATGCGCTTCGGCCGCCTGCTGCTTGCCGGCGACGCGGCGCACATCGTGCCGCCGACCGGCGCCAAGGGGCTGAACCTGGCCGCCAGCGACGTGCGCTATCTGTCGCGTGCGCTGATCGATCACTACCGCAACGGCTCGATGACGGAAATCGACGCCTATTCCGACAAGTGCCTGCGGCGGGTCTGGAGGGCGGTGCGCTTCTCCTGGTGGATGACCTCGATCATGCACCGCTTCCCCGACACCGGCGAATTCGGCCAGAAGATCCAGGAGACCGAACTGCACTACCTGACCGGCTCGGTGGCGGCCTCCACTTCGCTGGCCGAGAACTACGTCGGCCTGCCGTTCGAGGACTGAGTAACACGCGCAGCCGGCGAGCGCGCTGACGCGCACATTGCGACCACCACCCCGGTGCTCATCCCGGGGCGGGCTGGTCGCGATACGCGCGGATGCGCTCGGCGCGCTCGTTCATCAGGCTTTCGTGCACCTTCTGCTCGGCGATGCCGCTGTGCTCGAGTGCCAGTGCCGCCAGTTGCAGCGCCGGCTCGAACGTCTCCAGGATGACATCGTCGGCACCGGCCGAATAGAGCGTGCCGGCGTGCTGCTCGTCGCGCGCACGCACATAAATGGTGACATCCGGCGCTTCGCTGCGGATCGCGCGCACGGCGCGTACCGCGGCGATCGGCTCGTCCATCGTGAGCACGACGGCACCGGCATGCGGCAGATCGAGCTGGCGCAGCAGATCGGCGCGGCTCGCGTCGCCGACGAAGACCGGTTGCCCGCGTGCATGAAACGGCGAGACGACATGCGGATCGGGATCGATCGCGAGCCAGGCGATGGCATGCGCGTCGAACAGGTTGGTCATCGACTGCCCGATGCGACCGAATCCGGCAATGACGATATGCCCGCCGCCGGCGGGTACGGCCGGCGCGCCCGGCCCGCCTTCGACTGACCCGTCCGCTCCGGCAGCCCCGTCGGCAGCGGCGGACACCGGCCGGCCCTGGCGCTGCTCCAGCCGCCGCCCCCAGGCGGCCACGAAGGGGGCGATGAACATCGACAGCCCGACCACCAGCATCAGGAAGCCGCCCCGCGCGGCATCGAGCAGGCCGAGCGTCGTCGCGACGCCGAAGACGACGAAAGCGAATTCGCCCCCCTGGCCGAGCAGCAGACCACCGTGCAGGGCCTTCATGCGCGGCATGCGTCCCAGCCGCAGGATCAGTGCCGTGACCAGCGTCTTGACCACGAACAGGCCGGCAATCGCCGCCAGCAGGCTGAACGGCTGGTGCAGGATCGCCAGCGGATCGATCGACATCCCGACCGACAGGAAGAAGACACCCATCAGCAGGCCGCGGAACGGCTCGACCATCACGATCACCTGATGGCGATATTCGGTTTCAGCCAGCAGCAGGCCGGCCAGCATCGCGCCCAGCGCCATCGACAGTCCGGCCAGCCAGGTCAGTGAGGCAATGCTCAGCGAGGCCAGCAGGATCAGCGCCATGAAGGTGTCGGCCTGCCGGTTCGCGGTGAACTTGCGAAACAGCGGCCCGATCCCCATGCGTCCGAGCAGGAAGATGGCAATGATGGCGAAAGCCGCCTTGGCCAGTGCGAGCGAGGCGACCATGCCGACCGGCCCCTGACCGGGGACCGCCAGCAGGGACACGAGAATGAGCACCGGCACGACGGCCAGATCCTGGAGCAGCAGGATGGCAAACGAAGCCTGACCGAGCGGGCTTTGCAGTTCGTGGCGCGCAACCAGCATCTGCATGACGACGGCCGTCGAGGAAAACGACAGCGCCAGGCCGATGACCAGCGCCTGGCCACGCTCGACGCCAAAGGTATCGAGCAGGACGAAGATCAGTCCGGCGGTGATGCCGACCTGCGCCATGCCGGCGCCGAACACCCAGCGTCGCATCGACCAGAGGCGACGCGCCGACAGCTCGAGGCCGATCGTGAACATCAGGAAGACGACGCCGATGCCGGCCAGAATCGAGATCGCCTCGAAATGAGGGAAAGCCAGCCAGCTCAGCGCCTTGCCGAAGGCATCCGTTCCGGTGGCCAGGCGACCCAGTCCGAACGGCCCGAGCAGCATTCCGACCGCGAGATATCCGGGGACCGGCCCGACTTTCAGGCGCTGCAGCGACGGGACGAGAATGCCGGCAAGCGCGAGAAACAGCAGCGTTTCACGCAGATGCGGTATCGATTCGACTTCGTCCAACAGGGTCTCGCTTGCGGATCGGTTCGATCGGACGCGCCGGCCTTCGGCCGCCCGGAACGCGGCGGACCCGGATCCCGGGGAAGCTGCGTGTCGTTCCCCCGTCCGTCACCGCCCGCCCCGTATCGTCCGGCAGTGCCGATCCGGATCAGATGCGGGATCGGGCCGGCCGAAACGGAAGGTCTGAAACCGGACGCCTGAACCGACCGCTTCACCGCCGTTGCGGGCCGCCGCAGTCGGCAGTCTGCAACGGCGCCAGCAGCTTTTCGATCGACGACAGGTGACGGCTTTCGGCCAGTGCCATTTCCAGCGCGCGCATCCGCACCGATTCGATCGACGACGTCGCCGCCAGATGTTCGAACACGGCACGCATGCAGCGTTCATTGTAGCGCGCAACCCCGAGCGCGGCCGCCGGGGAGTCCGGCAGGGCCGGCATGGAAGAAGGGTCCGGCTCCGCCCAGGCGATCTGTTCGGACAGGACCGAATCCGCATCGATGCCCGCGAGGGCATTCTCGATGCGCGCGGCAAATTCCGCTTCGCTCACGGCAAGCTGCGAAAACGCGCGCTGCCACCCGGCCTCGCCGTTGCCTTGCGACGAAACCGCCAGTTGCCGATACCGCGACGAGGACTGGCGGCGAAGGGCAAGCGTTGCGCCGAGCAACTCGCACAGGGAAACGACGCCATCTGCTGGAACATTCATCGCGCCATCGTGCCCAAATCATGCGCGGCCCGTTTTGACAGGGGTCAACCGGCCGGATTTCCGGGAAACGATCGGCGCCCGGCGTCAGCGCCCGGCCGACAAGCGGCCCCACAGGTTCATCACCGCATACGCGCGCCAGGGACGCCAGGCGCGGGCGATCGTCCGCGCGGCCGCCGGCGTGCGCACGTCGAGCGCGCGCAGCACGGCCAGATCGCCGGCCGGAAACGCATCACGCCAGCACAGTGCGCGCAGCGCGATGTACTGCGCCGTCCAGTCGCCGATGCCCGGCAGCGCACACAGGCGATCGATCATCGGTTCGGGCGCGACCCCGGGCATCAGGACGATTTCGCCCGAGGCCATCGCCGTTGCCAGCAGACGGATCGTCTGCGCCCGGCGCAGGCTGGTACCGAAGGCGGCAATGGCCGTCTCATCGAGTTGCGCCAGTGCGGCCGGCGACGGAAAGACGCGGCCCGCCCCGCTGCTGACCGGTTCTTCCCCGAGCACTGCACCCAGCCGTTCGACGATGCGCCCGATCACGGTGCGCGCGGCCTTGACGCTGATCTGCTGACCGATGATCGCGCGCAGCGCCAGTTCGAAGCCGTCGAAGCTGCCGACGATGCGCATCGGACCGTGCATCGGCGTGTCGGCCGGCAAAACGGCCAGCGGCTGCGACATGTCCAGATCGAGGTCGAAGACGGCGCGCAGGTGATTCAGGATCGGCTGCGTCGCGCCGTACAGAGTCGGAGTCAGCTCCACCTGCAGCGCGGAGCATCCGGGCCGTGATGAGACCCGCAGCCGGCCATGCCGATCCGCCCCGTCGACGACCCAGCGTACCGTGCGCACGTACGAATCGCCAACGACCGTCTCCACTCCGGGGATGCAGCGGACGGCCAGAAAGCCGAGTGTGCGCGGCCAGTCGAACGGAGCACGAAACGGCAGACGGTGTACGGCCGTCACCGGCGGCCAATCCGCCGCCCCCGCCGCCCCCGCCGCCCCCGCCGCGTCGGTCCGATCGGCACGCTGTCGGTTGCCCGTCCCGCCTGTCCGGTCACGTCGGCTCACGTCCGCTCGAGCCCGTCCTCGTCCACTGACACCCGATCACCCTCCTGCGCGTGGCCGGCCGACGGCGCGAGATCGAGTTCGATCAGCAGATCGTGCGCATCGACCGCATCGCCCGGCTTGACGTGCACGGCGCGCACACTGGCATCGCGTTCGGCGCGGATGCGCGTCTCCATTTTCATGGCTTCGATCGACAGCAGCGCATCGCCCGAGCGCACCGCCTGACCCGGCTGGACGGCCACGCTGACGATCATCCCGGGCATCGGTGCCGGCACGTGCGCCGGATCGTCGACGCGCGCCTGGGGCCGGCGCTGCACGCGGCTGGCGCCGGCCTGGTCGATGCGCATCGTGCGCGCCTGGCCGTTGAGTTCGAAAAAGACGCGCACGACACCATTGTCGTCGGCCGGTGCCACCCCCTGCATCGCCACGATCAGGGTCTTGCCGCGATCGATGTCGATCGCGATTTCCTCGCCTTCACGCATGCCGTAGAAGAACGTCTGTGTCGGCAGGGCCGATACGTCGCCATACGTGCGCCGATGCGCGGCATAGTCCCCGAACACTTTCGGATACATCGCCCAGGAAGCGACTTCATTGTCATCGACCTGCCGCCCGATCGCCTTCGCTGCCTGTGCCCGCAGCGCGTCGGGATCCACCGGCGGCAGGCGATCGCCCGGCCGATACGGCGTTGGCGGCTCGGGCTCGATCGGCCGCGCACTGTCGCAGCGCAACACCTTGCGCGACAACGCCGGCGGAAAGCCGTCGGGCGGAAAGCCGAGTTCCCCGCGAAACAGGGCGACCACGCTTTCGGGAAAGGCGACCTCGCGCTGCGGATCGACGACGTCGTCGCCCGACAGGTCGTTGGCGACCATGTGCAGGGCCAGATCGCCGACGACCTTCGAGGTCGGAGTCACCTTGACGATGTCGCCGAAGATCCGGTTGACCTCGGCATAGGCGCGGGCGATCTCGGGCCAGCGCCGTTCGAGGCCGAGCGCGCGCGCCTGCTCGCGCAGATTCGTGTACTGTCCGCCCGGCATCTCGTGCCGGTAGACGTCGGACGTACCGGCCCGGATGCCGGCCTCGAACGGCGCATAGAGCGCGCGCACACTCTCCCAGTAATGCGAGATCGCCTGCATCGCGTCCCGGTCGATTCCCGGATCGCGCGGCCCGCCTTCGAGCGCCGCGACGATCGTGCCGAGATTCGGCTGCGACGTCAGCCCGCTCATTGCATCCATTGCGCCGTCGACCGCGGCGGCGCCACCGTCGAGCGCCGCCAGCACCGACGCGACCGCGCCGCCGCTGGTGTCGTGGGTGTGGAAATGCACCGGCAGGCCGGTCTCGCTGCGCAGGGCGTGCACCAGTTCGCGCGCCGCACGCGGCCGGCACACACCGGCCATGTCCTTGATGCCGAGCACGTGCACGCCGGCCTGCTGCAGCCGGCGCGCCGCGTCGAGGTAATACGGCAGCGAATATTTCGGCCGCGCGGGGTCGTGCAGATCGGCCGTGTAGCAGATGGCGCCTTCGCACAGCGCCCCGGCTTCGAGGACGGCGTCGATGGCCACGCGCATGTTGTCGACCTGGTTGAGCGAATCGAAGACGCGGAACAGATCGATTCCGGCCGCGGCCGCCTGCCGGATGAACCAGCGCACGATGTCGTCCGGATAATTCGTGTAGCCGACCGCATTGCTGCCGCGCAGCAACATCTGCAGCAGAATGTTCGGGACCGCCGCGCGCAGCCGCGTCAGGCGCTCCCAGGGATCTTCCTTCAGGAAGCGCAACGAAGCATCGAACGTCGCCCCGCCCCAGCACTCGAGCGAGAACAGTCCGGGCAGCGCACGGGCGTAATACGGTGCGATGCGCAGCATGTCGATCGTGCGCATGCGGGTGGCCAGCAGCGACTGGTGCGCATCGCGCATCGTCGTGTCGGTGAGCAGCGCGCGCGGCTGCTCGAACATCCAGCGCGCGAATCGTTCCGGACCGTCCGCCAGCAGGCGCTCGCGCGGGCCAGGCGGTACCGGTTCGACGGCCGCAAGCAGCGACGGCGGCGGCAGCGACAGTTCATGCCGGGCAAGGTCGGGTGGCTGGCGGCCCTTCAGGTCCGGATGGCCGTTGACCGTCACCTCGCCGATGAAACGCAACAGCCGCGTCGCGCGGTCGCGACGCGGCTTGAAGCGGAACAGCTCCGGTGTCTCGTCGATGAAACGGGTCGTCACCCGGCCGGCGACGAAGTCCGGATGATTGATGACGTTCTCGACGAACTGCAGATTCGTCGCCACGCCGCGGATGCGGAACTCGCGCAGGCCGCGATCCATCCGCCGGATGGCCTCCTGCGGCGTCGGCGCCCATGCCGTCACCTTCACCAGCAGCGAGTCGTAGTACGGCGTGATCACGGCGCCCGTATACGCGGTCCCGCCATCCAGGCGCAAGCCGAAGCCGGCCGCGCTGCGATAGGCAGTGATGCGTCCGTAATCGGGGCGAAAGGCGTTCTCCGGATCCTCGGTGGTGATCCGGCACTGCAACGCGTGCCCGTTCAAACGGATCAGCGCCTGCTCCGGCACGGCCGCATCGCAATCTTCCCGGGAACCGTCGAGCCCGCCTGCAACCGCAGCCGATCCGGCGCTGGCGCCGACGCCCGATGACAGCCTGCCGGCGTCTGCCGGTCCGCCGATACGCATGCCCTCGCTGATGCGCAACTGCGCTTTCACGATGTCGATGCCGGTGACCTGCTCGGTCACCGTATGCTCTACCTGGATGCGCGGGTTGACCTCGATGAAATGGAATTCGCCGGTGTCGGCATCCGTCAGGAACTCGACCGTGCCCGCATGGGTATAGCCGACGCTGCGCATCAGGCGCAAGGCCGCCTCGCACAGCCGCTCGCGCGCGCCCTCATCCAGCCAGGGGGCGGGCGCACGTTCGACCACCTTCTGGTTGCGCCGCTGCACCGAACAGTCGCGTTCGTACAGGTGCACCAGGTTGCCGTACAGATCGCCGAGCACCTGCACCTCGACGTGGCGGGCGCGACGCACGAGCTTTTCCAGATAGACCTCGTCGTTGCCGAAAGCCGCTTTCGCCTCATGCCGTGCCGAACCGATCTGCGCCTCGAGCCCGGCCGCCGATTCGATCACGCGCATCCCGCGTCCGCCGCCGCCCCAGCTCGCCTTGAGCATGCACGGATAGCCGAGCGCATCGGCCATGGCCCGGGCGCGTCCGGGATCATCCGGCAACGGTCCCGTGGCCGGCACTACGGGTACGCCGGCGGCCACGGCGGCGGCGCGCGCGGCGACCTTGTTGCCGAGGGTCACCATCACCTCGGGGGTCGGGCCGACGAAGAGGATTCCGGCACGCTGGCAGGCGCGCGCAAACTCGGGGTTCTCCGACAGGAAGCCGTAGCCCGGATGAATCGCATCTACCCGCGCCTGGCGCGCGACGCGCAGGATGTCGTCGATATCGAGATACGCCTGCAGCGGCTTTTGCCCGTGACCGACGCGGTAACTCTCGTCGGCCTTGAAACGATGCAGGGAGAAACGGTCCTCGTGCGAATGGATCGCCACGGTTCGCATGCCCAGTTCCGCCGCCGCGCGCATCACGCGAATGGCAATCTCCGAGCGGTTGGCGACGAGCAGCGAACGGATGCGGGGCATTGCGACCAGTCCTATTGCGCGCGCGGCACGGTCACGCGCCGCGTGGCGCCGTTGGTGCCCGGAAAATCGGTGAACAGGGCGCGCGCCAGCAGAGGCAGGACTTCGCCGGCTTCCGGCACATAGCTGTCGGCGGCCGCACTGGCTTCGTAGACCCGGTGCGCCGGTTGCACCGAACGATCCTCGATCCAGACCCGCAGGCGATAGTCGTACCAGATCCGGTCACTGGCGACCGGGACGTACGGCGTGCCCCACCAGGGAAACGGTCCACCGATCGTCAGCCCCATGTGCGGACCGAAACTGCTCCACCAGAAATACGGCTGGATCATCGGCTGGTATTCGACCATCGCACCGAAATGGCGCTTGACCCGGTAATCGAAGGACAGGGCGAAACGCGCATC